>JAFXDK010000084.1 GCA_017521805.1 Ruminococcus sp. | reverse complement strand
TCACATCGGACGAGCAAAGCTCGCCGAATCTTCGAGGTTTTATCACAAGAATGATTATGGAGTCAAGAAAGGAGTTTTGCAAAAATCATGGAGTCAAAGAAAACAAAAAAGGCTTCATCTGCCGAAAATACGAGGGTTTCGGATGATGTCGCCGTGGATAAAATCAAATTTCCGCTGTATCTGTATCCCGATACCATGGATATCGTGAATGCGCTGTATGAGCATGACAATTGCGGTTCAAAAACGGAATTCATTGAAAAAGCTGTACGCTTTTACTGCGGTTATCTTCTCAACAACGAACACACGGCAACAGAATTCATTGCACCACAGCTTGCGACAATCACCGAGGGTATTGTCAGAGGCAGTGAACAGAATCTGTCCCGTGCCATGTTCAAAATCGCTGTTGAGCTTGGTGCGCTGACGCATATGCTTGCGGCAATGAACGATGTCGATGATGCAACGCTGTACAAGCTTCGTCTGATGTGCAGTGATGAGGTCAAGCGCATCAATGGTATCATTAACTTTGAAAAGGCGGTCAGGTATCAGCGGTCTGAGTAAGAGAAAGCCGTATCGGTGTGATACGGCTGTACATATTAATGCATTAAATTACACTATATCTATAATGTCTTCAGATACACCATAGCGTTCAGCCAATGCTTCAATAAGTTTAGCATCGGAATGGAACTCTGCATTATCCACAATGTCTTGATCATCAAACGAACTTCTGCCACCGTTGATAGATAGTGTCACGCTTTCTACTCGACAGATTCCCGGCATTGATTCAGGATATTCTATAGCAATCTCAACTTGATCAATGTAATCGACAATTTCATCTGTGTCGAGATCAATAATTGAACCTTTATCAACTGCGTATTTCTTGTTGCCAGGATATTCAGTTACTTTTACCATAAGTCATTTCCTTTCATACTTTAGAGATTTTGATTCTTTTTAATTATACCATATTCTTTACAAAATAGCAAGTGGTTTAAAAAATGTCTACCACCAAGTAAAATATGGTTGCTTACCAACCGTTGATAACTTCAAATTATCCACTATTACATGTAACGATTAAAAGTATAATTCTAATGCTATAGGGGGGATTACAGTGATTCTGCAAGATGAGGTCTCAAAAACTGCAGTTGAAAACTATAATTCGTCCACTCCTTGGCCTCAAAATGACATCTGGCATAAACATACTTTTAATGCAGAAAAAGAAATTGTTGAAAAATGGCTTTCAATAGTTTCATCACAAAACACGCTTATTCTGAATGCAGGATCAGGGGGATCTGTATACAATACAGAGGGGACCATCGTCCACTTGGATATAATTGAAAAATATATAAAACATTTTGAAAAGTATCTTGTTGGGTCGATTGAAGAAATCGACTTGCCAGCAGAATCGGTTGATGTCATTATTTGTGTTGGGAGTGTTTTAAATTATGCTGATGCACAAAGAGCTGTTTCTGAATTTTATCGAATACTGAAGCCGAATGGTTTTTTAATTTTAGAATTTGAACGTTCTGATAGTGCTGAATTTTTATGCACAACTAATCATGGAAAAGATATTTTTACTAACGTATATTATTACAATGATCAAAAGCATTTACTTTGGTTGTACAGCGAAAGACACATTCGCCAGCTTCTTCGACAATTTCATTTTAAAATCGTTCGTTGTAAACGAATACATACTCTTTCTTCGTTATTAAATCGTATTGGTTTATCTGAAGCAAAATCTGCGCCTTTTTCTAAACTTGATAAAATAGTACAACCAATTTCGTATCCATTTTCTCATAATACTTTATTCTTAGTTTCTAAAACTCTTTCCATAAAGAAACAATAGAAATAATCCCTGCAATAATCGTCAAGAAAGAACAAAGAATAGTGGATATATTGGAAAAAGCAGGAAAAACGCAAAAAGCAAATGTTACTATCGATAGAATTACCCATATAAATGGAATTACTTTGGTTTTCCACGTCTTTCTCTTATTTCGAGAAATCGTTATGTTATCCGCTTGAAATTTCGGGCATTGACCATCTTCGAATAATTGGCATTTTACAAGTGCGATAGATTCCGTTGATTCGTCATTAAGAATTTCACTATTGATTCTTGCTATCAACTGTTGCAACGTTTTAGAATAAGTATCATCTGTTAAATAATTTTGATACCATTTATCGTAGTGTGAAAAGTACAATTCTTCAACTATCGACAAGAATTCTGCTTTTCTAAGAGACAACATGGATTCTTCAGAAGCATGAAGTTTTATCGCAATATTGAACTCCTGTGCTGTTTCATGCTTTAGAAGTGGTGGCTGATAGTAGGGGTATTTGAGCAATTGAAAATTTTCATTTGAAAGTAAGTGGCGAAAGTAGTTGCTATCTGTATCAATAAGCTTTCCAGCATACTGGTTTAATGACAATTCTGTTATTATATATCGTATGAACAAATATTCTTTTTTTAGTGTGTCGGTTATATCCTGTAAAACAAGATGATAGAAATTATAAAATAACAAATGATTCCGTTGATGGGTACATAAATAATCTAGAACAAGAACTTTATTTTCCGGTAAATATGCAAATTCAGAAAAACCTAAGACGTCGTTATTTTGTCCGTACAGCAAATAAAAGAACATAATCCTTTCTTCGTTAGCGTGTTGCTTTGTGTTCCATATATAATCCTTAATTTGATTAGTGTCAGTTAGGGAACCATGATCAACAGATTTACAATATATTTCTAATGCAGCGATTACATCTTTTTTCGGGCAACGTTTTGCAGGTACAGTTTTAAATTGTAGCTCCATTATGCCACCTCTCAATTAACAATAATTTGAAGTTATCAACGGTTGCGTTTATATATAATAATATCATATCACATTTTGATAAAATAGTCAATACTTTTGTTGTTTTTTGTGCAAATCTTTTCTATTGCTTATATTAGTGGTATAATTTAATTGGCAAGAAACGCCAATTATTCTTAACCAGGAGTGATGATGATGTTTGATTACAGATTGCATATAGCTGATTTTTTTAACTATTGCCAGTACCATAAGAACTTGAGTAGCAAGACGATACAAGCATACAAAGTTGATTTGCGGCAATATGAAGCGTTTTCCAAAAATTTGACAAGAAACACTTTATGGGATTACATTATTTTTTTGAATAGAAAGTACAAACCTAAGACAGCAAAACGAAAAATCGCAACATTAAAGGCATTCTGTCACTATATGTTAATCCATGATCTAATAGAATATAATCCATTTGATAAAATTGAAACATCAATAAAAGAACCGTTAGTGCTACCCCAAACAATCCCACTTAATATTGTGAACCAATTGATGTCATATCTTTATTTACAAATAGATCTGGCAAAGACGGATTATCAATTAAAAAGTGCTGTTCGTAATGTCGCAGTTACAGAACTGCTTTTCGCTACAGGAGCCAGAATCGCTGAGATTTGCAACCTTCGTAAAAATGATGTTGATTTGCATGGAAATACCATAAAATTCTTTGGCAAAGGTGCGAAGGAGCGTATCATACCTATTGAAAATTTAGAAGTTATCGGGATTTTAAGGAAGTATTACATGTTACATGAACAAGATATTTCTAATAGCGGAATATTCTTTATAAACAAACTTAAACGAAGATTAACTGAACAGTCAGTAAGGAATATGCTTCAAAGATGCTGTGAAGAATGCAATATTTCAATACATATCACACCGCACATGTTCCGTCATTCGTTTGCTACTTTTCTTTTAGAAGAAGATGTTGATATAAGGTATATACAAAGAATGTTGGGACACAGTTCAATAACCACTACTCAAATCTATACACATGTCACATCATCAAAACAAAAGGAAATACTTAAAAATAAGCATCCTAGAAACAAACTGAAAATATAAGCTATAATGGTAAAAATCTAAAAAAAGAAAGAGGTGATCCCATGCCCTTATCTCAAATCATCGTCACAAGCCGTTATCTCAAAAGCGGCAGTGCAAGGAGTGTGACGAAACGAAAAAACTACACGAAGTATATCGCAACACGTGAAACCGTTGAAAAGCGTGAGCAGAATCAATATGATCTGAATACAGCTACCACAGAAAAACAAAAGGAAATGCTATCCGAATTGCTAAGTGACTTCCCCGAAGCAAAACGCTATCTTGAATATGAGGACTACACCGCACACCCTACACTACAGAATGCAAGCGAGCTGATTACAACAATCATTGAACGTCACGCAGATGTGATTGGCAACCGTCAGAATTTTGTCGGCTACATGGCAAAGCGTCCCAGTGCAGAGCAGCGTGGTGCGCATGGATTGTTCAATGACAGCGATGAACCCATCGTGCTGAATCAGGTTGCAGATGAGGTTGCACATCACAAGGGCAATGTGTGGAGTCATGTTGTTTCACTCCGCCGAGAAGATGCAATACGTCTTGGCTATGATAACTCTGACCGATGGCGTGAGCTTGTCAAGCGGCAGATTCCTGTCATTGCAGAGCAGTCAAGAATTCCGATGAGCAATCTGAAATGGTATGCTGCGTTTCATGATACGACGCATCATCCGCATATTCATCTGATTGTTTATTCTACAAATCCCAAGCAAGGGTATCTCAGCAGAGAGGGCATTGACAAAATACGTTCTGCGTTCGCAAATGATATTTTTCATGATGATCTGCAGAGCATCTATCAGGAGCAGACACTGGGTCGTGATGAGCTGAAATCTATATCACAGGAACAGGTGCATCAGATGGTAATGCAGATTCAGAACAGCACCTTCAATAATCCACAGTTTGAGAAGTTGGTGAAGAAACTGCATGAACAGTTGCAGACAGTCAGCGGCAAGAAAGTATATGGCTATCTGCCGCAGGATGTAAAACGAACTGTCGATGATATCCTTGCAGAGCTTGCAAAGGATAAACAGGTATCACAGCTCTATGAAAAGTGGTGCGAGTTGGAACGGCTGAAGTATAAGATCTATACGCAGAAAGAACCGGAGCTTCCGTCAATTGCCGACAACAAGGTGTTCAATCCTGTGAAGAATATGATTATTCGGGCGGTGCTTGATATGCAAATGCCTGTAATAAGTCCGTATTTCGTTCCACAGAACGATGACAGTGACGATTCTGCTTTCAGCGATATTGATAACGACATCTTCACTTGGAACGACGAA
>JAFXDK010000083.1 GCA_017521805.1 Ruminococcus sp. | reverse complement strand
CTCGTTGTAGTTGTATTCAGCTAAATCAGCACTTCTGCCGTTTGCATACTGATTAAGCAACCCTGTTGCATGTTCAGGTGTCATGGAAAGAGTAATAAGAGAAAAATCAGACAGAACAAATCCGCCAAAAATGAGAGTATCTTCCATAAAGAAAGGAGCTGTTAAATTTGTGGTATAGATATCGCAGAGAGTAGGAATGGGAACCCAAAGTTCTTCACCGTCGCCGATAAGGTCGATATCGTATTTGCCAAAATCAAGTTCAATTGCAGTTGTTTCAGTTTCAGCATCTTCCCCTTCGGCAACTCTTATATATAGGTTTGCATATGGGTCTTCTTCACTTATTTGATTTTCGGGCATAAAGAAGTAATTTGCATCATCTGTATTCACAACGTCATTTTCAACGTCATATGTACCCTTTACACCTGCGGGAACAGTAACCTCGTAAATGCCGTCATTTTTATTTGCAATTGCCAGTTCCTGACCTGTCCAGAGAGTGTAGTATTCTGATAACTTCATATATGGAACATTAGGCATATCGCTGTAATAACGACAATCAATTGCCTCTACATTTTCAATTGAATTGACAAGTGCAGCGAGTTCCTTTTCGGTATATGCCGGTGCGGCTTCTTCAGCTGCAAATGCAGTTAAGCCTGATGATGCGGCAATGCTTGTAAAAGCTGTCACAAATGCAATGAATTTGCTGATTGGTTTGATGTTTAAATTGTTTTTCATAATTTACCTCCAATTGGGAACCTTTTGTTCCCATAAATATACAGCAGTCTTAAAGTAAGTATATACTGAGTATATTTTCGCAAAGGCTACATTTAATTATTTTAACGAGTTCCTATTGTTCTGTCAACTAATCCTTGGATTTTACGGCGGAAATAATTTCCTTTCGTTGTTTTGCAAGGTATGAATGGCTGAGCAATGTTGTGATTTTATTGTATCACATAAAATATTAAATAATCCTTAAATCCCCAAATAATGGCGTTGGCATTTTAAATTTTGTAAGAAATATTGTGATGATAATATATCAAGTATATTTTTACAAAGACTACCTTTAATAATTCTAACATATTTCTGCAAGTGTGTCAATAGTTAGAAGGTAAACAAATATTAAATTGATTAATAATATAACCAAAAACTGTTAGAGATGAGGGGGTAGAAGTTAGAAATATTATCAGCATACAAAAAATGCGGCAGAAAACTCCGCCGCATTGATTATTATTTAATTAATCCCAAGTAGGCTCCTTACCTGTAGAAATTGCTGCATAGTAGGCGAGAATCTTTGAAGCGTCGGAAGCGTCAATGACATCGTCCTTGTTTACATCAGCCGCATTTGTCTGGGATTCTGTAAATGTGGGATTTCCTCCCGTCTGCACCTTTGCATATTCTGCAAGTACAAGTGAAGCGTCGGAAGCGTCAACAGAGCCGTCATCGTTCACATCACCGCGAGTATAAGGCGGCTCAGTAACAGGGGGAGTTGTAGTTGTGGGAACAGTTGTAGCGGGTGCTGTGGTAGTAGTCGTAGTAGTAGTTGTGGTTTTTGTTGTCGTCGTTGTTGTCGTCGTTGTGGTGGTGATCGTTGTCGTTGTCGGAGAAGACATTTTATCCCTGATTTCAAAAGAAACAGTAATACTGATATTATTTGAGCAGTGAGCCGTCAGGGTAACAGACCCTGTTTCTTTAAGGTATATATCCTGTGTATTCTGACAGCTTATTTTGTTATAGTCACTTGGCTGAACCCAGTATATCTGGAAATTCTCACCCTGTGGGTAAATATAGTCAAGCTTTATGGTGTTACCCACATACAGCTCAGATTCATCGGGAAGAATAATTGCATATTTTTCAGTGGGAGTTGTGGTAGTTATTGGCGGAGCAGTGGTCGTTGCATTTGTAGTAGTCGATGTAGTAGTTGTTGTTGTTGTTGTTGAAGTAGTTGTTGTGGTCGTGGTGGGTTCTGTAGTTGTTGTAGTGGTTAAAGTCGTTGTTGTAGTTGTTGGCGCATCCTCAATTGTTACATAGAAATATGAATAAATCGAACTGTTACTTGAATCGTAAACATAAATGAGATAACCGCCTGCTTTGTAAGGATTGAATCTTGATGAATCAATTGTAAATGAGCTGCTTGTAAGCGGTTCATTATAAACCTTGTACTCGTCTGTATCAGAATAAATTGAAGCGGAGCCTCCCGACAAATCAAGGGATTCCCCAACGACATATTTAGTCTTAGTCGGAGGATTTACAGAAATATACCATGTTGGTGTTTGGGTAGTAGTTGTAGTTGTTATAACAGGTTCTGTTGTCGTGGTAGTAGTTGTCGTTGTTGTCGTTGTGGTTTTTGTAGGTTCAGTGGTGGTAGTAGTAGTAGTAGTTGTTGTTGTTCGCGTTGTAGTAGATGTTGTGGTTGTTGGCTTTTGTGTGGTGGTTGTAGTTACAGGTTTCGATGTTGTGCCAGAATTCTGATCAGAACTTATATAATCAATTGTAAAGGTTTTTGTTGTTGGATTGTCGTTCATATCTGTAGCGGTTACTTTATAAAGTCCGTTCTTGCTTACAGTAAAAGTGGCATAATTACATTGGGAAAAAAATAGTCCTCCCACAGATATATCGCATATTTCATTTGTGGAAACTTCTATAGTAATCTTTTTTCCCGGCACATACTTGGACTTGTCCGGAACTGTAATATTCAGCTCAGGGGGTGTTTTGTCATTTGTACTTCCGTAGCCGCTTGCTTTGGTTACGTTGACTTCAAATTCGACATTTGTTCCTGTAGATGCATACACAACAACTTCATATTTACCATTTACCGGGAAAGCCAGCCTCGCATGACCAACCTGACCGGATTCAAAGCTTAATACGCGTGCATAGACATATGCGCCGTTATCCTTTTTCATTCTTGCTGTTATTTTTGTTATTGATTCGTTAAGAACTGTGTCTATAGCATTGAAATTATTAGGATTTGCTTTAACTGTATCGACTTTGCCATAAATATCATAGACAGCCTCTATAGCACCGGAATTGGATATTGTTGTATCAAAAATACATCTGCTAGACGTATAATAGCCGGTCTTATTGTTATCAACAAGAGAGGATACTGCATCTGAAACAGATAAATTTGGTGCAGCGTTAGCTGTAGTACAGATTGAAGCCGATACGGTTAAAGTGCCGCAAAGTAAAAAACTAAGCATTTTTTTAAAAATGTTCATAATTCCTCCATCAGAGCAAAATTAGCTCAAAAATTAATACCCCAAATGTTTTTATAAAGCAATTATATCACATTTCACAAAAAAAGTCAACAAAAACCGCCATAAAGGTTGCTTTTGTTGACTTTTTGACAATATATTATCTTGAATCAAACATATTTATGATATCTTAAAAATTTGAGACAGGCAGCGATGTAATAGCTTTAGCGTCGTACATCTGAATTGCAAGGGCATCGTTGGCAGTAACGCCGCCTCCTTGTTTATAGCAGTCTGCATTTGCATAACCGTTTGCTGAAAGTCCGTATTTGTCAGGATTTCCAAGTGACTGGAGAATAGCAGTGGAATCGGCAATAGTAATCTTACCGTCCATATTGGCGTCACCTGAAAGAGTTGGAACAATTTTTGTAGTTGTGGCAGTAGTTGTTTTTTTCGTTGTGGTTGTTGTAGAACGGCTTATCAGATCAATAGTGAAATCTTTTGTTACAAAATTACCGTTTTTATCTGTTGCCTTTACGGTATATATTCCGTCAGCGGAAAGGGTAAAGTCAACGCCTGTACATGAAGAGTAGGTTTTTCCGGCAACTTCAAGTTTACAAAGCTCGTTTGCTTCAATATTTACATTTATTTTTTTTCCTGGTTTGTATTCAGAAAGACTGGGGATTGTTATGTTAAGTTCAGGAGCAGATTTGTCTGATGAATTGGAATAACCAATAGCATTTGTGATTTCAATTTCAACAGTTGCAGTTGTATCTGTTGATGAAGTGATATCACAGCTGTATACTCCGTTCACAGGAAAAGCAAACTGAAAAAAATCCACCTGAGCAGGTTCGAAACCGATTACTTCAGCCGAGATATATGAACCGTCAGAATTATTTTTTCTGCCTTTTACAGATTTGATAATTCCTGATGAAGGAGATATAATTTTCATGTAGTCTCTCTTATCGAATGTGTCGGTATCATATTTAGCGTAAACATCATAAATAACTTTACGATATCCGGTAGATGCTGAGTCGGAATTATTCTGTTCGTAATGGCAGTATGTTCCAAAGCGTGTGCTTCTGCTGAAGTCAGTATCCGATAGAAGTAAGGATTCATCGGATATTTGCGGTACAGCGCAGGCATTGAACGGTGTGGATGAAAGGCTTGCTATTGATAAGCAAAGCAGAAATCCGAAAGTGTTTTTTAATGTTCTCATAGTTCCTCCAAGTTGAGCCAAAAGCTCATAATTAATTATCCCAATTACACATTCTATATCCGGAATCTTCATATTATCGCAGACTCTTTTTTTCTCGTCTAATTTTTAAAGATTCCATTAATTATGTAAGGGCATCTCTGAAACCGGAACACGAGCAGGATTTATAAAAATACTGCCATGGGGAAAGTTTTAGAGGTGACCATAACAGAAAAAGTCAGCAAAGACCTTATATAAACGGGTTTGTTGACTCTTCTGAAAATATGTTATATATTATTTAGGCTAAGTGTATTTTTTCGTTATTTTTTTTTGTAACTTTACTATTAAATTCTTCTGGTGTAGTGAAAGTAGGCACCATATCATGAAGCGCCTTTACCGCGATTGCGTTGTCATTTTCTTCCGCTGCGTCACGAAGAGTTCTCAGACGTTCAGGGAATGTATCTTCATCAATTTCAATCTGTTTACCGATAAAGATAAGCTCATTTTTAGTTTTCCGGAGACCTTCTTCTTTTGTAAGTAATTCCTCCTCGATTTTCTCACCGGGACGCAGACCGATAAACTCAATGGGAACTTCTGCATAGGGAATCTTACCATAAAGACGTATAAGATTTTCGGCAAGAGTAACAATTTTTACAGGTTTTCCCATATCAAGAATGAAAATCTCTCCTCCTTTTGCGATTGCAGCTGCCTGCATTACAAGGCTGACAGCTTCGGGTATAGTCATGAAGTATCTGATTATTTCTCGGTCTGTAACAGTAACAGGCTTTCCCTGTTCAATCTGACGCTTGAAAAGAGGAATTACAGAGCCGTTTGAGCCAAGTACATTTCCGAAACGGGTAGTAACAAATTCTGTTCTGCTGTTCTTATCCTGTGAAAGATATTGGACAATCATTTCACAGCAGCGTTTTGAAGCACCCATAACGTTTGTAGGATTTACAGCCTTATCGGTGGAAATCATAACGAACTTTTCAACATTATGGAATTGTGCGAGAGAAGCAGTGTTGAAAGTTCCGATAATATTATTTTTGATAGCTTCCATAGGTGAGGATTCCATAAGCGGAACGTGCTTGTGAGCAGCAGCATGGAAAACAACCTGCGGCTTATATTTGAAATAAATCTGATTCATGCGGTTGTAATCGCGTACTGAAGCAATCTGCACAATAAGATTCAGCTCACTGCCGTATTCCATACGAAGCTCCTGCTGGATATCGTAGGCGTTGTTTTCGTAGATATCGACAATAATTACAGTTTTAGGAGTATATTTAGAAATCTGACGTACAAGCTCCGAACCGATAGAACCGCCGCCGCCTGTTACCATGCAGACTTTTCCGTTAATGAAATTGCGGATTTCAGTAGTATCAAATTCAATGGGAGGTCTGCCAAGCAAGGCTTCTGTTTTGATATCGTGAATCTGTTTGAGCAGTGTCATACCGTCGTCAAAAATAAGATTTCCTATAAATGGGAGTATGCGAACTTTAACATTCAACTTGCTTTTGGCTTCGGTGCAGAGGTCAACAATTCGCTGACGCTCATCGCCAATGCTGGAGGGAATTGCCAATAAAATTAGTTCAATATCCATTTCCTTGGCAAATTTTATTATTTCACTTGTATTGCCCACGATTTTCACACCATTAATTGATGTGCCGATTTTTGCTTTGTCATCGTCAATAATACAAACAGGCTTATAGTTAAGTGCAGGATTATCAGCTTCATAAGGGCGTTCAAGGGAATTATTGATTTCATCAAGAATCATTCTGCAGGCACGTCCACCGCCGACTATCATAGTACGGGGGCAGTTTTCGTCCTTTTTTGCTTTTGGCTGAATACCGATAAAAGCAGTGCGGAAAAGCATGCGGAAAAGGCAAATGCCGCATATAGCCATAATACAGTGGCATATAACGAAATTAAGCTTCAGATAATCTCCTGTAGAAAGATAGTGGAAACCGCAGGCAGCAAGTATACCCAGTGTCGTGCCGCCGATGCAGCATAAGTAATCGTGTTTTTTAGCATATCTCCACATTTTGCTGTATGCACCCAGAGCAAAAAGGAAAACAAAGCAGCAAATCGTACCCGTGATTATGGGAACAAGCATACTTTTTGACGAAAGAGGCTCGTCAAAAAAAGAAATTATGTAATTTGATGCAAGGGCAGAGAAAACCACAATAAATGCGTCAGCGAGGGCTAAAAGAACTTTTCTGACGCTGAATTCAGCAAGCTTCTTTTTCATTATAATTCTCCTTCTTATGTAGAATCCACAATGTCAGACGTATAAGCTGAGATGAGAGGGCTTAATACGCTGCAGATTCTGCATTTATTTCTTATCCGTCAATTATAATTCGGCGTTTTTCCTCCAAAGGGTATACGACTTTGAAAAAAATGCATATATTTCAACAAAAAATAATGCCTGTTTATATTATATCATCATAAAATGAATATGTCAAGTGATAGAAAAAATTACATAAAAATACATAATATGGTGGAAAATGCAGAAAAAACGCGATATATTGGTAAAAACTCAGCAGAAACATATCTTACAACTGTAAAAATCATATTTCCATTTATTGCTAATTTATATATATTAAATTCATTTAATATATAAATTTCGGTCAGAATGATGTATTATCTGTTGATATGTACAAATACTATCATTGTAAACAAATTTAGGCAATACCGCACAGAGCTTGTGCGAAAGATGAAAAAACGGTGTTGCCTTTAACATGCTTGTTAAAGAAAGGATGTTTAGAATTATGAGTTTTCCTATAACAGAACCTGATTCAAATGATATTGAATATGTATGCCCTGCGGCTTCATGGGGAGATATGACAGGACTTATACCGGCAAACAATTCTCCCGAAACCATATCGGAGGAATACGAGGAGCTTTATCCATATCTGCCTAAAGCAAAAACTAATTAATCGACAAAACTTCATTGATGGTTTATAAAGTTAATGGTGCCGTGTATATCTGTTTTGCGGATATATGCGGCATTGTAGTTATTTTGTATAATATATCCTCAATATAATGTTGAAATTATCGAAATAAACAAAAATTTGAAAAACACTTTATTTTTTACTTAAAATATGGTATAATTTAATGGAATTTATGAGCGATAAGAAAATATGTCGATGAAAATTGGCAGAAAATAAAATTCAAAGGGTGTTGTGTATGAAAAATGGTGTTCGTATGCTTGATATCGCCGAAAAACTGGGAGTTAGCGTTGTAACTGTTTCAAACGCTCTCGCAGGCAGGGACGGCGTAAGCGAGCAGGTAAGAAAGCAGATTTGCGAAACTGCTGAGGAAATGGGTTATAAGCCTTCAAATACAGGAGCAAAGAAAAAATCTGAGCTTCCAAAAATCGGAAAAAGCGTTGCAATTCTTACTTCTGAGCGTTTTGTAGGCTCTATGGGTACATTCTACTGGGAGCTCACTGCAAATATTTCCAATAAGCTTTCAGCTGCAAATGTACTTATGGTGTATGAGTGTATCACAAGAGAAAACGAGAAAAAGCTGATTCTGCCTCCTACTGTAACAGAGGCGCGTGTTGACGGCGCGATTGTTATTGGTCAGTTGAGCCGTGAATATGCAATGGAACTGAGCAAGATAGAGATTCCGCTGCTTTTCGTTGATTTTTATGTAAATCGCTGTACTGTGGATTCCGTAAACTCCGACAGCTACCACGGGGGATATATGCTTACTGATTACCTTGTTGAAAGAGGTCATAAAAACATTGGTTTTGTAGGTTCTCTCAATACTACAAGCAGTATCAATGACCGCTATCTTGGTTACAGAAAATGCCTTATGGAAAACGGGCTTGAATCCAGAAAAGAATGGCTTCTTGAGGACCGTGACGAAATGGGAATCCTCTTTGACCATATCGATTTTCCGAATGAGATGCCTACAGCTTTTGTCTGCAACAGCGACGAAACAGCATTCAGAGTAATATCCGCCCTTAAATCAAAGGGAGTGCGCGTTCCCGAGGATATTTCTGTTGTGGGATACGACAATTATACAGTTTCAAATATATGTATTCCTGCTATTACAACAGTGGAAGTTGACCTTGTGAAAATGGCGGGTGTATCCGTTAACCTTATGCTGAAAAAACTGGAAAATCCTGAATATTCCGAGGGAAGACGCATAATCAGCGGAAGACTGATTGAAAAAGAGAGCGTTCTTGATATAAGATAGGGAGCCTGATATTTTGCTTATTCAAAACTTTTTCGGACATCTCGGCACAGTTATGTGTCATAGACATATGGTTATGATACACTGCTTCAAGGCAGGTATTATCAAACGGGGGCTTCTTCACGATTTATCAAAATTTTCACCTACAGAATTTTTATCAGGAGTGAAATACTATCAGGGTATGAGAAGTCCAAATGAGCGTGAAAGGGAAGTCAGCGGCTATTCAAAAGCGTGGCTTCATCACAAGGGAAGAAATCGTCACCATTTTGAGTACTGGACAGATTATTCCATGAAAACAGGAAAAATAATGCCTGTGCGTATGCCTGATGAGTATATCTACGAGATGTTCTGCGACAGGGTTGCCGCATCGAAAACATATAAAAAGAAAGACTATAACGACAGCTGTCCTCTTGAGTATTTTCTCAAAGGAAATGGTACAAGATTTATTGATTCAGATACAGCGAAAAAGCTTGAATTTCTTTTGCGGCTTCTTGCTGAAAAAGGGGAAAAGGAGGCTTTCCGCTATATAAGACGACAGAATAAAAAGAGAACTTCAAAAGGGTAAATGATGTTGAACGAAATGGGGGAAATACGTTGAAAAAAATACTTTTGCCTGTATTGCTTTTATCTTTGATGTTAAGCGGATGCAAGGAGGAAACGCATGTGGAGCTTTCGCCTGTAAGCGTTCCTGCGGCTGAAATTACTGATACCGAACCTGCCACAGAAGCGGAGACAACTGAGCCTGCAACAGAGAAAGCAACTGAGAGTGACAGCAATATTTCGCCGAAAGTTGAGCGGAAACTCAGGAATATGAGCCTGCATGAAAAGATATGTCAGATGTTCATGGCAGTTCCCGAAAAGACAACATATTATTATGATACTCTTACATATGTAGACGATTGGTACAGAAACTGCTATGCTGAATATCCCATAGGCGGATTTATATATTTTGAGGCTAACATTACCTACGACCAGCAGCTTCGGGATTTGCTCAGTCAGTCTCAGGAAATGGCAGACGAGTACAATAACGGTATTGGTCTGTTTCAGGCTGTTGACGAGGAGGGCGGTTCTGTAACACGAGTACAGAAAATGCTGTGGAAAACTCCGGTAGACAATATGAGCGAATACGGAAAGCTCAACGATTACAACGCAACATATGAGGCAGGGCGGACAATTGGCGAATATCTTGCGGATTATGGATTCAACGTGAATTTTGCTCCTGTTGCTGATGTGAACATCAGCGAAACAAACGAGCTTGGAAACAGAATTTTCAGCAGTGACCCCATTGTTGTTTCAGATATGTGCACAGCTATGATACAAGGTCTGAAATCCCACAAAATTGCCGCAACTCTGAAACATTTCCCGGGACTTGGCGCAGGTACAGGAAATACACATTATACTACCGTAGAAATTGACAGAACTCTTGAACAGCTTGAAATTGCTGAATTTCCTGCTTTTAAAGGAGGAATTGAGGCAGGGGCTGATTTTGTAATGGTTGGACATCAGATTGTTTCTGCTGCCGGAGACAATCTTCCTGCGGATTTATCGCCTGTTGTTGTTACTGATTGGCTGAGAGAGAAAATGAATTTTGAGGGAATAATTATTTCCGATTCTCATGCAATGGGCGCAATAACAAGTACTTATACAAGCGACGAAGCGGCGATAATGTCTATTAAAGCGGGAGTTGACATAATCCTTATGCCTAATGATTTAAGGGTGGCAATTGACGGAGTTGAAGCGGCAATAGAATCAGGAGAACTGACAGAGGAGCGAATAGACGAAAGCGTTATCCGTATTCTTGAAAAGAAAAGGGATATGGGATTGCTTGATTAATAGAGAACCTCAATAAAAATTCCATGGAGAGAAATCTGTGATTTTTTAAAACCCCCTCCATAATAGGGCAAAAATGAGGCGTTTTGCAACGGAAAAACGTTGCAAAATGAAAAATAATTTTTATTTTCTCTGTTTTACCTAATTATCAACAATGAAAATTGTAGATGTATCACAGAATTTACTGTTATATTTTTTTCTGCAACCTGTTATAACTTCTGATTATTTAAAAGGTTGCGGATTGCTAAAGGCAGCTCTGCACAAAATAGCTATTAAAAAACGCACGGAGTGGAATCCGTGCGTTTTTGTCTATAATTAATCCTTAATTGCCTCTTTAATTGCTGCAAGAAGCTCATCATAAGTCTCAAAAGCAGGGAACTGAGGATAATCCTTTTTAATCTGCTCTGTGCTTCTGAAAAGGAAGCCTGCCTTGCTTGCCTGAATCATGCCGAGGTCGTTGAAGCTGTCACCGCTGGCAATAGTCTCATATCCGATAGACTGAAGTGCCTTTACTGTTGTAAGCTTTGATTTTTCACATCTCATCTTAAAGCCTGTGATTTCGCCGTTTTCAGCTACTTCAAGTGTGTTGCAGAAGATTGTGGGCTGTCCGAGCTTTGCCATAAGGGGTGCGGCAAACTGTGTGAAAGTATCACTGATAATAATTGTCTGGCAGATTGAACGAAGCTCGTCGAGGAACTCCTTAGCGCCTGGCATGGGATCAATTTTTGCGATAGTTTCCTGAATCTCCTTAAGACCGAGACCGTGCTCTTTTAATATACCAATACGGTAATTCATAAGCTTATCGTAATCAGGCTCGTCACGGGTAGTCTTTTTTAGCTCGGGAATGCCTGTTGCTTCGGCAAAAGCTATCCATATTTCAGGTACGAGTACGCCCTCAAGGTCTAAACAAGTAATATACATTGACATAATTAATTCCTCCATGAATTTTTTTACTTCTTAATTATACATCATTTTTTCTGATTTGTAAAGCGAATTTTATGATATTTTTTTATTGCTCTACCAATTAACTCTTGAAGAATTATATGAAGCTTGGGGAGCAAAAGGCAAGGAAGAATACCGCAGGTATACTGTCGTATTGCAAGGTATTCTGACGTAGAAAATTCAAGAGTTAGTTGGGAGAGCAATATTGACAAGGGCTGAATTTTAGTGTATAATAATGAAAATAAACGAAAGGATTGATTTTGTTGAATAAATTAAAGAAAATGGCGGTTGTTGTTACAGCTATGGTAACTATGGGAAGCATTGCAAATATGCCGATTTCACAGGATAAAATGGCGGATACGGCTATGACTTCAACTGCATCTTATCAGTATTCAGACCTTGCATTTTATCAATACGGGGATTGGTGGTATTCCATTTTCAGCGACGGAACTGTGGTAATCAGACAATATGACGGTGATGATGAAGTAGTAACAGTTCCCTCACAGATAAACGGAAGAACGGTAGTTGAACTGGGGGATAATGCATTACAAGGAAGCACAAAGCCACCTGACCAGAAAAAGGAAATCATTTTACCTGAAACTATAAGGAAAATCGGTGCCTGTTCAATTGCTCATTGTGCAAAGCTGGAAAAAATCAATATTCCCAAAAATCTCAAGGAAATCGGTGGTCGTGCGTTTATAGGCTGCTCAAGTCTGAAATCTATAAATATCAATAACATCGAAAAATTAGGATGGGGTGCTTTTGAAAGCTGTGAAAGTCTTGAAGAAATTTACGTTCCGGGAGCAATAAAAACAATTTACCAACGCACCTTTGATAAATGTACGAACCTTAAAGTTCTGACAATCGGCGAGGGAGTTACAACAATTGAAAAAGAAGCAGCTATAAATGCTCTTGCTCTTGAAAAAATTGTAATTCCCGATAGTGTTACAAGCATCGGTGAATATGCTTTCTGTTATTCATGTGAATTCCATGAGGTAAATAAAGGAAGTTATGTGGGTTATTATCAATATACACTTAATGCTGATAATCTCAAAGAATATGATTTTGTTCCAGGTTCAGCCGCTGAACAGTACGGAATTGAAAACGGCATTTTAGAAGTATTTGAACACAAGATTGAAGTCGAAACCCCACTTGGCGGTATGATTAGTCAATTTCCAACTGAATTTCCTACAACTAGTAAAGGAGATATAAATTCCAGCGGTGCTGTTGATGCCTCTGACGCATCAGTTGTTCTTGCGGAATACTCCGCAGTTCAGACAGGCGGTAATTCAACATTTTCAAGAATTCAGAAAAGTTTAGCCGATGTAAATAACGACGGGGTTATTGACGCTTCCGACGCTTCAAAGATTCTTGCGTATTATTCGGCGGTATCAACTGGGAAAGCTCCCTCGTGGGACTAATAAATATTAAAAAGGAGATTAAATTATGAAAACAATCAAAAAAATTACAGCAGTGGCAATGGCTCTTGTGATTTCCACAGCATCCACAGGCATGACAGCCTATGCAGACAATGTAGATGTGAACGTCTCAACAGTTAATATTGTTGCTGAGGGTGAAGAACAGGAATCACAGATACTTACAAGAACCATGGGATCATTGGAAATTACTATAAATATTGAAAAGAATGAAGTGAAATTCAAAGATATTGAATCAAATATATCTATGGAAATTAAGGATAATTCAATGTATTTTGACGGAACAATAATTGAATCTATGGAAGAAGAGTCTGATTATCAGGCTACTGAAGAAGATTTTGGGTTTATATTGACTGCCTTTGCGATACTCGCTACAGTTCAGGTTGATAAAATTGTTTTTACAGATAATGTTATTGAAATAAATGAAGGTATTATTGATGGTGATTCCACATTCAGTAAAATTGCTTTACAATTCGGCGAAAACATTCAATCAATCACCCCTGACCTTATAAATTCTCCTGATATGGAAATAACAGTTTACGGCTATAAGGGCACAGCCGCAGAAACATACGCAGCTGATAATAATTATCCTTTTATTGCCCTTGACGAAACATCATCAACGGATAATAAAGGAGATGTAAATACTGACGGAACAGTTGATTCCTCCGACGCTTCACTGGTACTTGCTGAATATGCAAAGGTGCAGACAGGTGAAACTCTGACATTTACAGATGTGCAGGCAGAATCCGCAGATGTTAATATTGACGGGGTTATTGACGCTTCTGATGCTTCCAAAATCCTTGCGTATTATTCAGCTGTATCAACAGGTAAAACGCCCTCTTGGACATAATTTTGTGCCGCATTTTTGCTTGGATAAAAATGAAAGTTTTGTGAATTTTTGAAAAAACTATTGACTTTCTGGATATATGTGTTATAATAATATCATATACGATATGTATATATCATATGTCAATTTACATTTAACACAATCAGGAGGTCATAATTATGAAGTCATTCAGAAAAATTACAGCTTGGGCTATGGCTCTTGCTATTTCATCAACAGCAACAGCTGTAACTGCTTTTGCTGAGAGTAATGCAGTAACTACAGATGTTCCTGCTGCATCAGAGCTCGTAACAACTGATATCGTTACAACAGAGGCAGTTATTACTACTACAGCTTCTACAGAGGATATTGCGTCAGTTACTACAGTTGTTCCTACAACACCTGTTGTTTCACCTGTAATCAGCGGAAAATTCGGTACAGCTGAAATCACTGTAAATACAGAAACTAAGGAAGTTACTGTAAAAGATTCAGCAACAGGCATGACAGCTGAGCTTAAAGGCAGTACAATTAACTTCGATGGTTCTGTTATTCAGACAATTGATATTTCCAATACTGAGCTTACAGATGAACAAAATGCCGTTCTTGCTGGACTTCTTACAGTTGCATCATCAGTTAAGGTTGATACATTAAATTTCTCTGATAATGTTACAGAAGTAAAGTCACTGGCTATCGGCAGTACAATGGCTGAAAATTTAACAATGGTATTTGGTAAGAACATCAAGACAATTGCTGATGATTTACTTGGCGAATCAACTGCAAAGGTAACAATTAAGGGCTATAAGGGTACAGCGGCTGAAACTTTTGCAACATCAAATAATGCAACATTTGTAGCACTTGACGCTGACGTTTCTACTCAGACTACAATTGCAGATTCAGCAGTAACAACAACTGCAACAACTGTTACAGCTACAGACGCAGCAACAACTAAGAAAGCAACTACTGCATCCAAAAAGGCTACAACAAAGAAAGCTGCAACTACAGCTAAGGCTTCTGATTCTCCTAAGACAGGGGACAGCGGCGTTGGCATGATTGCAGGTGTACTTGCACTCTCCGCAGTAACAGGCGCAATTGCTCTCAGAAAGAAAGATAACGAATAATTTTAAATCCCCGTCGTGATGACGGGGATTTTTGTTATTTGTCGTTGTTTTTTAAGTCTAATCCCACATTTTTCAAAGTGCGGTTAATAGCGTTTGTTCTTGTGCCGATAAGTGCTTCAAGGTCTTTGTCAGCCATTCTGAGCCTGTTTCTTGCGGATTCCAGAACAGTTTCAAAGTTGGCAAATTCTGACTTGGCTTCTTCAAGAATTTTCCACACCTCGCCGCTTTTTTTCTGAATGGCAAGGGTGCGGAATCCCATTTGCAGACTGTTCAGCATAGCCGCCATTGTAGACGGTCCCGCAATGTTAATGCGGAAATCGCGCTGTAGAATTTCCACCAGCCCCATATTTACAACCTCGGCATAAAGGCTTTCAAAGGGCAGGAAGAGAATTGCAAAATCTGTTGTATACGGCGGTTTTACGTATTTTGTGCGGATGCTCTTTGCACAGCGTTTTATCTCTGCTTCAAGGGCGGAACGGGCAATTTTCAGTTCTGTGGAATCGCCCTTTTCGTATGCGGCGGCAAGTCTTGCGTAGGTATCTCCAGGGAATTTTGAATCTATGGGCAGATATACGCAGTCTTCGTCTTTGCCGGGGAGTTTTACAGCGAAATCCACACGCTCCGATGAATTTGGGATAACTGCAATCTGCTCGCCATACTGTTCGGGAGCGAGAATTTCTGCAAGTATCGCTCCAAGCTGGATTTCTCCCATGATTCCGCGGGTTTTAACGTTGGAGAGGACTTTTTTTAAATCCGATACTCCCGACGCTACGGCTTTCATTTCTCCAAGTCCTGCATATACTTCTGAAAGTCGCTTGTTTACGGTTTCAAACGACTGGGAAATGCGGTCGTTGAGAGTTTTTTGAAGCTTTTCGCTTACGGTATTATTTATCTTGTCGAGGCTCTCGCTGTTTTCGCGGCGGAGCTTTTCCATGCTTTCGGTGTTGGAAGTCATAATCTTTTCGAGGCTTTCGCGATTATCACGGTCGAGAGTTTTCATATCCGCTTCAATTTTTTCAAGAGCTTCAACAGCCTTTTTCTGCTGTGCCTCGTTGGAACGGCGTAATTCTCCGCCTAAATTGTTGACCTGATATACAAGGGATTCATTCATGCGTACCAGCTGTTCCAGCATAAGCCTGTTCTGCGTTTCGGCAGTTTTTCCCAGTATATCGACTTTTTTCTGTATTTCGGAAAATTCCTTTTTTCCTGTTCCTCTTGTTTTTGCAATTTTCATCAGAATCATAATGGCAAAAAACAGAAGTGCGATATTGATTACCGCAAGAATAGTTAAAAGTATATCCATAATAACCTTTCGTTTTTTGTATTGGTTTCCTGTATAAATTTAAAGGGGACGCTCTCTCTTGCAGAGCGTCCCCTCTTTCGAAACAGTCCCACAGGACTGTTTCGAAATTCACCCCTTGCAGAGCGCTTAAAGGCATCGCAGAGCTTTGCTCTGCGTGGGACCAGTCCCACACCCTGCAAGAGACTCTGTCTCTTGACTCTGCCAAAGGGCAGTGCCCTTTGGAAACCCAGCCTAATGGGATGTCACATTAATTCTTTATCTGTGAAGCAACAAGGCTTTCTCCACAGTAAATTTCACGAAGCTTCGGCTTTTCAATTTTGCCTGTGGGATTTCTCGGAACATCGGCAAAAATAATCTTATGAGGACGCTTATATCTGGGCATTTTCTGGCTGAATGCGTTGATGTCCTCCTCTGTGCAGGTCATGCCGTCCTTTACGGAGATAATAGCTGCTGCAATTTCGCCTAAACGTTTGTCAGGAAGTCCGATAACTGCAACATCCTTTACAGCAGGATGTGAACGGAGGAAATCTTCAATCTGTACGGGATAGAGATTTTCACCGCCGCTGATAATAACGTCTTTTTTACGGTCAACGAGGAAGATAAAGCCGTCCTCGTCCTCCTGTGCCATATCGCCTGTGAGAAGCCAGCCGTCCTTGAGTGTATCGGCTGTGGCCTTTTCATCGCGATAATAGCATGTCATAACTCCGGGACCTTTAACGTAAAGCTCGCCTACCTGACCACGCTCAACAGCGTTGCCGTTTTCATCGGCAATTTTTGTTTCCCAGCCGAAGCCAGCCTTGCCAATCGCGCCAACTTTATGTATATTCTCAACGCCCAGATGTACGCAGCCGGGGCCTATGGATTCGCTGAGACCGTAGTTTGTGTCATACTGGTGCTTGGGGAATTTTTCTTTCCAACGTGCAATAAGCGACGGAGGAACAGGCTGTGCGCCGATATGCATAAGTCTCCATGGGGTGAGGTCGTAGTCATCAAGATTTATTTCGCCTCTGTCGATAGCGTCAAGAATATCCTGCGCCCACGGAACGAGAAGCCACACAATAGAACAGCCCTCATTTGAAGCTGTTTCAATAATTGACTTTGGTTTTACGCCTTTAAGCAGTACAGCCTTGCTTCCTGATTGGAGACTGCCGAACCAGTGCATTTTAGCACCTGTATGATAGAGTGGGGGAATACAGAGGAAAACGTCCTCGCGGCTCTGATTGTGATGATTCTGCTCAACAAGGGCAGAATGTACAAGGCTTTCGTGATTGTGGAGAATAGCCTTGGGGAAACCTGTAGTGCCCGATGAGAAGTATATAGCCGCGTTGTCCTCGTCTGTAATGGCAATTTCAGGAGCTGTACTGGAGCAGTTTGCAACATTGCTGTCGTAGTGTTCAGCAAAGGAGGGGCAGCCCTCGCCAACGTAGAAAAGGAGACGGTTTTTGCTGATTTCTCCTGCAATTTCCTCAACTCTGCCGATAAACTCTGGACCAAACATAAGTATATCAACTTCTGCAAGGTCAAGGCAGTATTTGATTTCGTCGGCTGTATAGCGGAAATTCAGCGGAACAGCTAATGCGCCTGCTTTGAGGATTCCGAAGTAAATAGGCAGCCATTCAAGGCAGTTCATAAGGAGAATTCCCACCTTATCGCCTTTCTGTACGCCTCTTTCAAGGAGCATATTTGCGAATCTGTTAGCCTTTTCGTTGAAAACCGCCCATGTGATTTCGCGGCGGTATGGGCTTTCGGGAGCAGGCTCAATGAGGTTATATTCTTTCCATGTTACACGGCGATTCTCCGTTATTTCGGGATTTACCTCCACAAGAGCAATATCATTGCCGTATAAATCGGCGTTTCTTTCAAGTAATTCTGTAATAGGCATTATAATTTTCCTTTCAATAGTATACTACATACTATTTTAACACAAAAAAGCGTAAAAGTAAATAGCTTGCAGGGTGTCAATTTCGACAAAAAACAATTCTGATAATTGGTTGTTTTGCTGATAAAACTTTTATTGAAATGTTCAAGAGGTTGTGCTATAATAATTATGTTAATATTATCTATGGGGGCATATTATGAAGAAATGGTATGATGAAGAATATGAATTTGTTATTGAGGTAACGGGATTTCTTAATAGTGATAAAACTGAACATTATTGTCGCAACGGAGAGGAAATAGGCGATAAATATGTATGTACCTATGGCTGTCCTGTTAATAAAAACGGACAGGGTATCTGCTCAAAATGTATGATGATTATGTTTCCTATTATGGAAGCTGTCAGAAGCGGCGGCGATTTAATGAATATAGGCGGAGACAGTCCTTATACAAAGGATATAGTATGTCCTGACGGCTGTGTTATGTTCAGACTGACTGCCAGACCTCTCGGAAATGAAAATTTTCACAAAGGCGGATTCTGGGGCAAAGAGTAAAAAATAAATCGGGTGCGGCTATTTCCAGAATAACCACACCCGATAATTCTTAATTCTTCATTCTAAATTCTTAATTAGCCAAAGTATCTCTTGAGAAGTCCCTCAAAAGCCTTGCCGTGTCTTGCTTCATCCTTAGCCATTTCGTGCACTGTATCGTGAATAGCGTCCAGATTAAGCTCCTTAGCTCTCTTAGCAAGGTCAAGCTTGCCCTGTGTAGCGCCGTGTTCAGCGGCAACTCTTGCTTCAAGGTTTTCCTTTGTGGAGGAAGATACAACCTCGCCGAGAAGCTCAGCAAACTTAGCAGCGTGCTCAGCCTCCTCAAAAGCAGCCTTTTCCCAGTAAAGACCGATTTCGGGATAACCCTCTCTGTGAGCAACACGAGCCATAGCAAGATACATACCAACTTCTGTGCACTCTCCTGCGAAATTTGCTCTCAGACCTTCGATGATTTCCTCGTCTGTTACAGCCTTAGCAACGCCTACTTCATGCTCACAAGCGAATACGAGATTTCCCTCGTCCTTTTTCTCGATGAACTTCTCACCGGGAACGCCGCACTGTGGGCACTTGTCGGGAGCAGATGTGCCCTCGTGTACATAGCCGCAAACGGGGCAAACATACTTGGAAACAGCAGCCTCAGCAGCTTCCTCAGCCTTTTCCTCAACAAAATCAGATGCAGGAACACCGCAGAGAGGACAAACCTCGGGAGCAGCGTCGCCTTCGTGAACATAACCGCAAACTGAACATACATATTTAGCCATAATAAAGACCTCCAAAAATTAAATTTATATTTTTGCTTGTTTAAGCATTTTAACCGTGTTTTAAACTGTGTGCTTGATTCTGTCGCGTTCCTCAGCGCGTTTGCCGTTGTTGAAACGGTCGAGAGTGCCGACAAGATAACCTGTGATTCGGCGAACTCTGTCAAAAGGAACGTCAGCGAATTCAAATTTAAGATTAGCGTAATCGCCGTCAAGAGATACGGTCATTTCCCTGATAACTCTGTCGGGATATTTATTTTTGCCGTAGTCGATATAAGCGTCGATTTCCTGCTGAGGAATATTGCCTCCGATTACATTGATTTTCATAAATATATACCTCCTGAATATGTTATATGTAACAAAAAATACAAGAGATTATTCCATGGTATTATCTCGGTGTACAAATTTTCACTTTCGGGAATATTTTCCCTTGACCTTTTCTGTAATATATTGTATCATAGTATTCAGAAAAAATCTGTTGCAATTGCAACAAGGAGGAGAAATTTTTTGCCTGAACATAATATACTTTTTAATGGTGTTGATGATTATGACTGCCACAGAATGTTCAAATGCTTTAACATGGAAGTGAAGAAATTCAGAGTTGGCAGCTGTATAAGCGACTATTCAAAGCAAGGAGATAAAATCGGCATAATTCTGAAAGGTAGTGCTGATGTTGTACGCTATGACGCTAATGGAATCCGCACAATAATTGAAACTCTCGGAGAACAGGGGATTTTTGGCGAATATTTTACTTATCCTTCATCCAAGCGGAATTACGTGGAGGTCGTGGCAGGAAAGGATTGTGAAATACTTTATGTCCGCCGTTCAGAACTGCTGAAACGCTGTGAAAATGCCTGTTTGTGTCATTCAAGAGTGGTGGAGAATATGCTGGAGCTTATGACGGAAAAGGCAGTATCTTTAAGTGAGCGTGTGGAGGTGCTCAGTCAGCGGACGATAGAAAGCAAGCTTATCAGCTTTTTGCAGATTACTGAGGATAAGACCGCAGAGGGAAAAACTCCCCAGATACCTTTTTCAACAACGGTGCTTTCGGACTATCTCTGCGTAAACCGCAGCGCATTGCAAAGGGAAATTGCAAAGCTGAAAAAATCGGGAGTTCTTATTATATCAAAGCGAAAATTCAAGCTTCAAATGAATCATGAAAATGAATTTGACATATAAATGAAAATATGGTATAATTTTAGGTATTAATCTGGAAAGGAAACAATATTATGATTTGGGAATTTATAAAATCTTTTATCCTCGGCGTAGTCGAGGGAATTACGGAATGGCTGCCTGTCAGCAGTACGGGACATCTGATACTCGTTGATGAGTTTCTGAAGCTGAAAGTCAGCGATAATCCGCAGATAAACGAGGATTTCCTCAGTATGTTCAACGTTGTGATACAGCTTGGAGCGATTATGGCAGTTGTAATTATCTTTTGGAAAAAGCTGTTTCCATTCGGCAAAAAGGATAATGCACAGCCGCTGAAAAAAGAGGGCTTCGGAGCTTATGTGAAAATGGACATTATGCAGATGTGGTTCAAGGTTATCGTAGCTTGTCTGCCAGCCGCAGTTATCGGACTTCTCTTTGATGAGGTTTTTGAGAGATTATTCTATAATCCGTGGGTAATTGCCATTGCTCTTATAGTATTCGGTATAGCTTTTATCATTATCGAGAATCGCAACAAGAATGCATCTGCAAAGGTGAACAGCATAAGCGAGCTTACATATAAAACAGCCCTTATAATCGGCGCATTTCAGCTTATAGCGGCAATTTTCCCGGGAACATCACGTTCAGGCTCAACAATAGTTGGTTCACTTATGATAGGCGTATCAAGAACAGTTGCGGCAGAATTCACATTCTTCCTTGCAGTTCCTGTAATGTTCGGTGCAAGTCTTTTGAAGCTTCTTAAATATGACGGCGGATTTACTGGTGAGCAGATTGGAATACTTGCAATTGGTATGATTTCTGCATTTGTTGTGTCTATATTCGTTATCAAGTTCCTTATGGACTACATTAAAAAGCACGATTTCAAGGCGTTCGGCTGGTACAGAATTATACTCGGTATACTTGTTATCGGATATTTCAGCATATTCAGATAATGTTACGGCGGTCATTCCTTTGAGTGACCGCTGTTTTATAATCGTAGGGACTGCCTTTGGCAGTCTGTAATATCAACTTTAGTAAGAGGTGAAAAAACTATGTTTATAGACCATATCGCAATGTATGTAAACGAGTTGGAGGCGGCACGGGATTTCTTCGTCAGATACTTTAATGCTTCCGCAAATAGTGGCTATCATAATAAAACCACAAATTTTCGTTCATATTTTCTGACTTTTGAGAGTGGCGCACGACTTGAACTGATGAACAAACCCGAAATGTTGGATTGTGAAAAACAGCTGAACAGAACAGGTTATGCTCATGTAGCTTTTAGTGTTGGAAGTGCAGCTGAGGTTGACAGGCTGACAGAACTGTTGAAAAACGACGGATATAATGTAATAAGCGGTCCTCGTACAACAGGTGACGGATATTATGAAAGCTGTATTGTAGCTATTGAAGATAATATAATAGAGATTACAGTCTGATTCTGCGACGGTCATTATGATAATGACCGTCATTTTTTTGCGGTATATTATTTATTTATTGCCGAAATTTTAAAAAAACTCTTGATTTCTTTTGTGAAATTTGTTATAATAAGATTATTATATTTTTGGAGAGGAAAGTAAAATGAAAAAAATACTTGACTGGAACAAATACCTTGAAGCAGCTGCGGAAACCGTTGCTGAGGGCATTGTTATGCTTAAAAATGAAAATTCCGCTTTGCCGCTGAAAAAGGACGAGATTATTTCCGTTTTCGGACGTATACAGCTCCACTACTACAAAAGCGGAACTGGTTCGGGCGGCATGGTAAACGTTTCTAAAGTTGTGGGAATTACCGACGGACTTCTTGAAGCGGGAGTTAAACTCAACAAGGAACTGCTGGAGATTTATAAAAAATGGGACAGTGAAAATCCCTACGATTTAGGCACAGGCTGGGGCGGCGAACCTTGGTCGCAAAAAGAAATGCCTCTTGATGATGAAATTGTAAAAAATGCCGCTGGAAAGGGTAGCACAGCTATTGTTATAATCGGCAGAACAGCAGGGGAGGAGCAGGATTTCACTATTGAAGAGGGTTCGTATCTGCTGACTGAGGCTGAAAAGGATATGCTGACAAAGGTTCGTGCTCAGTTTGAAAAAGTAGTTGTACTTCTCAACGTGGGCGGACTTATTGATATTGATTTTATTGAGAAAACAGGTGTAGATTCCCTCCTTTATGTGTGGCAGGGCGGCATGGTCGGCGGTGTCGGTACAGCCGACGTGCTGACAGGTAAGGTTTCACCCTCAGGCAAACTGCCCGATACCATAGCCTATTCAATCGAGGATTACCCCTCCCACAATTACTTCGGTGATTTGAACAGCAACAGATATGTTGAGGATATATACGTGGGATATCGATATTTTGAAACTTTTGCTCCCGAAAAAATACGTTATCCCTTTGGTTTTGGCTTATCTTATACCACATTTGAAATTGTGGCTGAAAAGGCTGAGACTATATTCAAAACAGACGAAAATGGCACAGGTGTGCGGTATGAAGTAAAAGTCACAAATACAGGCGATTACAGCGGAAAAGAAGTTGTAATGCTTTATGTTCAGAAAACGCAGGGCAGACTTGGACAGCCGAAAAAGGTACTCTGCGGCTTTGAAAAGACTAAAACTCTTGCTCCAAATGAATCACAGACGTTGACAATTGACGTATGGCTCAGCGATATTGCCTCTTACGATGACAGCGGAGTTACAGGCTATAAAAATTGCTGGGTTCTCGAAAAGGGCAATTACAGCTTCTATGTGGAAAAGGCTGAAAAGATTTACGGACATACTGTAGAAGTTGAAGAAACGACAGTAGTTGAAAAATGCCGTCAGGCACTTGCTCCTGTTGAGGAATTTGAACGAATGAAGCCTCTGCACACAGAAAAGGGCGTGAAAATCGGATTTGAGCCTGTTCCTCTGAGCGAGGTTAATGAGCCTGCACGACGTATGGCACAGCTCCCTGATGAAATCGCTTACACAGGGGACAAGGGTATAATGCTTGCCGATGTGTATTACGGAAAAAATACCCTTAATGAATTTGTTGCACAGTTTTCCGATGAGGCGCTTTCCTGTATTATTCGCGGCGAGGGCATGGGAAGCCCGAAGGTTACAGCAGGCACTGCCTCGGCTTTCGGTGGAGTTGCAGACTGCCTTACAAAACATGGAATACCGGCTGTATGCTGTGCTGACGGACCGTCGGGTATGCGTCTTGACTGCGGAACTAAGGCATTCAGCCTGCCTAACGGAACGATGATTGCTTCAACATTTAATAAAGAACTCGTTGAAAACCTCTTTGAATTTATGGGACTTGAAATGTCAGTCAACAAGGTTGAGTGTATTCTCGGACCGGGTATGAATATCCACCGTCACCCCCTCAACGGCAGAAATTTCGAGTACTTCTCAGAGGACCCGTACCTTACAGGTATACTTGCGGCGGCTGAACTCCGTGGACTTCACACATCGGGAGTTACAGGCACTATAAAGCATTTCTGCGGCAATAATCAGGAGACGAACCGCCATTTTATTGATACGGTTGCTTCTGAAAGGGCGCTGCGTGAGATATATCTCAAAGGCTTTGAAATTGCCGTAAAACAGGGTAATGCTGACAGTATTATGACTACTTACGGTAAGCTCAACGGCGTATGGACTGCTGGAAATTACGACCTTAATACAATGATCCTTCGAAATGAATGGGGCTTTGACGGCATAACAATGACTGACTGGTGGGCAAATATAAACCGACGTGGAAACGCTCCCGACAAAAAGGATTTTGCCGCAATGGCAATTGCTCAGAATGACTTGTATATGGTATGTCCTGACGGCGGAAAGAATAACGACAATACGCTGAAAAGCCTTGCTGACGGCGATTTGAAACGCTGTGAAATACAGCGCAATGCAAAGAATATACTTTCATTTATTCTCGGAACAAATGCTTTCAGACGGTTTATCGGCGAATGTGATACACTTGAAATTATCAACCGCCCCGATGACGATATGTCCTCAGATGAGCCTGTTGTATTCTATGAAATCGACGAAAACTTCACTCTTGACCTGAACGGCGTAAAATCCGAAAAGGGAAAGAATTTCAGCTTTGCACTGACAGTAAACAAGCCCGGCTGGTACAAAGTTACGGTTACAGCTTCTTCGGAGCAGAGCGAGCTTGCACAGATACCACTTACAATATTCACTATGGGAACAGCAAATGCAATGTTCACATGGAACGGCACGGGAGGAAAGCCCGTTTCATTTACAAAAGAGATTCCTTTCTTCTCCCACTTTACCGCCGTGAGATTCTATTTTGCACAGAATGGACTTGACCTTATAAGTATCAGCTTTGAAAGAATTGAGCGTGAGGGCCGTCCTGCCGAGGGAGGAGAAATGTAATGAATATACAGATCTTCGGCGTGAAGAAATGCTTTGATACCAAAAAAGCGGAGCGATACTTCAAGGAACGCAATATAAAGGTTCAATTCATAGACATGAAAGAAAAGGGCATGAGCAGGGGAGAATTTACCTCTGTTGCGCAGTCTGTAGGCGGAATTGACAATCTTATAAATGAAAACGCCAAGGATAAAAACACCCTTACGTTGATGAAATATCTCATGGAAAGCGACCGCGAAGAAAAGCTGTTTGAAAACCAGCAGCTGATAAAAACACCTGTGGTAAGATGCGGAAAAAAGGCTGCTGTGGGATATGTTCCTGAAATTTGGGAAAAATGGCTTGCAAAATGATTAAAAATATGTTATAATAGTTTTACTGGCTTTTGGGAACCCCTTTTGTCAGTAAATGATATAGGTTTTCAACATAGGTTGAAACGAAAGGAGTATTTATTATGGGACTTATTAAAGCGGTATTTACAGGTGTGGGTTCAACTCTTGCGGATACATGGAAAGAATATTTCTGTTGTGAATCAATGCCTGCTAATGTTCTCTGCATGAAAGGCGTCAGAAAAACAGGAAAGAAATCTTCCAACACAAAGGGAAATGATAATATTATAACTAACGGCAGTGTTATCGTTGTACACGAAGGACAGTGCATGATTATCGTTGACCAGGGACAGATTGTGGAAATCTGTGCTGAAGCGGGTGAGTACACATACGATATGTCGACTGAACCCAGCATCTTTGACGGCGGTTTTTCAAGCATCAAGGAAACTTTCAAGATTATGGGCAAGCGTATCTCTTTCGGTGGTGACGCGGCTCATGACCAGAGAATATATTACTTCAATATGAAGGAAATTACCGACAACAAATTCGGTACACCTACCCCCGTGCCTTTCAGAGTTAATTATAAGGACCTCGGAAGAAGCTTTACTGTAGGACTTCGCTGCAATGGTATATATTCCTACAGAATTTCCGACCCTATACTTTTCTATACAAATGTATGCGGAAATGTTTCTTCCGCATTTACAAGGGATATGCTGGATAATACGCTTCACAGTGAGTTTATGGCTCAGCTTCAGCCTGCATTTTCACAGCTTTCCGATACTCTGACATATGACCAGCTTCCTCAGAACAATCTTGCGATTACAAGCACAATGAAAGAAATTTTCAGAAAAGAATGGATTGAAAACCGTGGTATTGAAATCGCAAGTGTTGCTATCAGATCTGTTTCCATTTCCAAGGAGGATGAGGAGCGCATCAAGAAATATGAGGATATTGCGTGGAATACCAATCCTCTCAATGCCGCTGCAAAGACAGTTGAGGCTCAGAATGATGCTATGGTTGCCGCTGCTAAGAACTCAGGCGGCGCGGCTATGGGATTATACGGTATGAATATGGCTCAGCAGTTTGGCGGAATGAATGCCCAGAGCCTTTATAATATGGCTGGACAGCAGCCTGCGGCATCTGCTGGTGGCTGGACTTGCTCCTGCGGCAGAACAAATACAGGCAGATTCTGTGCTGACTGCGGCAGTGCGAAGCCTGCTCCTGCAGGTTCATGGAGATGCCCCTGCGGAAACGAGAATACAGGCAAATTCTGTGCAAACTGTGGTAGTCCTAAGCCCTCTGAAATTGGCTGGACTTGTTCCTGCGGCTCTGTAAATAAGGGAAGATTCTGCGCAAATTGCGGAAGCCCGAAGCCAGCCGGTGCACTTCAGTATAAGTGCGATAAGTGCGGCTGGGAGCCTGCTGACCCTACGAATCCGCCTAAGTTCTGCGCTGACTGCGGTGATCCATTTGGTGATGAGGATATCGTGAAATAATTAAAATAGTAAAAAAATGCAAGCGACAAAAAAATGCTTGCATTTTTTTTGCTATTGTGATATAATATTAACGTATATTATTTTTAATCAGTATCGTGATTATTATATGTAATAATATAATGGCTGTATATCGCAAAAAACTGCGATATAGCCTTAAATTTTCGGCAATGTGATTTGTCGGCTAAAAACGGAGGTTTATTATGTGCGGAATTGTTGGATTTACAGGTGACCACCAGGCTGCCCCTATTCTTCTTGACGGTCTTTCAAAACTGGAGTACAGAGGTTATGACTCAGCAGGTATTGCAGTACGTGACGGCTCTGAGGACGTTACAGTAATCAAGGCAAAGGGCAAGCTTGAGGTTCTCAAGAAAATGACAAACGATGGCGAAGCTGTAAGCGGAAGCTGCGGTATCGGTCATACACGCTGGGCTACACACGGTGAGCCCTCAACTCTTAACGCTCATCCCCATTCAAGCGACGATAATAATGTTGTGGCAGTACATAACGGTATTATTGAAAACTATCAGGAACTGAGAGAAAAGCTCACAAAAAGCGGATACACTTTCAATTCTCAGACAGATACCGAAGTTGCTGTAAAGCTTATTGACTACTACTTCAAGAAGTACGGTCAGGGCCCTGTTGATTCTATTGCAAGAGCAATGATTCGTATCAGAGGTTCATATGCTCTCTGTGTTATGTTCAATGATTTCCCCGGCGAAATTTACACAGCGCGTAAGGACAGCCCTATGATTATCGGTATTACAGGCGGCGAGACATACGTTGCGTCTGATGTTCCTGCTGTTCTTAAGTATACAAGAAATGTATACTACATCGGAAATATGGAAATTGCAAAGCTTACAAAGGGTACAGCTACATTCTATGATATTGACCGTGAGGAAATTGAAAAGGAACTTGTCGAAATCAAGTGGGATGCTGAGGCTGCTGAAAAAGGCGGCTATGAGCACTTTATGCTCAAGGAAATCCACGAGCAGCCAAAGGTTATCAAGGATACAATCAATTCTGTTGTAAAGGACGGCAGAATTGACTTCGGCGAGCATGGTCTTACAGATGAGGAAATGCAGAATATTCAGCAGATTTATATTGTAGCATGCGGTTCTGCTTATCACGTTGGTATGGCTGTACAGTACGTTATCGAAGAATTTTCTTCAATTTCCGTAAGAGTTGAGCTTGCTTCCGAGTTCCGTTACAGAAAGATGAAGCTTGCAAAGAACAGCCTTGTTATCATCATCAGCCAGTCAGGTGAAACTGCTGACAGCCTTGCAGCTCTGAGAATGTCCAAGGAGGCAGGTGTTAAGACATTTGGTATCGTAAACGTTGTAGGCTCATCTATCGCAAGAGAGGCTGACAGTGTATTCTATACCCTTGCAGGTCCTGAAATTTCAGTTGCTACAACAAAGGCATACAGCACACAGCTTATCGCAGGTTATCTCCTTGCAATGCAGTTTGCTCTTGCAAGAGGTGAAATGGAGCAGTCTGTTTATGATGAGCTTCTTGCTGAGCTTAACACAATTCCTGAAAAGATTGAGAAGATACTCGAAGATAAAGAGAGAATCCAGTGGTATGCAAACAAGCTTGCAGGCTGCAAGGATGCATTCTTTATCGGCAGAGGTATTGACTATGCAATCGGTCTTGAGGGAAGCCTTAAAATGAAGGAAATCAGCTATATTCACTCTGAGGCATACGCTGCAGGTGAGCTGAAACACGGACCTATCAGCCTTATTGAAGATAAGATTCCTGTAATTGGTATTCTTACACAGCCCGACCTTTACGAAAAAACAGTCAGCAATATGGTAGAGGTAAAGAGCCGTGGTGCGTCACTTATGGGACTTACAACATACGGCAATTACAGCATGGAGGACCTTGCTGATTTCACAGTATATATTCCTCAGACAGACCCTCATTTTGCAGGAAGCCTCTCTGTTGTACCTCTCCAGCTTCTCGGATATTACGTATCTGTGGCAAAGGGCTATGACGTTGACAAGCCAAGAAATCTTGCAAAGAGCGTAACAGTTGAATAATTCAGAATTAAGAATGAAGAATTAAGAATTGATAGTCGTGCGGATATTTTTTGCTCGATTCAGTTTGTAGAAAAAGTCAACTTAGTTCATAAATAAGGGGACGCTCTCACTTGCAGAGCGTCCCCTCTTTTCAAACAGTCCTATGGACTGTTTGAAAATTCCCCACTTGCAGAGCGCTTGAACGCTATGTGGGACGCTGTCCCACACCCTGCCAGAGACTCTGTCTCTGGACTCTGCTAAAGGGCTTCGCCCTTTAGAATCCCAACCTTTGTGTCTTTTAAATTTTTTTCGCCCGATTATTTTATTAATTCCTAATTAAATAGCTGTTGACTTATTTCTGATTTTGTGGTAAAATAGTATAAGGAAAGTTATTTCCAAAGCCGAAAGGAGAATTGTTATGGCTAAAGAAGAAATAAATTACGTATGGACTGATAAAAAACGTACACTTTTTGGTTTGCCCCTTTCATTTACAAGATATTACCTTACACCCACAAAATTTATAACCCGTGCAGGTCTTTTCAATGTCGAGGAGGACGAAATAGACCTCTACAAAATTATTGATAAAAGTGTTCAGCGTCCGTTTTTCCAGAGATTATTCGGCTGCGGAACAATAGTGATACACAGTAAGGATGCGGATACTCCCACAAAGGAAGTAAAAAGCATTAAATCTGTGAGACAGGTATCAAACCTTATTGACAAGCATATGAACAATATGCGTGACAGATACGGAATCCGCGGACGCGATATGGTTGGAGTTATCCCCGGCGACTTTGCTGATGATGTTTCGGTAGATTCTGACCTTTTCTGATAAAAAATAATTTCGGAGTAGTATATGATTTCCTTTATTAAAGAAAAAGAAACCGCATGGGATAAGCTCAAAGCGGAAAAAAGACCGATATATATATACGGCATGGGCGATGGTGCCCTGAAAATAATGTCTGTGTTCCGCAAGTGCGGAATTCAGCTTAAAGGCATTTTTGCCAGCGATGACTTTGTAAGAGGCCATTCCTTTGAGGGTTATAAGGTGCTGAAACTCTCCGAAGTTGAGGAGATTGAGGACGATTTTGTAGTTGTTCTCGCATTTGCGGCAGGCTATCAGTCGATAGTTGACAAAATTCACGAAATTGCAGAAAAGCATACCCTCTATGTTCCCGATGTTCCCGTAACGGGAGGGGGGCTGTTTACCTACGAATACTGTATGCAGAATGCTGAAAAGCTGCAGGAGGTCTACGACAGCCTTGCAGACGATTTTTCACGCAAGGTATATGCTAATATCATCAATTTCAAAATCAGCGGAGATATAAAATATCTCGATGCTGTCACAACTCCGAAAGCCGAGATATACCGCGATATTATCAAGCCACACATGGGCGAGACATACGTGGATTTAGGCGCATACAACGGCGATACAATCCGCGAGGTTCTGGAATTCACACATGGCAGATATGCAGGAATTTACGCAGTAGAGCCTGATAAGAAGAATTATAAGAAGCTTATGAAGTTTGTAGACGGAATGAAACAGGTTTATACTTATAATTCGGCGGCATGGTGCGTTGATACGGAACTGCCATTTGCGGCAAAGGCAGGCAGACAGTCTGCAATCTCAGCGGATTCAGAAAATCTGATTTCTGCCCGTTCCGTTGACAGTATACTCGGACGCAAGGCGGCAACAATAATAAAAATGGACGTTGAGGGTTTTGAGAGAGAGGCGATATGGGGTGCGGCACAGACAATAGCACGCTATTCCCCGAAGCTTATGATATCCCTCTATCACAGAAATGAGGATATATTCGAACTGCCCTTGCTTATAAAAATGCTCAATCCAAATTATAAGCTGTATATTCGTCATCAGCTTTATATTCCTGCGTGGGAAACAAACTTATACGCAACATTGTAATGAAAAAATGCACCGATGAGGTGCATTTTTGTTTTTATAAATCCCTTTTCTCATAAATTTTCACAGAAATAAACCATGAAAGTGCAAAAAGAACAATTACAGCGGCAATTGCGATATATGGAAGAATATTGGTATAATTGGATAATTTAGCAACTATGCCTGTGCCGTCTATTGCAGTTAAGAGGAATACCGCAATAGCGCCGGAAGCACCGTTTAAGAACAGCATAATTGTTCTGCCTTTTTCGGAATTGAACTTATATGCAAGAGGGAGAAAAAAGGTCGGATATACAATTCCTATTGCAAGGGACAATATAACATAACCAACGAGAGATTTTAAGGAGAATTCTGCTTTTCCTATAGCTACAGAAACACCATAGCTGAGTACTACAATTGCAGTTGATACAACCGCCCCTACTGCCATAGCCACATATTTTGATGAAACAATTGTCTTTCTTCCGTAGGGCAGAGCTATGGAATACTGCTGCCACTTGCTTTGTTCATCATAATTTATATGACCATACAGAAGTAAATCTGTAAACAAAGGGAACAAGAAAAACATAGTTGCATTTCCTGCTAAACCATTAATTCCAAATAATATAAAAAATATAATAAGAATAACAGAGCCCTTTTTTAACATAATAAGTTCTTTTAATAATAAACCTTTCATTTACTTTGCCTCCTTAACCATAAATACAAATAATTCTTCGATTGTAACGGGTTGTGTGTCGAATGAGCTGGGGATTTTCTCCCTGTTTACGATAGCCTCAACACCAAATTTGTTGGATTTTGTACCGATTATTGCGGATTTATCAAGCTCTTTCAGCATATCCTCTGTTGTATTGATAAAGCAGAACTGCTCTAAAAGTCTGTCCTTTTCCTCACAGAGCATAAGTTTGCCGTCGTGGATAAAAGCGATATAGTCGCAGATTTTTTCAAGATCGCTTACAATATGTGAGGAAATGAGGATTGAATGGCTCTCATCTCTTGTGAAATCGTTGAGGATTTCCACAATTTCGTCACGCACAACAGGGTCAAGTCCGCTTGTAGGCTCATCGAGAATGAGCAGCTTTGCATCGTGAGAAAGTGCGATTGCAATGCCCATTTTCATTTTCATACCCTTTGAAAAGGTCTTGAATGCTTTCTTTTCGGGCAGTCTGAATCTGTCCATATAGTCGTAAAACGTCTTTTCATTCCAGTTGGTAAAGCTGTGTTTCATTATAGCGTTGATATCCTTTATAGTGAAGCTTTCGGGGATTCCCACTTCGTCGAGAACAACGCCGATGTCGTTTTTCTGCATAGCAGAGCGTTCTGCGCCGAATATTTTAATATCGCCGCTGTCGGGACGGACAATATCAAGGAGCATTTTTATAGTAGTGGATTTGCCTGCACCGTTTTCGCCGATAAGTCCCATAATACAGCCTTGCGGCAGATTCAGTGAAAGATTGTCAAGAGTAAATCCCTTGTATTTTTTGGTTAAATTTGTGATTTCAATAGCATTCATAATTTAATCTCCTATTCATTATATTTTATCATTTCAATTATATCATCTGTAGTCAGATTGCAAGAAGCTCCAAGCTGTTTTATCTGCTCAATCAACTCCTCGATTTTTTTCAGATTTTCCTCACGGAGCATTTCCGTATTTTTCGGGGCAACAAAGCAACCCTTTGCAGGAAGTGTATAGATAAATCCCTCACGTTCCAGTTCGTCATAGGCTCTTTTTGTGGTGACTACGCTGATTCGCAAATCCTTAGCAAGGGCTCTGATTGAGGGTAATGGGTCATTTTCTTTCACCTCGCCGCTTATAATCAGATTTTTGATTTGCTTGTAAATCTGGTCGTAAATTGGAGTGCCGCTTCTGTTATCTATAAAGATGTTCACTGTATCACCTCTCTTTACTGTATATATACAGTATACACAGTTAGCACAGAAAAGTCAATACCTTTTTGTTAACAGAAGCTAACAAAATACAAAAATTTTCTTTTACTGTTGCAAATTTACATAAAATGTAGTATAATATATAATGATAAAATCTGATATGAGGTATTTTCTATGTGCGGAATTGTAGGTTTCACTAACAAGATAAACAACTCAAACAAAGTAATCGTCGATATGATGGATAAAATACGTCACAGAGGTCCCGACGCTGAGGGACGCTATGTTGACAGCGATATCGCCCTCGGTCATCGCAGACTGAGTATCATCGACGTTACTTCATCAGGCGACCAGCCAATTTTCAACGAGGACGGCTCACTTGTAATCGTTTTCAATGGCGAGATATATAATTACCGTGAAATCCGCGAAAAGCTTATTGCCGCAGGTCATGTATTCAAAACAAATACCGATACGGAAGTGCTTATCCACGGATATGAGGAATATGGCGAAAAGCTGCTGAATATGCTCCGCGGAATGTTTTCCTTTGTTATCTGGGACAAGAAAAATAAAGAGCTTTTCGGCGCGCGTGACTTTTTTGGAATCAAGCCTATGTATTACGCGGTAATGGGAAAAACCTTTATGTTCGGCTCAGAGATAAAAAGCTTTCTCGCTCACCCTGAATTCAAAAAGGAGCTGAACACAACGGCTCTTGAAAATTACCTCACATTTCAGTATTCTCCCACAAAAGAGACATTTTTCAAGAATGTCTATAAGCTTATGCCTGCCCATTATTTTCGCTTAAAGGACGGTAAATTGCAGATAAAGCGTTACTGGGACGTAAATTTCAATGCTGACGAAAAGCCCTCTCTTGAAAATTGGGTAGAGCGGATTTCCGATACCTTCCGCAATTCCGTAGAAGCCCATAAAATAGCCGATGTTGAGGTTGGCTCGTTCCTGTCAAGCGGTGTGGATTCAAGCTATGCGGCAGCTGTTGCGGATGTTGACAAGACCTTTACCGTAGGTTTCGGCGACGATGAAAAATACAACGAAATCGGCTGGGCAAAGGAATTTTCAAAGGCTATCGGCAAGGAAAATACAAGCAAGGTTATAACTTCCGAGGAATACTGGGGAAGCCTTGAAAAGATACAGTATCACATGGATGAACCCCTTGCAGACCCCTCTGCTGTGGCGCTGTATTTCGTGTGCAATATCGCTTCTGATAGACTGAAAGTTGTGCTTTCGGGAGAGGGTGCAGATGAGATTTTCGGCGGATATAACGTTTACAGCGACCCCGACGGTACGCTTTACGATAAACTTCCAATGTCGCTGAGAAAGGGCATAGGTACAGTTGCGGAAAAGCTTCCTGCAAAGCGCGGTGTGAATTTCTTTGTCCGCAAGGGCAAAACCGTGGAGGAACGATTTATCGGCAATGCCTATATCTTCACTCCCGAGGAGAGAAAAAATCTGCTTAAAATCACAACGGACGCGCCGCATCCCATGGAGCTTACAAAGCCCTATTACAGCCGTGTAAAAGGCAAAGACGATGTTACAAAAATGCAGTATCTCGACCTCCATATGTGGATGGCAGGGGATATTCTCCTCAAAGCCGACAAAATGAGCATGGCGAATTCTCTGGAGCTTCGCGTGCCTTTTCTTGATAAAGAGGTTATGGCTCTTGCAGAGAAAATTCCTACAAGATACCGTGTGACACACAAGAACAGAACGGACGATACAAAATATATAACAAAATATGCAATGCGGCTTGCGGCGAAAAAAGATACTCCCGACAGCACGGCTAAAACAGCTGCAAAGAAAAAGCTGGGCTTCCCTGTGCCTATCAGAGTATGGCTTAAAGAGGACAAATACTACAACATTGTCCGCGAGGCATTTGAAAGCGAAAATGCGGCACAATTTTTCAACAAAGAGCCGCTTATAAGGCTTCTTGACGACCACAGAAGCGGAAAATCCGACAACAGCAGAAGAATATGGACAGTTTTCATATTCCTTGTATGGTATAAAGTTTATTTCGGACAATAAGGAGGTAATTATGGCAAGTCTTGTAACCTATAAGTATATCAAGCAGAATCCCGATATTATGGAGTATATTCTCCGTGCAGACAAAACCCTTGAAGCTATGGGGTATACAGAACATTCGTTCCCTCATGTTGAGAGAGTTGCGGCAACCTCGGCAATGATACTGGAAACTCTCGGCTACGATGAGCGTACAATTGAGCTTGCTAAAATTGCTTCAATTCTGCACGATATCGGCAATGTAATAAACAGAATCGACCACGCACAAAGCGGTGCGGTTATGGCATTCCGCCTGCTTGACAATTTAAGTATGCCGGCAGGTGAGATATGCTCTGTAATTGCGGCAATAGGCAATCATGACGAGGGAACGGCACAGCCTCTGGATGCTATTTCCGCGGCAATGATTATCGGCGACAAATCAGATGTGCGCCGCAGCCGCGTAAGAAATACGGAGCTTACAACCTTTGATATCCACGACAGAGTAAATTATGCCGTTGAAATGTCAAAGGTAAGCTTTAACGAGGATAAAAGCTCATTGATACTTGAATTGCAGATAGATACAAATATATCCTCTGTAATGGAATATTTTGAAATTTTCATGAATCGTATGATTCTGTGCAAGCGTGCTTCTGAATTTCTCGGTTTAAAATTCGAAATGGTAATAAACGGAAGTAAAATTCTGTAAGATATACATATAAACGGAGGTTTAAAATTATGCAGTCAGAATATCAGCATCTTATTGATTTAAGCGATTACCCTGTAAGCTGGTGGACAAAGCTTATTGACCTTGGTGTGAAAATTAAGGAAAATCCAAAGGAATATGCCCACGAATGCGACGGAAGGATTATGGCAACATTATTTTATGAGCCGTCCACAAGAACACAGATGTCTTTCCAGACGGCAATGCTTCGTCTTGGAGGACGTATTATTGGATTTGACAATCCTGCCAATTCCTCTGTAGCAAAGGGCGAGACTATAAAGGATACCACAAAAATTGTCAGCAGTTACGCTGATATTCTCGTAATGCGCCACCCAATAGCAGGCGCGGCAAAGGCGGCTTCAATAAGCGCGGACTGCCCCGTTATAAACGCAGGTGACGGTGGTCATCTCCACCCCACACAGACGCTTACAGATTTGCTTACCCTTAAAATTGAAAAAAATACTCTCTGCGGACTTACTATCGGACTTTGCGGTGACCTTATAAATGGCAGAACAGTACACTCTCTCTGCAAGGCACTGAGTATGTTCGAGGACAACAAATTCATTTTCATCTCTACACCCGAGCTGAGAATGCCTGCATATATCAAGGATATAATCACAGCTAACGGCAGTACATACGAGGAGGTTGACGCTCTTGACGAGGTTATCGGCAGCCTTGATGTGCTCTATATGACACGTATTCAGCAGGAACGCTTTGCAAGTCATGAGGAATATCTTGCTCAGAAGAATACATATGTCCTTGACAGAAAGAAATTGCTTCTTGCGAAAAAGGATATGATAGTTCTCCATCCATTGCCGAGAGTTGATGAAATTACAGTTGAGGTTGACGAGGATAACCGTGCAATGTATTTCACACAGGCGAAATACGGAGTATATGCACGTATGGCACTGATTCTCACAATACTTGCGGAGGAAAACAGCTCTGAAACTTTAAAGGGAAAGGTATACAGCGGAGTTCGCTGTGATAATCCCAAGTGCATTACAAATCACGAAGAATATCTGCCTAAAAGCTTCCGTTTCAGCGGTGATGAAACTCTCCTCGAATGTGAGTATTGCGATGAGAGAAAGTTGATATGAGAGCTGATAATGAAAGAAAGCCTAATCGGTTAAAAGATTATGATTATGATAATCCTGGAACTTATTTTATAACAGTATGTGCTTAAAGAAAAAAAGAATTATTTCTGGGAAATTGTAGGGGCGAGCATTGCTCGCCCACAGGATATAATTTTGTCTGACACAGGAAAAATAGTGGAAGAAGCGATAAAAAGAATACCTTTGATTTACCCGGCTATAGAAATAAAACATTATGTTATTATGCCTGACCATATTCATTTTTTGTTATCAATATGTGGAGATGAATTTGGGCGAGCAATGCTCGCCCCTACATCTAATCGTGTTGTTCAACAAATGAAAGGGTATATTACAAAGAAAATAGGTCATTCAATTTGGCAAAAATCATTCTATGACCATATAATTAGGAATCGTTTGGATTATGAGGAACACGTAAAATACATCTACGAAAATCCGATACGGTGGTTCAGCAAATTTAATAATGGGAACCCCTAATGAAAATAAACAATGAGAAATCCCCCGAAAAGTCGGGGGATTTCTTGTTATACGTTATAAATGATTTCTGAATAAGTGGGAATTGGCCAGCAGTCAAGAGGCATATTCACTTCCATTTCATCAGCGATTTCACGCATGATATTCATTTCAGCAAAAACATAATCATGATAGAATTCAGCCTGCTTCTGAACATCCTTGATAGCGCAGGCATCAGCCTCAACTTTTTCAAGGCGGTTTATGGAATCATAAAGCTTATCGCAAAGTTCATTAAGCTTATTGGCAATCTTTATCTCCGCATTGGAAGTTATTCCGATATCCTTTTTAGTGGAGATAGAACGGCAAAGTTTATCGAGATAATTCAGAGCCGCAGGAAGAAGCTGTTTTCTTGCCATTTCAACCATTGTACGAGCTTCGATTCTGCGTGTCTTGGAGTACTTTTCAAGGTGAATTTCCTTACGTGCTGTCAGCTCATTTCTGTTGAAAATACCGTGCTTGCGGAGTATACGGAGATTTTTTTCATCGGTATAATGAGGCATACAGTGAACGATTGAGGGATAATTCGGCAGACCTCTGCGCTCAGCTTCAAGTACCCATTCATTTGAATAGCCGTCACCGTTAAAGATAATGCGGCGGTGTTCCTTGAGTACCTCTTTGAGAACCTTTTTAATCTCCTCCTCGAAGCAATCGCTGTCCTTAACGGGTTCAAGACGGTCAGCAAACCAGCAAAGCTCTTCAGCAACTATTGTGTTGAGCAGAGCGTTTGGACAGCCGATATTATCGGAAGAACCGACCATACGGAATTCAAAACGATTACCTGTGAAAGCGAAAGGAGATGTTCTGTTTCTGTCAGTGGAATCCTTAGGGAATGAGGGAAGCGCATTAACGCCGATTTCAAAGGATTTAGCCTTTGTTTTGTATACACCGTCCTCCTCGATAGCCTGAAGAACAGCGTCAAGCTCTTCGCCGAGGAACATGGAAATAATAGCAGGGGGAGCTTCATCAGCGCCGAGACGGTGGTCATTTCCGGCTGATGCGGCTGAAAGTCTCATCAGGTCTGCGTATTCGTCAACGCCCTTGATAAGCGCACAGAGGATTGTAAGGAACTGTAGATTCTCTATAGGCGTATCACCGGGGTCAAGAAGATTCTGACCGTCGTTTGTACGCATTGACCAGTTGTTGTGTTTGCCTGAACCGTTTACGCCCTCAAATGGCTTTTCGTGGAGCAGACACACAAGTCCATGTTTAAGTGCAACCTTTTCCATAACCTCCATTGCAAGCTCATTCTGGTCTGCACCGAGATTGGAAGTAGTGAATATAGGCGCCATCTCGTGCTGTGCAGGAGCAGCTTCATTGTGCTTGGTGTGGGAGTATACGCCCAGTTTCCAGAGCTCCTCGTCCAGTTCAGCCATATATGCGGCAATTCTTGGTTTGAGATTTGCAAAGTACTGGTCATCAAGCTCCTGACTTTTGGGCGGTTTAGCGCCGAAAAGAGTTCTGCCTGTAAGTACAAGGTCTTTACGCTGGTCGAATTTTTCTTTATCTATGAGGAAATATTCCTGTTCCGCGCCGACAGTTGAAGTTACACGAGTAACATTTTCATTGCCGAATAATTTAAGGAAGCGGACAGCGGATTTGCTGAGAGCGTCCATAGAGCGAAGCAGGGGAGTCTTTTTATCAAGAGTTTCACCTGTATATGATACGAAAACAGTGGGGATATAAAGGCTTCCCTCTTTCACAAAGCAGTAGGAAGTGGGGTCCCATGCAGTATATCCTCTTGCGGAGCTTGTTTGTCTCAGACCGCCTGAGGGGAAAGAAGAAGCGTCAGGTTCGCCTTTAATAAGAGCTTTTCCTGAAAATTCCATAAGAGCAGTACCATTAGGACCTACACTTAAAAAGGAATCGTGCTTTTCAGCGGTTGAGCCTGTCATAGGCTGAAACCAGTGTGTATAGTGGGTAGCGCCGAGAGCAAGAGCCCAATCCTTTATAGCGTTTGCTACAACATCGGCAGTCTCGGTATCAAGAGCCTCCCCTTTTTCCATTGTGCGTCTGAGATTTTTATAGACATTTTTCGGAAGCTTAGCTTTCATCATAGTTTCATTGAAAACGTTGCAGCCGAAAATCTCAGGAATATTAACCATAAAACTTACTCCTTAAAATAAAATGTGTAACATTCACATCTGTCGCTAATAAAATTCCAAGTTATATTATATCATATTTTAAGATTCAGGTCAATATTCCGTGAAAGCAAATAGACATTAAATAATACCGCCAATATCCGAAAAAAATTATGTAATCTGCTGTTTAATAGCGATTAATTAAATCATCAATGGCATTATTAATATTATCAAGTTTGGAAGAAAGCGATTCAATTTCAGATGTTAAGCTGTAATTATCAAATAAACTATAATCGCTATTATCGCATACACTTGATTTGATATCAGCAACGTCTGAATTAATTTCTGAAAGAGTAGATGAAAGTACTTCAATATTATTGTCATTGTTTTCATTTATTTTATTCATCTCTTCTTTGATTTCGTCAATACTCCATTGAATAGAAGAAAAATCATTGTTTTCTTTTATATCATCAATAGCATTATTTATTTTTGAAAGTTCATTTGCAATATCCGTTTTGGATAAGTGTTTTTCAATAGAATTTGATAAGTTAGAAATTTGTGTTGTTATTTCTTTGGAAACCTCATTTAAATTCTGGCTTATTACATTTATGTTAATTTCTTTTTCGAGTTTATTGAGTTGATTGTTTAAATTGTCTGAGAAACGAGAGATTTGAAAATCAGTATTTTCAGCTATTACATTTATTCTTTCTTCTATTTTGTCTGTATTAAGTCTATTTTCAAGTTGATTAAGTCTACAGCCATAGCTATCAAGTGCCATCATAATATTTGAAAGAAGTTCCTTTTCATCCATTTGTAGTAGAATATTTTTTCTGTTCTCAATAGTTTCCTTTATTTGCTTAATTTCTTTTAGGTGTTCTTGTATAAGATTGTTTTTTTTCTCTTCAAATTTATCTTTTAACGAGTTAATCTCAAAAGAGTGTTTAGTACATATTTCTTCAATAGTGTTTTCATAATTTTTTATAATAGTATCTGTTTTAATATTATGCTCTTGTAAAAGCCTACTTTTGTTTTCTTCAAATTCATCTTTGAACCAGTTAATTTCCAAAGTGTGTTTAGCTTGTATTTCTTCAATGGTTTTTTCATATTTTTTAGTAGAGATGTTTGTTTTGTTATTATACTCTTTTAAAAGTTCGTTTTTACTTTCTTCAAATTGTTTTTGAAGTGAATTAATAGTTTTTTTGTAATACTGCTCATTGTATTTAATAATTGAAGATTTTTTATATATGATAAATAGTAGAATACATATAATTAATAAAATGGAAATAACAAACGGATTAAATAATAAGTTTTTCAAAGCTTTTTCTCCTTAATTTAGATAGTAATATAATTATACCACAATAATTAAACAAAATCAATATATATAGTAAATTTAACTATCTTGACAGAACTTGCATTATATGCTATAATCTTCAAGTCAAAAAAATTTTTTAGAAAAATTTTGCAGAATGTGTAACACTTTTGAAATAGAAAAGGAGTATATATTACAGAATGCATTCAAGGAAAAAGAACTTGCATGAAAGTTCAGAAAGGGGTGGGAATATGACGGACAAGGAATATCGGAAGTTGAGCGAAAAATCCGAAACCGAGGCGCAGAACAGACTTTATGAGGAATACATAAACTATGTATACACAATAGTATACAACAAGCTGAGAAGCTGTGCTACAAGAGAGGATATTGAGGAATGTGTCAGCGATGTATTTCTTGCGGTATTTCTCAATTATCACAACAATCAGGGTTTAGACGGGGATTTGAGAGGTTATATAGGTACAATAGCAAGCAGAAAGGCGATAAATAAATTTCATTCCCTTACTGCGAAAAGCGGCAGAACGGTATCAATGGAGGATTATTTTGCAGATATTCCCGACAGCAGCAGAGTAGAGGAAAATGCGGAGAAATCGGAGCTTAGAGATATAATGATAAGGCTTATTAAGAGCCTTGGCGACCCTGATTCAACCATAATTTTTCAAAAATTCTACTTTAACAGAAGCTCAAAGGAGATAGCCAAAAAGCTTTCAATGACCTCGGGAGCAGTGAGAGTGCGGTGCAGCAGAGCCATGAGCCGCCTCGAAAAGCTCCTTGCAAATGAGGGTATAACCTTAAAGGAGGGATTTTAATGAAAGATAAAAAGACTATAGGTTTTGATATACTGGACAATGCCAGACTTGACGAGATAGAAAGAATCGGGACGGATATGGACATGCTTGACAATAAGACAAAAAAGAGGATTCTTGAAATGACAAGAAAGAGATATAATGACGCAATAAAGGGCGAAAATACGGGGATTTACGATAATGCAGAAGATGTAGTAGACAACGTTGAGGTTTACAGCAGAAAGAAAAGCTCAAAGATAATCATGAGTGTGGTGAATACCGCCGCTGCTTTAGGACTTGCAGTTGGTTCTGTATTTCTGGTGAAAAATCTTGGAAGAGGGGATAACGATACTCCCGATGATCCGCTTTTACCGTCGGAAAGTACTTCTGCGGCAACAGACATTGAAACAGCCGCAGCAAATGTTCTTGATTATCTTGTTGCAACAGATGAATTCATAGATACTATGGATTATGTTTATCTTGACATGAATGAGGATAATGTTGATGAACTGCTTGTAAAGCTTTGTTCCGGTGATTTTGCAAGAACTTATGTGTACCAGTATGACGGCAGTGAATATATGTTCAAGGCGCAGTTTATTCATGGTACAGATGACCCTGTGATATGTATTGAAGAAAAACGCATATATACTTCTGATTACGAATTTGATTATTATCAGAGTTATAGTACTTGGGACGACGAACTTAACTTTACAGAGGGCGATAAGCTGGAGCGTGTCTGGGGACTTGTAACTTCATCAGACGAGAATAATACCTACAGCTACCTCTTAAACGGTGAAACAATAAGTGAAGAAGAATACAAGAATAAATCAGAAAATTTTGTGACAGGTGAAGCAACAGAATATAAGTTAAAGAATTATTATAATAAATATGATTTAGCAGAATATATGGCTGAGGATGAATTAGAAATTTTCAATGCTATTGATGAAGCAATTCACAATACAATTAGTGATAATAGATATTGTTTTGAGACATTAAATCCGAATGAGGATGTATATAAACTTCAATATGGCTTTATGGACTTTAATGGAGATTCTGTTGATGAATTAATAATTCACGAGAATTTGAACAACGAGCTCTCTTTCAGTATTGCTTATTATAAAGACTGTATTTATAATTTTTTCCAAACAAGTTATTCTGAAAATATCAGATTTGACGCTGATACTTGTAAAATGTACAGCAGAGATGGTGAGACATTAACTATTGATTCATGGGCAGGAGCTGATTTTTCTAAGCATACTACAGGTGAAATTATACTTCAACCGGATTTTTATAATATAATGCCTACAGAATACGGCGAAAATATGTATATCCACAATGGCGAACCTTGCGACAGTGCAGAATATGAAGCAGTTGTAGCTGAATACGAAGCTTGTCCTGAGCTTAATGTGGATTATAAAATATATTCTGTTAAAGATTTGCTTTTGAAGTATAAGCCGGCGGAGAAACCTGTTCAGAATCAGTCTGTCGGACTGACGCAGGAAGAAAAAGCACGCGATAAGCGACTTGAAGATGAAGTTCAGGACACTTTTAAATGTTATGAGAAGGTTATCGTAGATTTAAGCGTAGATGATTTAAAAATAGATTACGCTTATTTGGATATTAACAATGACTCAGTAGATGAATTGTT
>JAFXDK010000082.1 GCA_017521805.1 Ruminococcus sp. | reverse complement strand
ATGGTAATTTCAATTGATATGTGTTATAATATTCTTGTGGTACTTTTTTCGTCATAATTTAATAATACCACAAAAAATTACTGCTGTCACGCATTTTTTTGCGTGACAGCAGTTTTTTTCTTTTTAGTCTTTTTTTACAGCGCCTTTTATTATAGGTGATTTTTACCATACTTCAATATCACCGCCGCTTGGTGTTTCCTCAGGAGGAACAACAGGCGCTGGCGGGTCAGTTGGAGGTGGTGGCGGCGGCGGTGCTTCCGTTGGCGGAGGCGGTGCCTCTGTCGGCGGAGGTGGTGCCGCTGTGGGAGCTTCTGTTAGAGCAGCAGTAGGTGCTTGTGTTACTACAGGGGTAGTTGTAGTAGGAACTGTAGGAGCTGCAGTTACAGCCTGAGATGCCTGCTGAGGCGTTACATTTGCATCCTTAGCAAGATAGAATACAAGAAGCTTCTTTCCGTCCTTATTACTGAAATAAGTTCCCGGAGAAACAGTCTTTCCGTCAAGCTGGAGCAAAGTAATTGAGTCAGGCTTTCCATATGAGCTTGAAGATTTAACAAGAGAATAGTTTGTTATACCAGCTTTTTTCAGCTCATTTTCATACTGTGAAACGGTTAAATCGTCGAATTTTGGAATAGTTCCGCCCTCACTGCCCTTGCTTACCACAAGTTTTACAGTACTTCCCTGCAAAACAAACTCTCCGGGTTCAACACCCTGTTCGATAATTATATCAGCTTCGTGCTCGTTATCATAAACATATTCAGGGTGGAAAGCAAAATAATCCTTATATTTTTCTTCGCAAAGAGAATAGAACTTACCTACAAGGTTAGGCATTTCAGTATTTGGTGAATTCTCATCGAAATCATCAAAAGCCTCTGTAGCAATATTTGAAGATAAATCATTCTTTGGAACTGATGTCTCTTCTTTCTCTTTTCCTGCATTAAGCAGCGGCCATATGAACGCAAGCATGATAAGAAGTATTGCCAGAAGAAGAATACCAATAATTACAGGCACTTTCAGCCTGTCAACCATATTCACCTTTTCAACGGTATAATCGTCATCACGCTCTCTGTAGTATCTCTCACGAACAGGAGGCGGATAATTTCCTCTGTCGTTGTAGTACTGCTGTTCAGGCTGCTGATATTGAGCGTCGTAACGAGGCTCATCAGCATATACAGGCTCCACCTTTTTAGGTGAAGGAGTAGGCGCAGGAACAGGTGCAACAGGCTTTATCGGAGCTGCAGGCTGCTCAAAAAGACGTGTTACAAGCTCTGTAATCGTCTGGATTCTCTCAGTACCTGAAAGCTTCATACCGTCCATAAGGGCTTTGGAAACGTTTGCAGGAATTGAGGTATTTAGCACAGAAGGGTCGCAAAGGTCATCATTTTTCATACGGCTCAGTGAATCAACAGGCATACAACCCGTGAGACAACGATACAGCAATGCGCTTACACCGTATACATCAGTCCATGTACCCTGACGGCTGCTGCTGCTTGCAGAATACTGCTCAGGTGCGGCATAGCCCTTATAGAGCTCATGTTCAAGACCTGCGTCAACAGTTCTTGCCGCAGAAACACAGAATCCCGAAAGTTTCAGGTCTCCCTTGGGAGTAATATAAATCGTCTCAGGACTTATTGCGCGGTGTATAATTCCGCTGTTGTGAAGTATGCCGATAGTGGTGAAAAGGGGCGGAAACAGCTTTGTTACCTGCTCCCAGCTCAGTTCTCCTGCATTATCTTTGAGATAATCCAGCATTTTTTCACCCTCAATATACTCAAAAACGGTATATGTGGTATTATTGTCAGCAAACATATCAAGCACAGGCTCGATATTAGAGTTGTTGCGAAGTCTTGCAATAGACTTGTTAAGCTCAGTATATTCAGCCATAAAAGCCTTATATTTTGCAAGATTGTTGTAATTTACGCTGATAGTCGGCTTATTCTTCACTCTTGTGCAGAAATTAGCAGGCATATACTCTCTCAGTGTAATTTTACATTCAGTTGAAAGGTCAAAACCTATATATGAAGCACCCTCGCCGTTATGTTCTTTAAGAACACCAACAAGGTATCTGTCCCGAAGAATAGTTCCGGGGGTTATAAAATTCGCATTATGCGGAGCGGTTTCATCGAACCCGCAGTGGGGGCAGATATGCTGATCCATATTAAGCTGTTCCATACATCTGTAACATAATCTACGATCTCCCAAAGCAGCTCCTCCTTTATATTATATTAAACAACTGCCGTCGGAAATATCCGAACAAAACAGAAATATTTTTACGTACCTTTTTAATTGTAGCAGGATTTCACATAAAAGTCAACCAATAAAACGAATATGAAACTTTATCCCTTAAATTGTATCTGATTTGTAACTTCTATGTAATTTTTTGTAACTTTTTCAGCCAAGCATTTCCTGAGCCGCAAGCATTACGCCAAGCTTGCCGCTTGTGTAGGTGATACCGCCCTGCATCCATACAGCGTAGGGTTCGCGGAGGGGTGCGTCAGCGGAAAGCTCTATTGACGCGCCCATTGTAAAAGCACCCGCCGCCATAATAACCTGACTTGTATATCCGGGCATATCCCAAGGCTCAGGCGTTACAAAGGCATCTACAGGCGCACCTTTCTGAATTCCTCGGCAGAACGAGCAGAGCTTATCAGCGTCACCAAGTTCAATTGCAGTTATGATATCCCCGTGTCTTTCATCCTTTCGAGGTGAACATTTATAGCCTAAAAGCGTGAAAAGCTCACTTGCAAAAGCCGATGTTTTAAGTGCCGCCGCAACTGCATCAGGAGCCATGAACAGTCCAAGAAGCATTTCACGGTTCATATCAAGGGTGCATCCCACTTCCTTACCCATTCCAACGCAGGTAAGGCGATATGAACAAAGCTCAACAAGGTCAGCTCTTCCGGCGATATAACCGCCTGTACGGGCAATTCCGCCTCCGGCATTTTTAATAAGCGAACCAATAATCACATCTGCGCCAACCTGCGAGGGCTCACGCTCCTCAACAAATTCACCGTAGCAGTTGTCAACCATAACAATTGCATCGGGATTTCCCTTTTTTATTGCCTGAACCATTTTTTCAATATCGTCAACAGTATATGCTCTGCGGAGGGAATATCCTCTTGAACGCTGAATATAGGCTACCTTAGCGCCCTTTACGCCCTCAGTTATAGCGTCGTAATCAGGCTCACCGTCGGGGAGCAAATCCACCTGACCGTATTCTACGCCGTAATCCATAAGAGAGCCGTTACCCTTTTCCCCTGCAATTCCGATAACTTCCTCAAGGGTATCATAGGGTTTTCCGGTAATTGAAACAATCTTGTCACCAGTGCGAAGAACACCGAATAAAGCAGTTGACAGCGCATGAGTTCCCGATACAAAATTGAAACGGACAAGAGCGTCCTCAGTTCCCAGAACCTGCGCAAAAACCTTGTCAATAGCCTCTCTGCCGATATCTCCGTAGCCGTAGCCCGTAGAGCCGTAAAAGCAGGATTCGCTTATGCGGTTATCAGAAAAGGCTTTCAGCACTTTTGCGCCGCAGTATTCGGCAGTTTTTTCAATTTTTTTAAAAGCTTCGGCGCAGTTTTTCTCAGCCTGTTCAGCAAGCTCAGAAAGTCTGCCGTCAAAGTTATATATATCATTATAATTCATATTTTATCCTCTCAATTCTGTAATTTGCCCTTGCTTACGCTTTCCTTTTCAACGTCAGTACGTTCAAGTACAATTTCCGTCTCTATCTCTTTGAATCCGATTTCACGGTAAAAGCTTACACGTACATCAAGAGCAAGGAGAAACGCGCGCTTCCCAAGGGTATTGAAGAAATAGGCAAGCCATTTCAGAAATTCACGGGCATATCCGCTTCCGCGGCAGGAAAGCTTTGTTGCAACCTGTCCGATAAGCACCCAATCCCCGATATCAAACACAACAGAGGCTGTGGTGCAGTCGCGGTAGGTAAATACGCGGCTTATTCCGTGTCTGCATCTGTGGGAAGTATCGGTATACCAGAGAGAAAAATCCGAAATATTCGGGAATCCCTCGCTTAAAATCTTGTAAACTTCGGGAAGATTGGGATTGAAATCAACGTTTTCTTCTTCGAATTTATGGGATTTCTCATCGGGCACAAGCTCAAATATAGTTCGATTAAGCACCTGATAGCTGTCACAATCGGCTAAATTACGCAGTATACGCACATCACCCTCAACGCGGAAAGGCATATTCATACTGATAAAGAATTTCAGTTCATCTGTAGCTTCAAGCTTATCATCGGCGCATATTATCAGCGTGGAATTTATAATAAACATAAATCCCTCGCCTGTTTCGTCTGTAACCTTGTAGAAACGGCAGAAATCATAGCCTGCACCATAGGCTTTCATATAAGCAAGCATTTTCCGTCCCGAAAGGCTTTTCAGCAGCAGCTGACGGTCAAGCTCACTTTCACTCTGAATAAGTTTTATCATAATTCATGTATCCTTTTCGCAAGCTCTCTTGTGAGGATAAGCATATTTTCAAAATCTTCCATATTTATAACGCAGGAGGGGCTATGGATATATCTGCACGGAGCAGAAACGGCTATAGTACGTACACCGCCGCGGCTCTTGTGGATAGCTCCGCTGTCGTTTCCACCTGCAATCATTGTCTTAGTCTGACAGGGAATACCAAACTCAGCGGCAATATCAAATGCCATGCGGTAAAGCTCCTTGTCGTATATTGTACTTCTGTCCATAAAGCTCACAACAGGGCCATTTCCGAGGGAGCACACCTTTTTAGCGCCGCCTACTCCGTCAATATCCGAAGCTGTTGTAGCTTCAAGAACAATTGCAAAATCGGGAGCAACCGCAAAGGACGAAACAGTTGAGCCGCGAAGTCCAACTTCTTCCTGAACGTTGAAAACGAAGTATGTGTCGTAATCCACACCCTCGCGGATAAGCTGAATCATAAGAGCACAGCCTGCACGGTCATCAATAGCCTTTGATTTAACGCAATTTCCGCCAAGTTCAGCAAATTCCGAATCGAAATATACGCTGTCACCGAGGCTGACCATTTTTTCCGCTTCTTCTTTGGAATCAGCACCGATATCAATATACATATCGGCATATTTCGGAGCAGATTCCCTCTGTTCCTTTGAAAGATTATGAATTGCAGTAGAGCCAACAACACCGCATATGCCGTTGTTTCCAACTGTAACCTGTCTGCCGATAACAACGGAGGTATCAACTCCTCCGACCTCATTAAAGCAGAGAGTGCCGTCATTGCGGATATACATTACAATAAATCCCACTTCGTCCATATGCGCGGCAATCATCAGCTTTTTTTCAGAGGATTTTTTACCTATACAGAAAGCTATGAGATTCCCAAGATTATCAACTCTGTATTCGCAATAGTCTTTTATCTTTTCGATTATAGCATTGCGGACGAGTGTTTCATCTCCCGATGTGCCGTTTATCAGACACAATTCTTTAAGCAATTCTTTCATTCTGCCGCCCTCCCCATAAATTCTGCAAGTATTTCCGCAGTATTGCGCACATCGTCAATATCTATAACCTCAACGGGAGTGTGCATATTTCTCAGCGGAATTGAAAGGGTGCAAGCCTTAGCACCCTCACGGGCAACGGCATACTGGTCGGCATTTGTTGAAGTCAGTCCGTTCATAACCTCATGCTGATATGGCAAATTCGCCGATTCTGCGGCATTTATAAGCCCCTGTGATATCTCTCTTGAAAGACAGGGAGAAATACCAATCATTGCGCCCTTTCCCAGATATCCGCATTTTTTCTCATCCTCTCCCTCAGCGTAAGCAAAGCTTACATCAACAGCAATTGCCACATCGGGCGCAAGAGCAAATCCGCCTATTTTAGCGCCTCTCTCCCCAAGCTCCTCCTGAGTTGAGAATATAACAGTGACATTATATGCTGTTTCGCGATTTTCAAGAAGCTCCAGCGCGTAAAGAATCGCGGCAACTCCGCATCGGTCGTCCAGTGCGCCCCCTGTAATACGATTTCCGGCAAGACAGCGGCATTTCACATCAAAGGTTATAGAATCACCAAGAGAAACGATTTTCTCCAGCTCAGCCTTTGAATATCCCGTATCAATGGCAATATCATCAATTTCGGGAACTTTCCCATCATCTCTTGAAAGATGCGGAGGAACTGAGCATATAACGCCCTTTATATCTTTTTTGCCGTGGATAACAACCTGCTGAGCAGGGAGAAGTCTGCGGTCAAGACCGCCAAGATTTCCCACTTTTACGAATCCGCTGTCTGTGATATAAGTCACAACCATTCCAATCTGGTCGATATGCGCATCAAGAACGAGTGAGGGCAGTCCGTCACGGTGAGTACTGTATCTGCCGATAACATTGCCGTTTATAATTTCAGCATCGGGACAATATTTTTTCAGCATATCAAGGGCAGTTTCAGCGGCAGGAGTTTCAGCTCCCGACGCGCCGACAGCCTCTGAAAGTTTAATTATAGTTTCTTTTAAATTCATCGAATTACCTCCGTTACATAAGGCAAAGAATATATTTCAGATACAGCTTTTTAAGCTTTCCTGCGCGATTATAAATATTATCCGCAATAGCCTTAGTAAGCTTGTTATTTTTCTCCACATCTGCCATATCGGGAGCAGAACCCGAAAATACAGCATAAAGGGAGGTGTTCATAAATTTCTCGAATTCGCCCTGTTCAAAGTATACACCGCCGTAATTATCTTCCATAAATGCGGACAGTTCTCTGCTGCTCATGGTATTGAATTCAACGCCGACCTGTTTCATCAGCTTTTCGGCATAGGCATAGATATTTCCTATGCGCTTTACGGGATTTTTTACACTGAGGCGCTTTTTCCTCAGTGCAAGGACGATTTTACGTCTTGCGATGAATGCCACTATAATAAGAGCAATGACAAGGAATGTACACAGTATATTCAGCAGCACATTTTTCATAGCCTTTAAAATGGGATTTTCACCCTTATCCCCTGTTCCTCCGCCTGAATATTCGGTAGTAACCGCTGTAGTTGAGCGGTTATTTCCGCCGTTGTTAGCAGATGTCTGCTCGGAGCTGTTTTCAGGCTCAATATCGGAAACAGTAGTCTCTGTCATATCTGTTCCTGTTGTCTCTGTCCCTGTTGTAGTAGTTTCTGTAGTTGTAGTAGTTGTTGTTGTAGGAGATGTATCAATAGTCTGGTCGCTGTATCCTGCTGTAAACTCAAAGGGCACCCAGCCGTAGCCGTCAATGTATATCTCAACCCACGCATGACGGCGGTCATCCTTGACTTTAATAGTGTAGGAGCCGTCAGGATTCATGTTGGAATCGTTGAAATCATCGCCTACAATAACGTATCCCGTAGCATATCTTGCAGGTATGCCTAACATTCTTGCAAGCATAACGCCTGTAGTTGCATAATGGGTACAATATCCCTTGTTGTTTTCAAGGAGGAAGTAGTTTACGAAATCTCTGTTGCCGGGAGTTTTTCCGGGGCTGAGTGAATATTTTGTCATATCCGCAACAGTCTCTCTCATAGCCTGAAGCAGAACTATACATTCAATGGGATATTCAAACTGTTCCGCTGTATCAATAAAATAAGCGAATGTCTCACGAACCTCCTGCATAGCTGTTGTGTCGGGAACTTGCAGATAATTTTCATATACAAATTTTTCATATTCCTCACGGAGCAGCTCTGTAGAAATAAACTGCGGATTACGTGAAAGCTCTTCGTTTTCGAGAGGCATGCATGAATTTATCTGAGTAAATGTATTATTTTCAAGGATACCATATCTTTCGCAATAATCAATGATTTTGTTCCGCCATTCTTCATCGTTTATATTGCCGACATTTACAGTCGGAGACCATTTATAGCCAAACCCTCTTGCCCACAGCAAGTCGGTATCAATACTTGTAAATCGGTACGAATAATCCTTGCTGTCACGCTTTTTTGATGATACATTCATATCCCTGTCATAAATCATTCCGCCGATATAATCCGTACCATAGGGAGCATAGCTTTTGTTTCCTCTCTGTTCGGATTTGATATACATATTGTACGTGTTGGAAGTGAAAGATGAATTGTCGTAGCAGTATGGGAAATCCTGAGGATAAATTTCAAAAGCGTCAAATTCATTAAAAATCGCCGACTCATATTTTTCATCGGAAAGAGTTTTCCACTCGTTGTCGTTGTATACAGAGCCTGTATAATCCTTTAAATAAACAGCATTGTCAATTTTTCCGTCAATGGTAACAATCATATCCGTTCTGTTTTTGTGCTTCATTGAGGATATTGTGCCAAGCTTGTGGGATTCAAACTTTATATCAAGACCAAAAGCCGCTGAAAGCTCTGTTATGCTGTCTGCAAGGTCATCGGCAGAAAAATTGTTTACCGCATCTCTGATTTCGATTCGCTTTTCGTTGATTTCCTTGCTTCTCTTATAGTTTGTCAGCTTAATACCTGCCACAGAAAGTCCTGCGGAAACCATAATGATGAGTATAAGGTATACTCCGCATTTTTCCGTGACTTTCAGCTTCATCTGCCTTTTCGGAAAGAAGACATTTTCTCTTCGGACAAATCCGCCGTTTCCTCCCGAATATTCGCCGGTATCGATAGTACTCATGGCAAAGGAAGCAATGAGGAATCCGATTACAAGCATACCCCAAAGGATATTTACCTTTATGCCGTTATAAAGTCCTATTTCCAGTATTGGAAAACAGGTGAGCAGATTCGGCAGAGGGTGATGGTGATATATGGTAAATACGTATATTACAACTGCAAGCACCCATGCTCCGAATATGAAAAATGTTGTTATGGATTGGCTTTCAAGCTTATTATCAAGAAATTTGTAATAATTTATCTCCGTATGATATGAGGCTTTATAAATTATGTTATATACGAATTTATAGCCCATTGCTATAATATTCATTTTTTTCCAGAAAACAGCACCTATCATAACAAGTGAAATTATTATGGGAATAAGTCCGTGTTTTTTCAGTGATGAAATGCCGATATACACCACTGAAAATATTACTGCTGATATAATCAGAGGCTTCTTGCTGTATGTGAAATCAAACATTGTAAGGAACAGCATAATTGTCGCTATATAGCCCGTTAATGCAATAAAAAGAGATTCAAACCAGCGCAGATTTTTATTCTTTTTCTTGACGGACATCACTATACTGTCGCATACTTTGATTCCGCTTTTATTATGTATTGATTTTTTCTTCATAGTCACACCTCGATGTCCTTGATTGATGAAGCTATTTTCCCCATAACTACGGGAATTATGTTTATACCCGAGTATGCTGCGGGTATATCCTCTTTTTCCGAGCTGAGAACAACAACTGCATTTTTTATGTCTGCATCAATACTATCGTCAATATATCCCATAACCGCAGGGTCGGGACGGGAGGTAATAAATACCATAGAAGAAAGGGAAGAATTGCTGTGCTCTACGAAATAATGCTCCGCAGACTGACACATTTTCGTGCAGTCAAGGGAAAGTATCATTTCGCGGATTGCGACTGTAAGAGAATCTGCGTCGCATATGCGCTTTTCTTCAAAGGAGCCGCCTTTAAAATTGTAATACACAACCGTGTGAATACGCTCATTTTCAATCATAAACTGAGATATTGAAACAAGAGATTCCACAAGAGTATCAAAGACAGGCAGTGTAAATCCTGAACCCTCCTGACATTTCAAATCAAGAAATACAGTACATGGCACATCAATGGGCAGGCTGTAATCCTTGACGATAAATTCGTCCTTTTTTGAGCTGAGTTTCCAGTGGATTCTGTTCAGCTTATCTCCCGGATTATAGCCGCGGAGGTCAAATATTTCAGAGGGGTCATCTCCCGGCTTATGCTCTGAAAAGATATCGCTTTCATCGTTTACCTTATCTGTATACATAACTTGTCCGCTTATTTCGTGACTTTCCGGCATAACCGCAATTTTAATGCTGTTGCTTCCGCTTACCCTGAATCTGAAAAGCTTCAACGGGTCGTATATATATATTCCTGCACATTTCACGTTTGTAATTCCGCAGAATCCTGAACGAAGCTGAAATACTATACTCTGCTCATTTCGCGCCTGTATAGGAAGATAGAGGATAAATTCATCCGATTCGCCGCTGAAAACGTTGCTGTATTCAATATGCGCCTCTGCTCGTCCTACAGGAATAATGCTTCTGTTTGCAATTTTTATCAGTACGGGAAAGCTTTCATTTTTCATTACCGTATCTTCTTTAACCGAAAAATCAACAGATATACTGTGCTTTGCTATGAGCATCGCTATAAACAGTATAATCGGCACAGCAACTACGGTTATAAGCAGTACAAGAGCGAAATCCCACAAATACATAATGTAGAAAATGATACAGACGATTATAAGAATCGCATAGAATATTTTCATTAAAAGCATATTTTCCCCTTAACTTTCCGCTATTCCCGGAGCTTTGACGCTCTTGATTATTTCGTTTATTACAGCCTCTTCGCTGAGGTCGGAAAGCTTTGCCTTGGAGCTGAGAATAATACGGTGCTCAAAAACATCGCGGCATATATATGATACGTCATCGGGAATAACGTAATCGCGTCCCATAGCAGCTGCAATACCCTTAGATATCTGCATAAGAGCAAGGGTTCCACGAGGGCTTACTCCAAGCTTTATCATGGGATGATTTCTTGTTGCCGCCGAAAGACGTACAATATACTCATACACTCTGTCATCAACGTAGATAGAGGCTATATACTCCTGCAATTCCATGATAATAGCCGCATTTGCCACAGAATATACTTTTTCAAGGGGTGCGGCGTTGTACTTGGCTTTGAGGATAGACACCTCGTCCTCAAATTCGGGATATCCCATGCTTAACTTTATCATGAATCGGTCAAGCTGGGAATCGGGAAGATTATGGGTTCCCGCCGAACCTATGGGATTCTGGGTAGCTATAACAGTATAAGGTTCAGGCAGCTTGTAGGTGTTGCCGTCTACGGTTATGTTCTTTTCCTCCATGAGCTCCAGCAATGCTGACTGTGTTTTGCTTGATGTACGGTTAATTTCATCAGCAAGGAAAAGATTACAGAAAGCGACACCCGGGCGGAATTCAAAAGCGTTCTTAGCCTTGTTGAATACTGAAAAGCCTGTTATATCCGACGGGAGCACATCGGGAGTGAACTGCATACGGTTATGCTCCAGTGACAGTGCCTTTGAAAAGGCAAGTGCCATTGTAGTTTTGCCTACTCCGGGAATATCCTCAATAAGAATATGTCCTTTGCAGAGTATAGCAAGCAGAGTTTTTATAATTATGGCATCCTTACCGATAACCGCCTTTTTAACTTCGGTAACGATATCGTTGATTTGTTTTGCGTAATATGTATTTTCCATAATGATTCTCCTATAACGTCTTTAATTATGCGGCATAAAAATGCACACACATTAATATTATACCACTATTCGCCGTGTATTGCAAGGGAAATTGAAAAATATTACTCAAATCATTTTTGAACTGAAAATTACTGCGATGAATTTGTGTCTCAAATTTACAACCCCTCTCACTAATAGGCTGAAATGAGGCTTTTTGCAACGGAAAAACGTTGCATTTTGAAAAATAATTTTTATTTTCTACTTTTTAACTAATTACAAACAGATAAAATTGTGTATGTACAACAGAATTTACTGTTATATATTTTGATTTATATAATTATATTTTATAATTAATATGAAGCAAAAAAAGCACAGTCTCCGAAGAAACTGTGCTTTATATGTTTAAATTTTATTTTCAGCAGAAATGCGCTTTAATCAAACGCAGCCCTGTGCCTTCATAGCCTCTGCAACCTTGAGGAAGCCTGCAATGTTTGCACCTGCTACGAGGTCATCACCAAAGCCGTACTCGTTAGCAGCAGCAAGTGAAGCATCGAAGATATTCTTCATGATGCCCTTGAGCTTTTCGTCAACTTCTTCAGCTGTCCAAGAATATCTCATGGAGTTCTGTGACATCTCAAGACCAGATACAGCAACACCACCAGCGTTTACAGCCTTAGAAGGAGCAACGATTACGCCATTTTCCTTAAGGTATGCAACAGCCTCGTTTGTTGTAGGCATATTTGAAACCTCTACGTAGTACTTAACGCCGTTAGCAACAATCTGCTTAGCCTCTTCCATATCAACCTCGTTCTGAGTAGCGCAAGGCATAACAATGTCAACCTTTCTGCCCCAAGGCTTCTGTCCGGGGAAGAACTCTACGCCGAACTTCTCAGCGTAATCCTCAACTCTGTTTGTGCAAGCAGCACGCATTTCGAGGAGGTAGTTTACCTTTTCCTCTGTGCTGATACCGTCGGGATCGTAAACATAGCCTGAAGGACCAGAAATTGTTACGACCTTACCGCCAAGCTCGTTAATCTTCTTGATAGTACCCCAAGCAACGTTACCGAAGCCTGATACAGCAAATGTCTTGCCCTTGATGCTGTCGCCGAAGTGGTTGAGCATCTCAACTGTGTAGTATACAGCACCGTAGCCTGTAGCCTCAGGACGAATAAGTGAACCGCCGAACTGGAGACCCTTACCTGTAAGAACTCCTGTGAACTCGTTGCGGAGTCTCTTGTACTGACCGAATAAGTAACCAACTTCACGTGCACCAACGCCGATATCACCAGCGGGAACGTCGAGATCGGGACCGATATGTCTTGAAAGCTCTGTCATGAAGCTCTGGCAGAAACGCATAACCTCAGCGTCAGACTTACCCTGGGGGTTGAAGTCAGAACCGCCCTTACCGCCGCCCATGGGGAGTGATGTAAGGCTGTTCTTGAATGTCTGCTCAAAACCGAGGAACTTGATAATTCCGAGATATACGGAGGGGTGGAATCTGAGACCGCCCTTGTAAGGTCCGATTGCAGAGTTGAACTGTACTCTGAAACCTCTGTTTACCTGTGTTTTACCGTTATCGTCAACCCACGGAACGCGGAAGATAATCTGTCTCTCAGGCTCTACGATTCTCTCGAATACGCCTTCATCAATATAATCCTGTCTCTTTTCAGCAACAGGCTCAAGAGTTTCGAGAACCTCTGTTACAGTCTGAATGAACTCAGGCTCGCCCTGATTTCTCTGTTTAACTCTTTCAAGTAAGTCGATAAGATACTGATTCTTTAACGCCATTGTTAAAAAACCTCCTTCAAAATATTTCTGCAATTGTTCTGCAAATCAGACTTTGAATACTTTAGCTTTACTTGCTGAACATCTTTTGCAGCTAAGTAAATTATACCAATTTCTGACAATTTTTTCAAGGGGTTAGAACACGGAAATTTAAAAATCGGGCAGATTTGTATGTTTACACAATCCTACCCGACATCGCAATTATTTTTCATTAATTTTCACAGTTGTTGAGATACTCGCTTGCAAGGTAAAGTGAGCCGCAGACGACAACTACACCGTCATTTTCAAGAGCAAGAGATTTCGCTTTCACAACTGCTTCTTCAAGGGAAATACAGGCTTCTGCGGAAGTATATCTTTCGGCGATTTCTGCCAGCTTCTCAGCAGGAACAGAATTCGAAACAAAACCGTCAACGGTGAATATTTTACGGCTGTGTCGAGATATCATGGCAACTCCCTCTTCATAGTCCTTTGAATCGACCATTCCCACAACCGCATATACAGGACAATGCCACTGAAAAAGCAGCTGAGTGAGATTTCTGATGCCGTCGGGATTATGTCCGCCGTCAACGAGAATATCAGGCTCATGGGATACGAGCTGCAAACGTGCCTTTATCTGCGTACTGCTTACAGCACGTTTTATGGTTTCTTCGGATATATCAAAACCTTTTCTTCTGAGACAGCGGCAAACCTCCACAGATGCAGATGCATTTAAAGCTTGAGCTCTGCCGAGCATCTGTGTTTTGAAGAAATCCCCTTTGTAGGTAAAAGACATTCCATCGGTAACAGTAGGTTGACCGCAGCTGCATCGCTCTGTAAGGATGAATTCCGCATCGTATTTCTTAGCGGTGGATTCCACTATCCTTATAACATTCGGCGTATTACCGTCTGCAAGAACAACTGCTGAACCTTTTTTGATTATTCCTGCTTTCTGACGTGCGATTTTTTCAACGGTATCGCCTAAAATCGCCGTATGGTCAAGGGAAATTGATGTAATAACGGCAACCAAAGGTGGCGGTATTACATTTGTGCAGTCAAGAAGTCCGCCTATGCCTGCTTCAAGCACAACAATATCGCACTTTTCACGGACATACCAAAGCAGTGCAATTGCCATTGTAATCTCAAACTGGGAATACTCCGCATCGGCAACGGAATTTTTCACCTTTTCCGCAATTTCGCAGAGGGATTCTTCGTCAATTTCTTCACCGTTTATGCGGATTCTGTCGGCATAATGGGTAATATAAGGCGATGTGAACTGTCCTGTTTTATACCCCGAATAAATCAGAGCATTTGAGATATACTCAACTGTTGAGCCCTTTCCGTTTGTACCTGCAACATGGACGAATTTCAGCTGTTTTTCAGGGTTTCCCACACGCTTCATAAGCTCCTTTGCACGGGAAAGGTCAGTAACTGCCTTTCCCGATTTGCTGTAGGAGTTCACGAAGCTCATTGCTTCATTGTAATTCATAAATTAATATGGAGACGCCTGTGATTCAGCCTTTGCAACGGCTTCTTCAAGGCTCATTCCTGCAAATTCCTGAGCAGAGAAGATACGTCCTGACTTCTTATCGTCCATAAATGCGCCCACAAGTACGCCAGGAAGTGCGCTTTCAGGGGAGTTTGGAGCGTTAGGGCCGCCAAGCTCTGTTCTGCACCAACCTGGGTCAGCAAGGTTGAGCACGATATCGCTGCCCTGATACTTTGAGCCGAGGTCGATTGTTACCTTGTTCAGTGCAGCCTTTGCCGCAGAATAGCCTGCCTGCTCGGGTTCAAGGGCAATACCGCTTGTTGTGTTGACAATTCTGCCGAAACCTCTCTCCTGCATACCTGGTAAGAAGTGGTAGCAAATCATCATTGGAGCAGTTGTGTTTACCTTGAAGCTGATGTCGTAGTCGGACACGGGAGTTGTGAGATACTCTGTGCGGTATGCAATCTGCAAGCCTGCGTTGTTGAGAATAATGTCAATCTGTGTGCCCTTTGCATCAATTTCTTTCAGCATTTTCTCCACTGAATCAAGATCGGAAAGCTCTGCTTCAACTACGTAAGCCTCAACTCCAAGAGCCTTTACCTCGGCAAGAACCTTTTCGCAATGCTCTGCCTTTCTGCTGTGGAGTACCAGATTACAGCCCTGTTTCGCCATAAAAATAGCCGAAAGATAGCCGATTCCTCTGCTGGCACCTGTGAGAAGCGCCCATTTTCCTTTTACGTTTGTCATTGTTTTTTCCCTCCGTTTTCTGCCGTCAGTGCCAACGGCGAAATAATTTATAATAATATATTTCTATATATTATTCAGATTGTTGAAATACCTGAATTTTATTTCTAAATTGCAGGCGGATAATATCCGTCCCTACAAAATTTGACTGTATACCGCAATATTAACCGCACTCATTCGCTAATGGCTAACAGCTAAAGGCTAATAGCTTTGAGATTAATT
>JAFXDK010000081.1 GCA_017521805.1 Ruminococcus sp. | reverse complement strand
TGGTACTTTTTTCGTCATAATTTAATAATACCACAAAAAATTACTGCTGTCACGCATTTTTTTGCGTGACAGCAGTTTTTTTCTTTTTGGTCTTTTTTTACAGCGCCTTTATTTGTGGGAACCTCTAAAAACCTTCCTCACGGCGAACTTTCTATGACAAATATCATTTGCTTCGTTGCCAAACCTTGCAATACACAAAGTATTACTGCGGTTTGTCGCCTTGCAACTGATATTTCTCATATACGAAATTCCGCTCGTGTTCCGGTTTTTAGAGAACCCCTTTTTATATTAGTTATATTCAGCTAACAAAAAGAAATTTACAGCTTTATTTTACATTGTTTATTTCTTGACAAAGTACGTGAAATAGTGTAAAATATAAAGTGGATAGCGGTGTCGAAATCGCTGGAAAGGAATGATTAAAAATGGGTTTAACACTTACAGAAAAAATCTTGAAGGCTCACCTTGTTGATGGTGAGTATGTAAAAGGTCAGGAAATCGGTATTAAGATTGACCAGACTCTTACACAGGACGCTACAGGTACAATGGCATACCTTGAATTTGAGGCTATGGGCGTACCAAGAGTAAAGACAGAGCGTTCAGTTGCATATATCGACCACAACACTCTCCAGAGTGGCTTTGAAAATGCAGACGACCACCGTTTCATCGGTTCTGTTGCAAAGAAACATGGTATTTACTTCTCCCGTCCTGGTAACGGTATCTGCCACCAGGTACACCTTGAAAGATTCGGTATCCCCGGAAAGACACTTATCGGCTCTGACAGCCACACTCCCACAGGCGGCGGTATCGGTATGATTGCTATCGGCGCAGGCGGACTTGACGTTGCTGTTGCTATGGGCGGCGGCGCATACTACATAACTTGCCCTAAGGTTGTAAAGGTAAACCTTACAGGAAAGCTTCGTCCATGGGTTGCTGCTAAGGACGTTATCCTTGAAGTTCTCAGACGTATGTCCGTTAAGGGTGGTGTAGGCAAGGTTATCGAGTACGTAGGCGAGGGCGTTAAGACTCTCTCTGTTCCTGAGCGTGCAACTATCACAAATATGGGAGCAGAGCTTGGTGCTACAACTTCAATCTTCCCCTCTGACGAAATTACAAAGCAGTTCCTTAAGGCTCAGAAGCGCGAGGAAGTATGGGTTCCCCTTTCAGCTGACGAGGACGCTGTATACGACGAAGAGCTGAACATCAACCTCAGCGAGCTTGTTCCCCTTGCTGCTTGTCCTCACTCTCCCGACAACGTAAAGAGCGTTGAGGAAATCGGCAATCTCAAAATCGACCAGGTATGTATTGGTTCTTGTACAAACTCCTCACTCCTTGATATGCTTAAGGTTGCTCACATCTTAAAGGGCAAGACAGTTCACCCTGATGTATCACTTGCAATTGCTCCCGGCTCTAAGCAGGTTCTCAATATGATGGCTGAAAACGGCGCTCTTGCAACTCTCATTGACGCTGGTGCAAGAATTCTTGAAAGTGCCTGCGGTCCTTGTATCGGTATGGGACAGTCACCTAACTCAAAGGGTATTTCCCTCCGTACATTCAACAGAAACTTCGAGGGACGTTCCGGAACAAAGGACGGTCAGATTTACCTCGTATCTCCTGAAATGGCTGCTATTTCCGCTATTACAGGATATCTCACAGATCCTATGGAAATCGGCGAGATGCCTGAGTTCAAGCTCCCCGAGGAATTCACAATCAACGACAATATGGTTGTTCCTCCTGCACCTGTTGAGGAAATGGACAGCGTTGAAATTCTCCGTGGACCAAACATCAAGCCCTATCCCGATACTGCACCTCTCCTTGAAACAATCGACGCTCCTGTATCTCTCAAGGTTGGCGATAACATCACAACTGACCACATTATGCCTGCAGGTGCTAAGATTCTTCCTCTCCGTTCAAATATTCCAGCTATTTCACAGCACTGCTTTGCTGTATGCGATGAGGCATTCCCCACAAGAGCAAAGGAGCTTGGAAAGAGCATTATCGTAGGCGGTTCAAACTACGGACAGGGTTCATCAAGAGAGCATGCGGCACTTGCACCTCTCTATCTTGGAGTTAAGGCTGTTCTTGTTAAGTCATTTGCACGTATTCATCGCGCAAACCTTGTGAACGCAGGTATTCTTCCTCTTACATTCGTAAATGAGGCTGACTACGACAAGATTAACGAGGGCGATGTACTTGTACTTGCTGACGTAAGAAAAGATATTGCCGAGGGTAAATCTGAGCTTACAGTTGTAAACAAGACAAACGGTGCTGAAATCCCTGTACTCTGTGAGCTTTCAGGACGTACAAAGGATATTATCCTTGCAGGCGGACTTCTTGACTTTACAAGAGAGTCAATGAAATAATGAATACGAATCTGACGGCGGCACTCTCCGCAGGTAATTCTGCGGAGGGCGCGCTCAGAATGTTAATATTTTTTGTCGGTCTGATTATGGTATTCTGGGGTATCAACCTTTTCAGACACGTAAAAAGCGGAAAATGGACGAATTTTCAAAAGGCAGTTGATATTGTCGGATTGCTGTTTTTCGGCGTACTGATGATTATGCTCCTTGGGGTATTGATATGAAAAGAAGATTAAAAGGCAGAAGTCATTATTATCCCGGAAGTTTGTACGGTATTGCGTTAAGTATGCCTGTGTTATTTGTTCTGATGATTATGCTGCTTAAAGCCGGGATAATTACAAGCAAAGCAAGTCCCGCTATGATAATAGTTACAATTGCTTTTATTATTGTGTATCTGATTTTTTCAAAGTTAGGCGTAAAGATATTTGCCTTTACGGAGAATCTCTTTATGAGCAGCGGAGATGCTCAAAAGGCACACAGAAAAGCTGTAATTACTGAATTTCTTGTGTTTTTTGGCTTCATAGGCTTGATTTGTGTTGTTATGCCAATAATTATATAATATAAAAAAGGGGATTATTATGGGAGATAAACTTGATAAAATAGTCGAAATAATCGACGATATTTCAGACGATATAGACCACAATACTAAGTCGGCAACGGATATGTATTACAGCGTAGGCGATTATTCATGGAACGCACGCAGAAATGGCAGGGATTTCGGAACAATTAAAACTCTTTTTCCGAATATTGTCGGATTTCTGCTTGGTCTTGCCATAACAAAAATGTTTGGCGGAGGCGGAGCGGGTTATCTTGTACTTGGCGCAATTTTTTCTATTGTATTCGGCGTATTCTACAGCGTGGAATTCCAGAAAATTGCCCTGAGATACGCAATTATCCGCCATATAATAATCGTAGCAGGTATTGCTCTTATGTTTGGTATTGTCTGTCTGATTGAAAAATAAAACGGAGGCTGTGCCTATGAAAAAGAAAGGTATAACCGCTTCTGATTTGAAGTATATTGCAATTCTTGCCATGTTTATTGACCACGTAGGCTGGCTTGCGATACCAACAGCTTCTCCGCTGGGACAAATTATGCACGCTATAGGCAGAATAACAGCTCCCATAATGTGCTTTTTCCTTACGGAAGGCTATCATCATACGAGAGATTTCAAAAAATATCTCATGCGTATGGGAATATTCGCAGTTATTTCCCATTTTGCGTACTGCTTCTACAAAACGGGAAGCTTTTTCGGAAAATGTAATGAGAGCATGATAACGACGCTTTTTTTGTGTCTTGTAGCTCTGCATATATACAATCACGAAAAGATACCAGCTGTTTGGAAGTTCGCTTCGATTTTGTTGATTGCAATGTTGACAGAGTACTGCGATTGGGGAAGTAAAGCGCTGTTATTTACCTTTGCTTTTGAGCTTGCAAGAGGAAATAAGAAACAACAGCTTGCTGGCTTTGGAGCAGTTGCATTTCTGGTGCTTATAGTCCCGATTTTCAGATTTTTATTCAACGCACCTGAAGTTGTTCCGCAGAATCTTTATAAATTTGGTATATTCCTGCCGATTCCGTTGCTTATGATGTATAACGGCGAAAGAGGCGGCTCAAAAGCAACAAAATGGGTATTTTATGTATTCTATCCCGCACATTTGCTTTTATTGGGACTTATATCAGTTCTTTATTTTTAATAAAACGGAGGTAAAAACCAATGGCTAAAATTATTATGAAAACACCACTCGTCGAGATGGACGGCGACGAGATGACACGAATCCTCTGGCAGTGGATCAAGGATATCCTCCTCGTTCCATATGTAGAGCTTAACACAGAGTATTACGATCTCGGACTTAAGCACCGTGAGGAAACAAAGGATCAGGTTACTCTTGATTCTGCTGAGGCTACAAAAAAGTACGGCGTTGCTGTAAAGTGCGCTACAATCACTCCCAACGCTGCAAGAATGCCTGAGTACAATCTCACACAGATGTGGAAGTCACCAAACGGCACAATCAGAGCTGCTCTTGACGGTACAGTTTTCAGAACTCCTATCATCGTTAAGGGTATCGAGCCTTATATCCCCACATGGACAAAGCCTATCACAATTGCTCGTCACGCTTACGGAGATGTTTACAAGAACGCTGAAATCCGCGTTGAAAAGGGCTGCAAGGCTGAACTCGTAGTTACTGACGCACAGGGCAACGAAACACGCGAGCTTATCCATGATTTCGCTAAATCCGACGGTATCATTCAGGGACTTCACAATCTTGATGAATCCATTGCAGGCTTTGCAAGAGCTTGCCTCAACTATGGTCTTGACTTAAAGCAGGACGTATGGTTTGCTACTAAGGATACAATCTCCAAGAAATATGACCACAGATTCAAGGATATTTTCCAGGAAATCTACGACAACGAGTACAAGGAGAGATACGAGGCAGCAGGCATTGAGTATTTCTACACACTCATTGACGACGCTGTTGCAAGAGTTATTCGCTCTGAGGGCGGCTATATTTGGGCTTGCAAGAACTATGACGGTGATGTTATGTCCGATATGGTATCCACAGCTTATGGCTCACTTGCTATGATGACATCTGTACTGGTTTCTCCCGACGGTATTTACGAGTACGAGGCTGCACACGGCACAGTACAGCGCCACTACTACAAGTACCTCAAGGGCGAGGAGACTTCCACAAACTCCGTTGCAACCATATTCGCATGGAGCGGCGCGCTCCGCAAGAGAGGCGAGCTTGACGGCACTCCCGAGCTCTGTGAGTTTGCAGATAAGCTTGAAAAGGCAACAATCCAAACAATTGAAAACGGTATCATGACAGGCGACCTTTATCTTATTTCCAAGCTGGAGAACAAGAAAAAGGTTGATTCCAAGACATTCCTTGAAGAAATCAAGGTAAATCTTGACAAAATGATGTAACATCTGATTGCGGAGGCTGTTGAAAAACAGCTTCCGCATCATATAAAGAAGGGCAGAAATATGTCAAAAAATACAATATCAAATTCAGTAATCAGACGGCTTCCGAGATACTATCGCTTTCTTGGAGAACTGGAAACCAACGGATATGTGCGCATATCATCCAGAGAGCTTGCTGAGAAAATGGGACTTACGGCATCGCAGATACGTCAGGATTTCAACTGCTTCGGCGAATTTGGTCAGCAGGGCTATGGCTATAATGTGGCGGCTCTAAAAATGGAAATCGGAAAAATCCTCGGACTTGACCAGATAACACCCATGATTTTAATCGGAGCAGGAAATCTTGGAAAGGCTATAGCCTCCCATATTGATTTTAAGAGCAAAGGCTTTGAGCTTGTGGGAATCTTCGACAGAAATCCCGCAGTTATCGGAGATAAGATAGGGGATATAACCGTATCTGATATAAGCGAAATGGATTCTTTCTGTGAGGAAACAAAGCCGCAATGTGCAATACTCTGTATACCAAAAGAGGCAGCTTCAAAGGAAGTTGACAGACTTATTTCCAAGGGAGTACGCGCATTCTGGAACTTTACCCATTATGACCTGCGTATTGAACATTCTGATATATCGGTGGAAAACGTGCATCTTGGCGACAGCCTTGCTACACTTTCGTACCGTCTGAATTCTGACAACGAAACTTGCGGAAATATCTGATACATATAGTTTATGGTATTTCTATAAGTTTTTTTAAATATAATCACTTGTTAAAAAAATCACTATCTTTTGTGTTTTTATGAAAACTGTAACGGAAGCGATATCAGGCAGTAATGGTTTTTCATAGACTCCATTTTGAAAGTGAAAGAAATCTTGTTTGTAAAGGTGGTAATTACAATGGATTATCGTATTGAACACGACTCTATGGGAGAGGTAAAGGTGCCTGCGGACAAATACTGGGCGGCGCAGACCGAAAGAAGTCATCAGAATTTCCCAATCGGCGTAGGAATCGAGACTATGCCCCGTGAAATTACCCACGCTTTCGGAATCCTCAAAAAAGCGGCTGCAATTGCCAACAATGAGCTCAAACCCGAGAAGATGACAGAGGAAAAGCTTGCGGCAATCACAAAGGCTTGCGATGAAGTTATAAGCGGTTCTCTCAACGACCATTTCCCCCTTGTTGTATGGCAGACGGGAAGCGGCACACAGTCCAATATGAACGCAAATGAGGTAATAGCTAACCGTGGAAATGAAATTGCAGGCAGTAAGCTTCTTCATCCCAACGATGATATAAATATGAGCCAGTCCTCAAACGATACATTCCCCACAGCTATGCACATAGCCGCTGTAATTGCCATTGAGGATAAGGTTATCCCTGCAGTTGATACCCTTATCGAGACGTTTATCCGCCTTGAAGCCGAAAACGAGGGTATTGTAAAAAGCGGACGTACACATCTTCAGGACGCAACTCCTATTAAGTTCTCACAAGAGATAAGCGGCTGGCGTTCATCTCTTGAAAAGGACAGAAAGATGATTATTTCCTCCTGTGAGGAGCTGAAAGAGCTTGCTCTTGGCGGTACGGCAGTAGGTACAGGACTGAACGCTCCCGAGGGATTTGCTGAAAAATCCGCAGAGGCTATAAGCGCTATCACAGGAAAGAAATTCGTTACAGCTCCGAATAAGTTCCATTCCCTCACATCAAAGGACGAAATTGTTTTCGTCCACGGTGCGTTAAAGGCTCTTGCCGCCGATATGATGAAAATTGCCAACGATGTTCGCTGGCTTGCGTCAGGTCCCCGTGATGGTCTTGGAGAGATATTTATTCCCGAAAACGAGCCTGGTTCATCTATCATGCCCGGAAAGGTAAATCCCACACAGTGCGAGCAGGCAACAATGGTTGCAGTGCAGGTAATGGGCAACGATGTAGCAGTAGGCATGGCAGCATCACAGGGTAATTTTGAGCTTAACGTATTTATGCCCGTATGTGCATATAATTTCTTACAGTCCGCAAGACTTCTTGCTGAATCAATCATGTCATTCAATAATAACTGCGCAGTTGGTATAAAGGCAAACAAGGAGAAAATGCACCACAATCTCCACAATTCCCTTATGCTTGTAACGGCGCTGAATCCCTACATCGGATATGAGAATGCCGCAAAGACTGCAAAAAAGGCATTCAAGGACAATATTTCCCTTAAAGAAGCCTGCGTGGAGCTTGGATTCCTCACAGCCGAGAAATTCGACGAGGTTTTCCACCCCGAACAAATGGTATAAGGCTTCAACAGAAAGGAAAATGCTATGGAAACATTTACATATTATCCCGGCTGTACTCTCAGAACCAAGGCTAAGGATCTGGATACATACGCAAGAGCATCCGCTGAGACTCTCGGTATAAGCCTTGTTGAGCCTGAAAACTGGCAGTGCTGCGGCGGTGCGTATACAACAGCTACAAATGAGGTTGCTACAAAGCTTTCCGCTGTAAGAACTCTTATTGCAGGAAAGGAAACAGAGGGACTTGTAACTGTATGCTCTGCCTGCCACAACGTTATAAAGCAGACAAATTACGATATATCGCACAATGAGGCTATGGCTGTTAAGGTTCAGCGTTATCTCGGACTTGATAAAGCCTACACGGGAGATACAAAAGTTTACCATTACCTTGAACTTCTCCGCGATGTTGTGGGATTCGACAAGCTTAAAGAAAAGGTTGTAAATCCTTTCAAGGATAAGAAAATTGCTGCATATTACGGCTGTCTGCTTCTCCGTCCCTCAAAGGCACTTGCTATGGATAACCCTGAAAATCCCGTGATTATGGAGGATTTTATCAGAGCTATCGGTGGAACTCCCGTTATATATGCCCAGAGAAATGAATGCTGCGGCGGATATATCACAATGGAGGATAAGGCTCAGGCGGCAAAGAGAAGCGGAGCTGTTATGGCTTCCGCGGAGGAAATGGGCGCTGATATGATAATTACAGCCTGTCCTCTGTGCCTTTATAACTTAAAGAAAAATTCAGGCAGCGATATGCCTGTGTACTACTTCACAGAGCTTCTTGCTGAGGCTCTCGGTCTTAAGGAGGCTGACAATGAATAAGTACGAAAAGGACTGGATTGATATTACCAGCGGAGTAAATGTCCGCAAGTGTATGAGATGCGGAAAATGTACTGCCACCTGCCCCTCATATGCTGAAATGGAATATCATCCCCACCAGTTTGTGTATATGGTTGAAAAGGGCGATATAGAGCCGCTGCTCAATTCTGAATCCCTTTATAAATGTCTTACCTGCTTTGCCTGCGTTGAGAGATGTCCCAGAGGTGTTGAGCCTGCAAAGGTAGTGGAGGCTGTACGTCTTACAGCAGTGAGAAAGCAGGGGAATAATCACCTTATACCCGACCAGATACCCGCAATGCTTGACGACGATATGCCCCAGCAGGCAATTGTCACAGCATTCAGAAAATATACAAAGTAAGGAGGAGCAGATATGCAGAGAATAGGTGTTTTTGTCTGCCACTGCGGAACAAATATCGCCGCAACGGTTGATGTTAAGGCAGTTGCACAGGCTCTTGCAAATGAGCCGGGAGTTGTAATATCACAGGATTATCAGTATATGTGCTCCGAATCGGGACAGGATTTGGTCAAGGCGGCTATCAAGGAGCATAATCTCACGGGCGTTGTGGTATGCTCATGTTCACCCCGTATGCACGAAAATACATTCAGAAAAGCGGCTTCTGCGGCAGGACTTAACCCTTACCTTGTGGAAATTGCAAATATCCGCGAGCAGTGCTCATGGATTCACAAGGAAATTGCGTCAGCTACAGATAAGGCTATAGTCCTCGGAAAAGCGGCTGTTGCAAAGGTGCACCTCAATACACCCCTTACAGCAGGGGAAAGCCCCGTAGTAAAACGCGCACTTGTTATCGGCGGCGGTATTGCTGGAATCCAGACGGCACTTGATATTGCCGAGGCAGGCTTTGAGGTTGATATTGTTGAAAAGGAAGCTACAATCGGCGGAAAAATGGCGCAGATTGACAAGACATTCCCAACCCTTGACTGTGCGGCTTGTATTCTCACTCCAAAAATGGTTGAGGCGGCACAGAATGAGAAGATTACAATTCACTCATTCAGCGAAATCAGCGATGTTAAGGGATTTGTGGGCAATTTCACAGTTACAATCAAGAAAAAGGCTCGTTTCGTTGACGAGACTAAATGTACGGGATGCGGACTTTGTACAGAAAAGTGTCCCATGAAGAAAGTCCCCAACGAGTTCAATATGGGACTTGATAACAGAACGGCTGTATATATTCCATTTGCACAGGCTGTTCCCAAGGTTGCTACAATTGACCCGAATTACTGCATGATGCTTAAAAACGGTAAGTGCGGTGTATGCTCCAAGGTATGCTCCGTAGGCGCTATTGATTATAAGCAGACTGACCGTTTTGTTGAACAGAAATACGGCGCAATTGTGGTTGCTACAGGATTTAATCCCATTAAGCTTGACAAATACGACGAATTTGCATACAGCTGGTGTCCTGATGTTGTAACATCTCTTGAACTTGAAAGACTTATGAATGCGGCAGGACCAAATGGCGGCACGCTTCTCCGTCCCTCCGATAAAAAGCACCCACATACTATCGTATTCGTTCAGTGCGTAGGTTCAAGATGTGACGATGAAAAGGGAAAGCCTTATTGCTCCAAGATATGCTGTATGTATACCGCAAAGCACGCTATGCTTATCCGCGAGAAATATCCCGATACAGAGGTTTATGTATTCTATATAGATGTTCGTACTCCCGGCAAGAACTTTGACGAGTTCTATCGCCGCGCCGTTGAGCAGTACGGAGTACACTACATTAAGGGTATGGTAGGCAAGGTTACTCCAAAGGCTGACGGCACTATTGACGTTCAGGCTTCCGATTTGCTTTCGAATGAGCAGCTTCACATTGACGCTGATATGGTTGTACTTGCGGCTGCTATTGAGCCAGACAAGACAGCCCGTCCCCTTGCAACAATGCTTACAACACAAATGGACACAAACGATTTCTTCACTGAGGCGCATCCGAAGCTTCGTCCCGTAGAATCCGCAACAGCAGGTATATTCCTTTCGGGAGCTTGTCAGGGACCAAAGGATATTCCCGAAACAGTAGCGCAGGCAAGTGCCGCAGCTGCAAAGGCTATCGGACTTCTCTGCAAGAACAGTATCACCTGCAATCCCTGTGTTGCCCACAGCGACGAGCTTATGTGCAACGGCTGTTCCTCCTGTGAAAAGGTATGTCCATACGGTGCTATCACATATCAGGACAAGGAATTCAGAATGCCCGATCGTTCAACAGCTATCCGCCGCGTTGCCAGCGTTAATCCTGCGGTATGTCAGGGCTGCGGCGCTTGTACGGTTGCCTGTCCCTCGGGAGCAATGGATTTGAACGGCTTCTCAAACAGCCAGATTATGTCGGAGGTAGACGCAATATGCAAGTAAATGAAAATTTTGAGCCTGTTATCGTTGCTTTCTGCTGTAACTGGTGTTCATATGCAGGAGCAGACCTCTCAGGCACCAACAGACTGAATTATCCCACAAATGTAAAGATAATCCGCGTTCCCTGCTCATGCAGAGTGAACCCCATGTTTATACTCCGCGCATTCCAGAAAGGCGCAGACGGTGTTATTATATGCGGCTGTCATCCCGGCGACTGCCACTATACATCAGGTAACTACTTCACAAGAAGAAGAATTACACTTCTCTACAGCATGCTTGATTTCCTCGGTATCGAGCGCAACAGAACTCGTCTTGAATGGGTATCTGCCGCTGAGGGAGCAAAGTTTGCGGCTGTAATGAATCAGTTTACAGATGATGTAAGAAAGCTTGGCCCTAACCGCAGATTGGAGGATTTAAGATGCAGGAAGCAATGATAAAAAGAGCAAAGGAGCTCCTTGCTGACGGCACAGTAAATCGTGTTTTAGGCTGGAAAAAGGGCGAATTTGCATACGATTCCACTCCTGCTGTATTTGAGACAGCAGAGGAGCTTGAAAGGGATTTTGTCTGCGATGAGTTCACACAGGCTAATCTTTCAAAATATCTTATAAAAGAATCGCGCAAGGAGGGGAAGATACTTGCTTTCCTCAAACCCTGTGATACATACAGCTTCAATCAGCTTTTGAACGAGCACAGAATTATCCGTGAAAACGTCTATGTTATCGGAATCCCCGGCGGTCCTAAGCTTGATATCGAAAAGATAAAGGTAAAGGGTATCAGCGGCATACTTAGCGTCAGGAACGAAAATTTCACGCTGAAAATCGAAACTCTCTATGGCACTGAAACACTGCCTTTTTATGAGGCAATAAGCGAAAAATGCGCTAACTGCAAGAGCAAGAAGCATGTTGAATACGATGAGCTTATAGGTGCAGAGGGAGATGTTCTCAACTCCAAGCGTTTTGACATGGTTGAAAAGCTTGAAAATATGACCTCACAGGAGCGTTTCGACTTCTGGCAGGGAGAGCTTTCAAAGTGTATCCGCTGTAATGCCTGCCGTAATGTGTGTCCTGCGTGTACCTGCGAAAATTGCGTATTTGACAATCCCAAGTCGCAGATAGACCAGAAAGCCGCCGCTGACAGCTTTGAGGAAAAGATGTTCCACATTATCCGCGCATTCCACGTAGCAGGAAGATGTACCGACTGCGGCGAATGTACGAGAGTATGCCCACAGAATATCCCGCTTCACCTGCTGAACAGAAAGTTTATCAAGGATATAAACAGCTTATACGGCGAATTTCAGGCTGGAGCAGACAGAACCACAAAATGTCCCCTTACCGATTATGATGTAAATGACTGTGAACCCTCAATCGTTCACGAAAGGGGTGTTGAGTAATGCTTAAAATTTCAGCTGAAAAAATAAATGAGCTTTTCGATAAAATTGCTTCGCAGCAGACGCTGTACATTCCCGTTGACCGTGGGGATAAATGCGCCGAATTCAAAAAATACGAAAGCGGCATGACATTGAGCAAGGCGCTCAATACCGTGAGAAGTGCAAAGGATTTTTTCTTCCCTCAGACTGAAAATCTTGCGGAGTTCAGACTCAGCGGCAAGACAATTGAAGTCAAGGATATCCGCAAAGAAAGCGAGGATTTCGTGGTATTCGGAGTCCGCGCCTGCGACGCTAAAAGCTTTGAGATTCTGGACAGCGTATTCCTCAGCGAGCCTGTTGATTCATTTTACAAGAACCGCCGTGAGCACGGTACAATCGTGACTATGGCTTGTACTCGTCCTGAGGAGACCTGTTTCTGTACCACTTTCGGCATAAATCCCACTGTTCCGGGGGGCGACGCTTCCGTATACTTTGACGGCGAAAGCTATTTCTTTGTTCCCTTTACTGAAAAGGGCAAGGCTTTTGTGGCTTCAATTTCAGATATGCTGGAGGATGGCGACGTTACAAAGCTTTCCGAGGTACAGGCAAAGGCAAGAGAAATCATGACGCGTCTGCCCCTTGCAAATCTCACTACCGATTCATTCGGCGGTGAGAGACTTATGGAGCATTTCAGCTCTGAAAAATGGGCAGAGCTTTCAGAGGCTTGTATCGGCTGCGGAACTTGCACATTTGTATGCCCTACCTGTCAGTGCTACGATATCCGTGACTTTGACACAGGACACGGCATAAAGCGTTTTCGCTGCTGGGACTCCTGTATGTATTCCGATTTCACGAAAATGGCGCATGGAAATCCCAGAACATCACAGCTTGAACGCTTCAGACAGCGTTTCATGCATAAGCTGGTATATCACCCCTCAAATCACGAGGGCGAATTTGGCTGTGTAGGCTGCGGACGATGCCTTTCAAAGTGCCCCGTATCACTTAATATCGTCAAGGTAATGAAAGCGTTGGAGGATAAGTAATGAATAATGATACATTAATACCCCTTGTGGGCGTTGTTACCGATGTCCGTCAGGACACTCCCGATGTCAAGACATTCAGAGTAAATGCTCTTGAGGGCGGCAAGGTTTTTGAGCATATGCCCGGACAGTGCGCAATGCTTTCAATCCCAGGAGTTGGCGAGGCTATGTTTTCTATCACTTCATCTCCCACAAATAAGGAGTATATGGAGTTCAGCATTAAGAAATGCGGTTGCCTTACAGAATGGCTTCACGCTATGGACGTAGGACAGCAGATAACCATAAGAGGACCTTACGGCAATTATTTTCCCGTTGAAACCGAGTTAAAGGGCAAGGATTTGCTGTTCGTTGCAGGCGGTATCGGTCTTGCGCCCCTCCGTTCTGTAATTAACTATGTCCGCGATAACAGGGCGAATTACGGCGATGTGCAGATTGTCTATGGTTCACGTTCCAAGGATGATTTGGTGGATTATCAGGAGATAATCGACGAATGGATGGCTGACCCGAATATTCAGGTGAATCTTACAATCGACAATCCTCAGGAGGACTGGGACGGTCATGTTGGCTTCGTTCCCAACTATGTCAAGGAGCTTGCACCCTCCACGAACAAAACTGTACTGGTGTGCGGCCCTCCCATAATGATAAAATTTACCCTTGCAGGACTTAAAGAACTGGGATTCTCTGAAACTCAGGTCTATACCACTATGGAGCTGCGTATGAAATGCGGCGTAGGCAAGTGCGGACGATGCAATATCGGCAATAAGTACGTCTGCAAGGACGGTCCTGTGTTCCGTTATGACGAACTTGGCGCACTTCCCGACGAATATTAAGGAGGTAATTGCAATGGAAAATATGGTTAATGTCTATCTTTTCGGCAAGAAATATTCTGTCCCCGAGGGACTTACTATAATGACTGCTATGGAATACGCAGGCTATGACCTTGTAAGAGGCTGCGGCTGCCGTAACGGTTTCTGCGGTGCCTGTGCTACAATATACAGAATTCACGGCAAGCAGGAGCTTCACGCTTGTCTCGCTTGTCAGACAGAAGTACAGGAGGGTATGTACGTTGCTACTCTGCCTTTCTTCCCCCTTGTAAAGCAGATTTACAACATCGAGGAGATAAAGCCCACAGAGCAGATTATGATGCAGCTTTATCCCGAGATTTACGCTTGTATCGGCTGTAATGCCTGCACTAAGGCTTGCACTCAGGAGCTTAACGTTATGCAGTATATTGCATACGCTCAGCGTGGCGAGTACGAGAAATGCGCTGAGGAAAGCTTTGACTGTGTAATGTGCGGCGTATGTTCTTCACGCTGTCCCGCTGGTATTTCACATCCTCAGGTTGCAATGCTTGCACGCCGTCTCAACGGTAAGTATATCGCTCCTGTATGCAATCACCTTGAGGACAGAGTAAAGGAAATCAAGGACGGTACTTTCGAGGAGCTTATTGAGAATCTCATGCAGAAGCCCATTGATGAAATCAAGGAGCTTTACAATACACGAGAGATTGAAAAGTAAGGAGGGGCGGATATGTACAAAATTGAAAAATTCAATGAACTGGCAAAAATCGTTGCGGAGAAAAGAGCCGCAAATGCCGATTTAGAGCCAAGAAGAATGACAGCAGAGGAAAAGGATACTCTCCTTGCAACTTTCCACCCCGATTATAAGCAGGATGAATTTACAATTCTCTCAGCGGGTGTGAATAAGGGCGATAAAGTTCCCACACAGCTTGCAGAGCTTTTACAGGGTAAAAGCAGAATTTCCGCAGCAGATGTTGACCTCAGCGCTCCCGATTACGATACAGATGTACTTATTATCGGCGGCGGCGGAGCAGGTGCATCCGCAGCTATTGAGGCTGATGAGGCAGGAGCAAAGGCAATGATTGTCACAAAGCTCCGTATCGGTGACGCTAACACAATGATGGCAGAGGGCGGTATTCAGGCGGCAGATAAGCCTAACGATTCCCCTGCAATCCACTATATCGACGCATTCGGCGGCGGTCATTTTGCCGCAAAGCCTGAACTGGTAAAAAATCTTGTTACAAAAGCTCCCGAGGCTATTCAGTGGCTCAACAAGCTTGGAGTTGAATTCGACAAAGAGGCTGACGGCACAATGGTAACAACTCACGGCGGCGGTACATCACGTAAGCGTATGCACGCGGCTAAGGACTACACAGGCGCTGAAATCATGCGTACTCTCCGTGATGAAGTTCTCAACAGGGGTATTCCTGTTGTTGATTTTACAGCAGCTGTTGAAATTATCCTCGACGAAAATGGCAAGGCAGCAGGCGCAGTTCTCATGAATATGGAAACAAGGGAACTTCTTGTTGCCCGTGCTAAGACTGTTATCATCGCTACGGGCGGTGCTGGCAGACTTCACTATCAGGGATTTCCAACATCCAACCACTACGGCGCAACAGCTGACGGACTTATCCTCGGCTATCGTGTGGGAGCAAGACTTCTCTATGCTGATACTCTCCAGTATCACCCCACAGGTACGGGCTACCCTGAGCAGATTTTCGGCGCACTCGTTACGGAAAAGGTGCGTTCTCTCGGCGCAAAGCTTGTAAATATTGACGGTGAGGTATTCATGCATCCACTTGAAACCCGTGATGTTACTGCGGCTTCAATTATCCGCGAGTGCACAGAGCGCGACAAGGGAATTGAAACATCTCTCGGTAAGGCTGTATGGCTTGACACTCCCATGATTGAGTATAAGCACGGCGAGGGTACAATCGAAAAGAGAATCCCCGCAATGATGCGTATGTTCGGCAAATACGGCATTGATATCCGCAAAGAGCCTATTCTCGTTTATCCAACACTTCACTATCAGAATGGCGGTCTGAATATTTCAGCTGATTGTTCAACTGATGTTGAAAACCTTTATGCCGCAGGTGAGGCAGCAGGCGGTATCCACGGCAGAAACCGTCTTATGGGTAACTCTCTTCTTGACGTTATCGTATTCGGCAGAGATGCAGGAAAAAATGCGGCTGCAAAGGCAAAGGAAACAGCAGTTCCTGAAAAGCTCACTCTGGAGCATATTGAAAAGTTCAACAGCGAGCTTGAAAGCGCAGGAATAGTAAGTGAAACAGCTTCACCAATGCTGTTGCCAAAATATGCACGTAAATCATAATATGAATTGCATGAGAGTGGGATGCTAAAGGGCGAAGCCCTTTAGCAGAGTCCAGAGACGGAGTCTCTGGTGGGTGCAGGACAAAGCCCTGCATAGCTTTTAGGCGCTCTGCAAGGGGTGAATTTCAAAACAGTCCACAGGACTGTTTTGAAAGAGGGGACGCTCTGTAAGAGAGAGCGTCCCTTAGAAGATTACTACAGTTTTTTCGACAATCTCAATCGGCGGACAATGTCCGTCGATTTGTGCGATTGGGGATTTTGTGATTATTAATAATTTTATTAAGAAAGAAGTGTTTTTACTGTGGATTTAATTACCATAGGCGGATTTTCCATATCAATCGGTTCAGTTGCATTCCTGATGTTTTCCGTATTTCTCATTGCGGCAGTTGGCTATCTGCTTGGCAGAATCACAATCAAGGGCATATCTCTTGGTTCTGCTGGAGTATTCATCATAGCGCTTCTTTACGGCTGCTTCTTCTTTGATAATTTAAAAGAAAATCTTATGATAGGCGGTGAGACATTCGTAAAGGACGCACTTAAAGTCGTTGAAAATATGGGACTTATACTTTTTGTAACCTCTGTCGGATTTATTGCAGGACCTAATTTCTTCGGCAACTTCAAGAAAAATTTCAAGAATTATGTATTGCTCGGACTTGTAATAATCATCACAGGCGGACTTACTTGCGGAGGCTGTATTCTTATTGATAAGGCAGTTTCAGGCGAGCCTACAGAAAATACAGCGTCTATGCTTGTAGGACTTCTTGCAGGCGCGCTTACAAGTACTCCTGCATTTTCAGCTGCAAAGGCAACAGTTGCGGACCGCGCAAACGGAGCAATTCTGGAGGATTACGTAACTGTTGGATATGGTATTGCATACCTTTTCGGAGTAATCGGTGTTGTACTTTTCATTCAGCTTGTGCCAAAGCTTATGAAAGCTGATATGGCTAAGGAGCGTGAGTTGCTCATTACAGCTGATACCAAGGGAGAGAAAAAGGAATACAATGGAAAACTCATAGAAATGGACGATTTCGGAATCATGCCCTTTGCACTTGCGGCTATTATCGGTATATTCGTTGGTTCAATCAAGTTCGGCAGCTTTTCACTTACAACAACAGGCGGCTGTCTGCTTACAGCTCTTATATTCGGTCATTTCGGCAGATTCGGCAGAATGGCTGTTATGCCAAAAGACACCACTCTTAAAGTATTCCGTGAATTCGGACTTATCCTGTTCCTTATCGGTGCAGGTATATCAGGAGGCGCAAATTTCGTCACATACTTCAAGGGTGTATACTTCCTCTATGGCGTGATTATGACAGTTATTCCCATGATTATCGGATTCTTCTTTGCGAAGTACGTGCTGAAACTGAGTTTGTTGAACAATCTTGGCTCAATTACAGGCGGTATGACATCAACTCCTGCTCTGGGTACGCTTATCGGCACAGCTAAGACAGAAAATGTAGCGTCTGCATATGCGGCAACATATCCCATTGCACTTATCTCTGTTGTGGTTGTGTCTCAGATACTGCTGATTATCTTCAAATAATATTGCTCCCCCAACTAAACCTTGCCATCAAATACTCGGCATAAAGAAAATTTCTCTGCGTCAGAAAAACTTGAAATGCGACAGCATTCCTGCGTTTTTCTTCCTTGATAAATTTCCTTTCTGCTTTCGTCTTTTTGGCA
>JAFXDK010000080.1 GCA_017521805.1 Ruminococcus sp. | reverse complement strand
TTTTTTATTGCCCCGAATACGATAACAAATATTTCGGAGGTGAATACACAATGCCAAGCAATGCAGTTCTCGAAGCCAAGAAGGCTAAGGTTGAGCAGCTCACAGACCTCATCAAGAATTCCGTATCAGGCGTTCTCGTTGACTACAAGGGCATCACCGTTGAGGAAGACACAAAGCTCAGAAAGGAGCTTCGTGAGGCAGGTGTTAATTACTTCGTTGAGAAGAACACTCTGCTCCTCCGTGCATTCCAGAATTGCGGTATTGAGGGATTCGAGGAGGTTCTTAACGGAACAACAGCTATCGCTCTCTCAAACGATGACCAGACTGCTCCCGCTCGTATTCTCGGTAAGTTCGCTGAGAAGGCAGGCGACGAAAAGTTCAATCTCAAGGCAGGCTACGTTGAAGGTGAAGTTTACGATCAGGCAGGAGTTGTTGCTCTTTCCAAGATTCCTTCAAAGGACGTTCTGCTCGCTCAGCTGGTTGGCTCTCTCCAGGGTCCCATGCAGAAGCTCGCAGCTACTCTCAAGGCAGTTGCAGACAAGAAGTCAGAGGAAGCTGCCTGATTTCAATTGTTTATCTAAGTTGTCAGCTTAAAACTATCGCCATATATGGCAAATATTTATAAAGGAGATTATTATCATGGCTTCAGAGAAGATCACAAATTTTGTAGAAGAAATCAAGACTCTTTCCGTTCTCGAGCTTGCTGAGCTCGTAGATGCAATCCAGGAGGAGTTCGGCGTAACAGCAATGGTAGCTGCTGCTCCCGCTGCAGGCGGTGCTGCTGCTGGCGAGGCTGCTAAGACAGAGTTCGACGTTATCCTTACATCCTTCGGTGACGCTAAGATGGCTGTTATCAAGTGCGCTAAGGAAGTTCTCGGTCTTGGTCTTAAGGAGGCTAAGGAAGTAGTTGAGTCTGCTCCTAAGGCTCTTAAGGAAGGCATTTCCGAGGCAGAGGCTAACGAGCTCAAGGAGAAGTTCGAGGCTGCTGGCGCTACAATCGAAATCAAGTAATTTTTTACTTAGTCATTCAAGGGCTGTTCCGTTTGGAGCAGCCTTTTTTATTTGACAAAAATCGCTGTATATGATATAATAAGACAGTAATTTAACTTGGAGGAATAAAATGAAAAACAATAAAAAGATTTATGTGATAATGTATATTCTTGCTTGTATTCTGCTAATCGGAATTATACCAATAAGTCTGTTTCTTTGCAATATTCCCGACTATCTGACAATTATTTTCTGCTGTTTGCTGGCTGTTGTGTTTATTCTGATATTGAAAAACATGAGCAAACGAATTAAAAAAGTCCTTTTTACTGCGTTTACTATCACAGTAATGTGTGTCGGTTTATTTGGAAACTACTGTAATCCATACTGGAACAGCATTAGTTTTCGCAATAATGCTATTCGAACTTCAAAGGCTATTGATACCGAACTGTCGCAAAAAGAAGCTTTAAAAGACCTAGATTACGCTATGTATTATCTGAAAAAACTGCATCCTGCCTGCTACAGCGATTTACCCGATGAAATAAATCAGCGCTATGAGCAGATACTCAATGAACTTAAATCTGCTGAAAATATAACAGTTATCGAACTATGTCAAAAAATCGAATACATTTTTTCAGCATTTCACGATGGGCATACTTATGTTAAACACCTTGCAGAAAATACTCTTTACGTCAAAGATTTATATACTCATACAAATAATGGCGAAATAATTGTTGCTATTAACGGCATTGATACTTCGGAACTTCGCAAACAAAAACAGGATTTATACAGCTTTGAAGTTGAAAGCTATCAACGTGTTCTGTTCAGCAATAATATAACAAATTTGAGCGGTCTGACATATCTGGGATTTGACGCAGATGAGGGAATAACCTTTACTTATGAAACTCCCGACGGCACAAAAGAAGATGTTACATATTTTACCGCAGATTTTCTCCCTTATGACGAGTATGTGAAATATAACGAAATTCCGCAAAATAACAACGAAGAAACATCGTTTGTCTATTATGAGATTGACGAGGATAAAAGCCTTGCGATTATGACGCTCACAAGTTGCAAATACAATGACGAATACATATCCTGCGTTAAAGAAATGTTTGAACAGGTTAAAAAGCTTAATATCCGCAATATTGCAGTAGATTTACGTGATAATGGCGGCGGAAGTTCTATGGTTGCCAACGAATTTATCCGTTATCTGCCTGTAGATGAATGGAAAGATTCAAAATGTAAATGGAGATTTGGATGCTTAAAAATTCCATTTATGAACAACACAATTGAAAATGAAAAGTATTCAGATTTAACTTTTGAGGGTGAGGTTTATATCCTTACTTCAAGCAGTTCATTTAGTTCTGCAATGATGTTTCCTCTCTATTTTAAAGATAATAATATGGGTACAATTATCGGTGAAGCACCCGGAAATACACCAAACGGTTATGGCGATGTTTCTATTTTTAAACTGCCTAATTCACAGCTGTTTATGTCAATATCCACAAAGGAATTTTTCCGTCCTGACCAGAGTAAAACTGTAAATCTTGTTGAGCCTGATGTTCCCTGTGACAGTAGCGATGTTTTTGAAACTCTGTACGAGCAAATAGAGAAATAACCGAGGAACCAATATGAACATCCGTGAAATCAAAGAAAACAAAAAGCAATATCTTTCGCTTTTGCTGTTGGCTGACGAGCAGGAGGATATGATTGACCGCTATATCGACAGGGGGACAATGTATGTCCTTGACGATGACGGTGTGAAATGTGAATGTGTGGTGACGGACGAGGGTGAGGGAATCCTTGAAATCAAGAACATCGCCACAAAGCCGCAATACCAGGGAAAAGGCTATGCAAGGACAATGATTGATTTCATCTGCCGCAAATACAAGGGGGAATTTTCTGTATTGCAGGTAGGCACAGGCGATAGTCCGCTGACTGTGCCTTTTTACGAAAAATGTGGATTTGTCCGTTCCCATACCGCGAGAAATTTTTTCACCGACAACTACGACCACCCTATATATGAATGTGGAGTACTGCTTACGGATATGGTTTATCTGAGGAAGAATTTGTGATTTTTTTTAATGGCGAAACCATTATTTTTTACAGCTGTAATTTAAAACCCCCTCCATATATAGGCTGAAATGAGCCTTTTTGCAACGGAAAAACGTTGCAAAATGAAAAATTTTTGAAAAGTTTGGATATATGCATGATTATCAACATATATTTTTGTGTAATATATAGATAATCATAAACAATTTTCTTTGTGGAAAACTAAGTTTTATTTGTGCTGAAATTTTCAGAAAATTTCTTGATTGAAAATCTCAAATTGCCGATGACAACAATAAACCGCCCGTTCTTTTGTGCAAGATAGCCAAAACTACGGGTTTAATATTTATGCTGAAAAGACTTGATATATTTAAAAAAATATGTTATAATTATAGGAGTTATGAATATAGGGGTTTCCTATAGAAATTTATTGAGGTTATATTTATGAATGAAAAGATAAATCGTCTTGCCCAATCAATCGGTAAGGTTATTGTCGGAAAAGAAGATACGGTAATCCGCCTTATTGCCGCTATGCTCTGCGAGGGTCATGTTCTGCTGGAAGATGTTCCGGGCGTTGGAAAAACTCAGCTTATTACGGCGCTCTCCCGTTCTGTAGGCGGAAAATTCAACCGTATTCAGCTTACTCCCGACGTTATGCCGTCGGATATTGCGGGCTTTACAATGCTTGATAACAAATCAGGGGGATTCATTTACCGCGACGGTGCTGTAATGTGCAATTTTCTCCTTGCAGATGAAATAAACCGTGCTTCCCCTAAGGTGCAGTCGGCACTTCTTGAGGCTATGGAGGAACGCCAGATTTCTATGGACGGTGTGACACATAAGCTTCCAAGTCCGTTTCTTGTAATGGCTACCCAGAATCCCGTTGAGACATACGGAACATTCCACCTGCCGGAAGCTCAAATGGACAGATTCTTTATGAAGCTTTCTATGGGTTATCCCGACGCGGAGGAGGAAATCCGAATCCTTGAAAGAACGGAGATGCACAATCCTATAAACAACATTACCGAGCCTGCAATGACTGTTGACGAGATTCTTGAAATGCAGCAGGAGGTGCGCAATGTACGCGTTGCCGATTCTGTTAAAAAGTATATCACAGATATTGTACGTTTCACACGAAGCGACAGAAATGCGGCTCTCGGTATAAGTCCAAGAGGAAGTATTGCGCTGTATAAGGCGGCTAAGGCTTTTGCTTACATAAATGAGCGTGAATACGTAACTCCCGACGATGTTAAAAATACCGCTGTTTCTGTTTTGGCTCACAGAATTATCCTTTCGCCTCAAGGCAAGAGTGAATTCAACACAACAGAGGCTTATGTGGAGGCTATACTCAGTACGCTCCGCGTTCCTGCAATGAGCGATTGATATGGGAAGTATTTTATCTATATTGTCAATAATCGTTGTTCTCCTTGTTTTCACCTTTTATATAGACGGTGATATCGGCGTTGTAATTATCGCTTTTATGATTTTTGCGCCCCTTGTTTCAGCTTTTTTCGCGTGGTACGGCAGAAAAAGAGTTAAAGTAACCTTTGACTGCGACGGCTACGTCAAGAAGAACAACACTCTTACAGTTAATGTTAATGTGGAAAAAATTGGTTTTTTCCCCCTTGGTATCGTAGAAATCAAACTTGCGGCAAGCGAGGTTTTCAGTCCTGTTGATAAGCTGTATAAGCTTTCGGTTATAAGCGGCGACAGAAAAAGCTTTTCCGTTGATATACAGGCAAATACAGGTGGTAACGGTGAAATTGCCGTGACTTCTGTACGTTCCTGCGGATTTCTGGGATATTTCGGCTGTAAAGCATCTTGTCAGCTTCCTCCGCCTAAAAGTGTGGGAGTAATTCCCGAAATTCCCGATATCAAGGCATCTTCAAAGCTTTTCAGAAGCATTGCCGATTCTGTTATGACCTCTGACGAGGAAAGCAGTGATACAGCAATGACTTTTTCCCTTAATACTGCTCCCGGCTACGAGCACCGCGAATACGTTGAGGGTGACCCTCTCAAACGCGTAAACTGGAAGCTCTCCGCTAAAAAAGGCATAATGATGGTCAGACTTGATGAGGCAGTTTCTTCCGTTCAGCCTGTTGTGGCGCTTGACCTTTTCCGCGGCGGCAAGGTAAATGCCGCAGAAGCGGTACTTGTGGAGGAACGTATAATCTGTTCCGCATTTGCTCTTATAGCTATGCTTGTAAAGCAGGGAATTGCTTCAACAGTTGTATACTACGGTGCTGACGGCTCTGTTGTATCGGAGAGTGTTGATAATCCCGAATATCCGCCGCAGCTTCTTCTGAAAGTCCTTGCGGCTAAGGTTGAAAGGGACAGACGAATCCGCATTGATGCTGCGTCGGCTTGTTCCTGCGTTATAGCATCGACAGATTGCTCTGCTGATTTAAGCAGTATCATATCCGCGTTTGAAGATAAAGAAAATGTTTCACTCATAGGTGCGTCGGTTTATTCAAAAAATGAGACAGACTGCAAAATGTGGTACCTTGACGGTGATAATAATTTTAAGTTGGTATAAATAATGACTGATAGAAAAGAAACTACAAAGTCTTTCCTGATTAGGACAATGGCTGACCCTGTTCTGATTTATGCGGTAATTGCCATGATGTCCATTATGAATCATTACCGCAGTGCGCTTACAGTTCCGTACGGAATTGCGGCTTATGTTGTGGGCTGGGTGGTTTTTCGCCTGTTCGACTACATAAACAAGCACCATTTTATCGGATTTTTTGCCTATATTCTGCTGTTTGGAGCATTTATAGCAGGCAGCGTTGCCACTATAAAAAAAGGTAGGGAAAATTATCCTATCTCATGGGGATTGTGGTTCCTGACACCTCAGGATGCTATGCAGTACAACAAATGGTACACGTTGGCAATTTTCATGCTTTTCCTGATTTTCATGCTGTCGGTAATATACTACTTTACTCGTGTGCGGTACAGGCTTTTTATGAATTTCCTTATTTTGATTATTCCTTTTTCTATTTATGGTAAGGAAAATGAGGAAATGAAAATAGGCTACATTATCGCGCTGTGTGTGGGATTCTTTGTAATACTTGCCAACTTCCGACAAATGTCGGATACAAATAAGGCAAAGGCGGTTGACAGACCTGAAATGTTCCGTTCAGCCGCGGTATTTACAGTGCTTTTTGCTGTTGTTTCGGCTCTTGTTCCGAAGCCTGTTATTGAGGCGGACAGAACAATGATTGAAACTATGATTAACGCGGACGCTCTGACAGACAGATTCCTTAAAATGCTTGATGTTTTCCGTGATGATACAGAGGGACAGCAGTTTCGTCGGAATCTTGGCGATGTACCCCTTTATTATGCGGTATCTCCTCAGCCATTGCAGCTTAAAACATCAACATTCACTACATACAATTACGAAAAGGATTCATGGAAAAGTGCTGACGGTGACAGCCGTTACTGGTACAGAGATGATAAGCCGTTCCCTATATTCTACAACGGCGGAGTTGCTGAGGCTGTACTTTACGCGGCACAGATTGATGAGGAATTTTCTGAAAAATACGGGCTTTCCGCTTATGTCGATACAGAAATTGATGTTCCTGAAAGCCGCAAAATGACTATTACAGCTATCAGGGCAGGCGGACAGACAGCTCCTGTGCCCGCAGGTGCGGAGAATTTTCAGGCATCTTCCTTTGATGAAACTCTGGGGCTTACAAAATCGGGAATTATCTTTGCTCATGAAGAAGAATTTGCTGAGCGTGAGCAGTTCTCATATTCCTATGTGTCCCCAAGCTTTTTCGGAAATGAGAACAATAAAGCTGTTGTTGATTATATTGCTTCCATTGACGATTATGCTCAGCTTCTTCTCGATGCGGCAGAGGTCGTGGAATACGAATTTGACGAAACAGCTGAAAAATATGCTGATATACTCAACGAAAATCTGGATTTCTATGAAAGTGCTGTTGAAAATCTTCTTGATTACGGCGGCAATGAGAAAATCTATGCTCTTGCGCAGGAGCTTACAGCAGGTCTGGATTCTCCTTATGAAAAGGCAAAGATTCTTGAAAGCTACTTCATAGATAATGATTATATATACGACCTCAGCTACCGCAAGGAAGTGGGGGAAAATGCTGTGGATTTCCTTTTTGATACAAAAAGGGGAGTCTGCTACGAATACGCAACGGCTATGACGCTTCTTGCAAGGGCGGCAGGTATTCCTGCAAGATACTGCGAGGGCTTCAATATGCAGACACAATATGGTGACACAAGCGGCAGCAGCTATATCATAACCGCCAATGATGCACATGGCTTCCCTGAATTATATATTGAGGGATACGGCTGGATGTGCTTTGAGCCTACTGTAACTGACGGTGTAGTGCGTGAAGAGAAAAAGAGCGTTACAAGTCTCCTGACAAATTCGGGACTTATTATTCTCGGTTTCTCTGTGCTTGCTCTGGTACTTATACTGCTGTGGCACAAAATAACACACAGAATATTCCTTATACTTGTAAAACGCAAATCGCCTGAAAAGGCAGTTTCTGCTGTAATACACCGTATATGCAGAATTTACGGTATTCCTCGTACATCGTCGGTACGCGAGGCAGAGGCTGAGGTGTACCGCAGAGCGTCGGCAGATATTTCATCTGCGGCACTGCTCTTTGAACGTGCGGAATATGGCGGAATCACACTGACAGAGGACGAAAAGACAAAGGCTATAGAGACATATATGGCTGCGTACACTGCCCTGAACGATGCTAAAAAGGCTGAGCGCAAGGCAAGAAGAAATAAAAAACGTGCGCAGTGAATATTCTGACTTCCTGATGTGTTAATCGGAGAAGTGTTAATGTATGCGGGAGCTGCGGGATAACATTTAAGGAGTGAATACCAATGCAGCATAAAAAATTTATAGGCATATTTACCGCTTTTGTTACAGCGGCTTGCTGTGCAGTTCCAACAGCTTTTGCTGTTGAAGAAGTTGAAATTGTACCCTCATCAGCTACGGAAATTTCATCCCTCTCAATTTTTGATGAATACCGTGACTGGAGCCAGATGGACCCTCGCTGGAGTGATACTTCAATGGGAGGTACAACAATAAGAAGATCAGGCTGTCTGCTGACATCTCTTGCAATTTTTGCCGTACATTCGGGTTCTATTGACAATACTGCCCTTGCTAATATGGGCATAACAGATATTGAACAGTTTAATCCCGGAGTTCTGGCAAATGCTTACACAAATGCCAACGGATTCAGCTATGACGGCGCAATTATGAGCTGGGGGACGATAAGTACGATTATCCCCAATGTAACTTTCGGTGCTGACAAATATTTTCAGAATACCGAAAAAACAGCCGTAGCTGCTGAGCTGAGAGCTCTTATGGCTGAGGGCTGGCATATAATCGCAAGAGTAAATAACGGCAGTTATCACTGGGCATATATCGAAAGCGTAGGTGCTGACGATTCAATTACTATGTGCGACCCTGCTGTTGATACCCATGATTTGTATGAGGCTTATCCTAACGGCTTGCAGGGTGAATACTGGATGCTGAAAGGAACAAATCCCCCCTCTGCTTCAACCGGCAGTGCAGGGGAGACAGAAGCTTCATTCAGTATGGAAATCGGCACAATGCCCGACAGAACGATGTTTCAGTACGGTGAATCCCTTGACCTCAGCGGCGGTACAGTAGTACTCAGCGGCTTTGATTCGGAAAAGGGAAAGTGGACTGAAACTGTTGATATGGCTGATTCGGATATTATTACTGTTGATTCATCGGCGTATAATTCCGAAGTTCCGGGAGATTACGAAATATTTGTAAACGCTGACAATGGCTCGGAGCAGGCTTCCGTAAGCTTTACAGTATCGGTTTGCCGCAGTTTAGGTGAGCATTATGTAAACAGTGACGTTCCCGTAAATGTTTATTCGGAGCAGGGAACAGGTTCTGTTCAGTATACGCTTAAAAACGGAAACGTTATTCACATTGCCGCCTGTGTGGGGAATTACGGACTTATAGCTTCTACAGATATAAAGGGCTGGGTGGATATGAATCAGCTTGAAAAAACTGCTGACCACCTCCACGATAAAGGCGATATTAACGATGACGGGCAGATTGACAAGTATGATATGTCACTGCTGAATACCTATTTACAGCAGAAAGAGGAGCTTCCAAACGGTGTATCTTCACTGACTGCTGTTCAGCTTTATTCCGCTGACCTTAACGGTGACGGAGTGGTTGACCTTAAAGATGTAAGAGAGTATCTTATGATAGTATAACGGGAAACCGTGATTCTTAGGAGGATTTTCAATGGAATGGACAGAGGTTAATATATATACCTCCGCTGAGGCAATTGAGTTGCTTTGTGCAAAGCTTATGGATATCGGCGTTAAAGGCTTTGTAATCAAGGATTCTGAGGATTTCAAAGAATTTCTTGAAAATAAAAACGGTCAGTGGGATTATATAGACCAGGACCTTATGGGACTTGCTGACTGCGAAACCTGCGTTACGGTTTATCTTCCCGTAAACGACCAGGGCGCAGATATGCTTATGTCGGTAAAGTCAATGCTTGCAGAAATGAAAGCCGCTGATACGGAGAATATCTATGGCAGACTTGAAGCGGAGCTTTCTGATATTCGCGAGGAGGATTGGGCAAATAACTGGAAACAGTACTTTAAGCCATTTAAAGTGGGCGAAAAACTTGCTGTCAAGCCCTCCTGGGAGGAATACTCCGACGACAGCAGGATTATACTGGAAATTGACCCTGCCTCAAGCTTTGGCACGGGACAGCATCACACCACAAGACTTTGTCTGGAGCTTATTGAAAAATCCATGAACAAGGGTGATAAAATCCTTGACCTTGGCTGCGGAAGCGGTATTCTTTCAATTGCGGCAATGCTTTTAGGAGCAGAAAGTTCCGTTGCTGTTGATATTGAGGAAAACGCTGCGGCAACCGCAAGGGAAAATGCTGAAAAGAACAATATCAGCCCCGAAGTGTACAAGACTTATTTCGGAAATATTCTTTCCGATAAGGCTCTTGCAGATGAAATTGACGGCAAATATGACATGATTACTGCAAATATTGTTGCAGATGTGCTTATTGCAATGAAAGATTATTTTGTACGCTATCTTAAAAAAGGCGGTATTCTTATAATATCGGGCATAATTGAGGAGCGTATGGAGGAAGTACTCTCAGCTGTTGAAAGCGTGGGCTTCATAAGAGAAGAAGTCAGCGTAAAGGAAGGCTGGGCGGCGGCGAAATATACGCTGTAATTACAGGTAGAATCGGCTTTTGCGGCATTATGCCAAAAGCTGTTTTACAACAGTTTGCATAAAATGGAAAGCACTGTTACAATGCGGACTGATATATAAATACATAATAAGGAGAATGATTCAAGTGGCATTATTTAAGAAGAAAAATCAGCCTGAGGAGACAAAAGCGGCTGTTGAAAAGGAAATCGATTACAAGGAACTGGTTCTTGCGGCTCTTGATAAGAAACTGGAAAAGGGAAATCTCTACGACGGCTGTATTATCATGCCCAGAGGATTTACAGTTGATGTAAGAATCGGCAGGGTAGACGAGAAGGAAGATGTAAAGCTTTTACAGGTTGTCTTTGTTATCGGTCATGATGATTTCGATGAGCCTATTATAGACCCCGTTGACGCTCAGGGTAAGTCTTTTGAGGAAGCGGCTAAAATGGCTGTTGAAATCTTTTATGGCAGCTTATGGCATCCAATGGACCAGGCGCTTTCTAAGAAATCTCCTGTACATATCCCTGTTACATATCTCCAGCAGCATTATGAGTTTGATATGTATGCTCAGTCAATTGTCAGAATCGGTGCGCAGGAAAAGGGACAGCCCACTATGCTTGTCAACTTCATTTTAAACGAAATGCCTAAGTATCTCGGTTCAAAGAAGTACTACTGGCTCAGAATATATCTTGCAAAGCATAAGGACAGAGCTATCATCGAGGTAAGAATCAATGGTTCTGTATGTGTTGAACTCAGCAAATTCTTCGCTGACTATGTTAAGGCTTGGGACGCTGAAAATACATTTATGTGCGAAAAGCAGTGCGCTGTTTTTGTTCAGCGTGAAGATGACCAGTGCCCTTTCACAAAGGAAACTGTTATGAAGGGCGCAAAGTATACTCTTGGCAAGCTTGTTGAAGTCAAGAATCAGGAAGAATATCAGGTTCTCTGCAATGAGTTGGAGGAAATTGTGGGCGATAAGGACCTTGCCGCTGAAATCAGAATCTTTGTTCCTGAGGTTATGGCTAAGCTTACTCTTGGATATCAGGAGGGTGACAGCCTGTTCCTCATCGAAGGCGATAACAAGATTGAGTTCAAAAAGACACAGCTTCGCTCATATTTCTATATTCAGCAGGCTGCAATAGAATTCCTCAGTCAGCAGCCTCCTCAGCAGGTTGTACAGTCAATCGTTGCTAAGAGCGTGGCTTTCAGAGAACTTAAAAATATCGTTCAGTCAGCTAACCAGAAAGCTATTGATGAGGGCAAGGAAGCTAACTTTACTCCTCAGGATATGTATGTTCCCGGTACTGCTTACAAGGTGGGTACTGAGGGATATAAGGCTTGGTAATCATATTAATATTCTGAATAGAGCTTTTTTGAAAAAATCGGAAAAAGCCCTTGACAAATCGGGGAAAATGTGATAAAATAATATATGCCGCTTGCAGACAGGCTTTAAAGTTGTGCATACACGCCCGTTGCAGCGAGTTTTGAAAAAAGGCAGGTGCCAGAAATGTACGCAGTTATTGAAACAGGCGGAAAGCAGTATCAGGTTAATGAGGGAGATATTATCTTCATCGAAAAGCTCGCAGTTGAGGCTGATGAGACAGTTACTTTCGATAAGGTTGTTGCTCTCGGTGCTGAGGACGGTATCAAGGTAGGTGCTCCCTATGTTGATGGCGCAGCTGTTGAAGCTAAGGTTCTTAAGAACGGCAAGGCTAAGAAGATTACAGTTTTCACTTACAAGCCCAAGAAGGGTCAGAAGAGAAAGCAGGGTCACAGACAGCCTTACACACAGGTTAAGATTGAAGCAATCAAGGCTTAATCATGATTCGTGCAGAGTTTTATAACTCAAAAGGACTTCTGAATGGTTTTAGTATAAGCGGTCATGCGGGCTATGCCGATAAGGGAAGCGATGTGGTTTGTGCATCGGTTTCCTCGGCAGTTCAGCTTATTGTAAATCTGCTGAATGAATTTGACTGTGAACCGAAAATGAATGTAGGAGATAATATTATTGAATGTCGGACAACCGCTTCAATGAATACAGCTTCCGCAATGCTGGAGCAGCTTAAACTACATTTTGAAGCTATTCTTGAAGAATTTCCAAAAACAATTAATATCACTATCTCGGAGGTGTAAGTATGTTTAAGATTAGTATGCAGTTCTTCGCTCATAAAAAGGGTGTAGGTTCTACAAAGAACGGCCGTGATTCTGAGTCCAAGAGACTTGGCGTTAAGCGTGCTGACGGTCAGTTTGTTAAGGCAGGTAATATCCTCGTTCGCCAGAGAGGTACACATATCCATCCCGGCGTTGGCGTAGGCATTGGTTCTGACGATACTATTTTCGCTACAGTAAGCGGAAGAGTTAAGTTTGAGCGTCTTGGCAAGGATCGTAAGAAGGTTTCTGTTTACGCAGAGCAGTAATCTTTTACTATTGCGTTATAAATCCCGAGCTTTTGCTTGGGATTTTTCATTAGATATGCCGCAGATTCTGCGGAAGATACTCCCGACTTTCAAGGAGGTAAAAATGTTCGTTGATAAGGCTAAAATAAAAATCAAGGCTGGAGACGGCGGCGACGGCGCTGTTTCTTTCCACAGAGAAAAATATGTTGCATCAGGCGGCCCCGACGGCGGCGACGGCGGCAAGGGCGGAGATGTAGTATTCGTTGTAGACGACAACTTCTCAACTCTTATTGATTTCCGATATAAGAGAAAATATGTGGCTGAAAGAGGACAGAACGGCTCCTCACGCAATTGTACAGGAAAAAGTGCCGAGCCGCTTATTATAAAAGTTCCCCGCGGAACCCTTGTCCGCGATGCCAATACAGGTCGTATCATGGCAGATATGTCAACGGACGAGCCTAAAATCCTTGCCAAAGGAGGAAACGGCGGTAAGGGAAATGCCCGTTTTGCCACTTCCACAAGACAGATTCCCCGATTCTCAAAGCCCGGCTTTCCCGGCGAGGAATTTGAGGTTACTCTTGAATTGAAGCTTCTTGCTGACGTAGGTCTTGTGGGATTCCCTAATGTTGGAAAATCCACATTAATCTCTGTTGTAAGCGCCGCAAAGCCTAAAATTGCGAATTATCACTTTACAACCCTCACGCCCGTGCTTGGCGTTGTCAAGACAGGGGAGGAGCGCTCATTCGTTATGGCGGATATTCCCGGACTTATCGAGGGCGCAGGTGACGGAGTAGGTCTCGGTCACGAGTTCCTCCGCCATGTTGAGAGATGCCGTCTTATTGTTCATGTTGTTGATGTATCGGGCATTGAGGGACGTGACCCAAAGGAAGATTTCCGCATAATCAATCAGGAGCTTGCAAAGTTCGATGAGGAACTTGCACTTCGTCCTCAGATTGTTGCTGCAAATAAATCGGATATGGCAACAGAGGAGCAGATTGCCGAATTCCGTGCTTTCATTGAAGAACAGGGAATGGATTTCTTCTGTATCTCAGCTGCTACAACTCAGGGAACACACGAACTTGTCATGAAGATAGCAGAGGTGCTTGAAACTCTGCCGCCTATAAAGGAATACGAAGCAGAGCCTATACCTCAGGAAGAACTTGATGATATGCTTGGTATCGGCAAAAAGTTTGAGGTTGTTTTGGAGGACGGCGTATATTACGTTGAAGCACCATGGATGCAGCCTATTATGCGTACTGTTGATCCCGACGACTATTCTTCACTCCAGTACTTCCAGCGTGTGCTTATCAACAGCGGAATTATTGCAAAGCTTGAAGAAATGGGCGTTCAGGACGGCGATACCGTAAACCTTGAAGGCTTTGAATTTGATTTCGTATACTGATGAGGGACATATGACAGAACGTGATGTAAATATGTACAGTCCCCTTACTCTTGCATTTTTAGGAGACAGTGTATACGATACACTTGTAAGAGAGAAGCTTCTGAGAAGTGCAAATATGCCTGCTTCAAAGCTTCATTCGGCGAAAATTAAGCTCGTCTGTGCGGAATTTCAGTCAAAAGTATATGATAAAATATCGGAAGTTCTCACTGAAAAGGAAATGGCAGTGCTAAAAAGGGGCAGAAATGCCACGGGAAATAATATCCCAAAACACGCAGAGGCGGCGGAATACCGCAGAGCAACTGCTGTTGAATGTCTTTTAGGATACTTGTACCTGCTGGAGAATACGGCGCGAATAGCAGAATTATTCGACGTTGCCATGCAGGAAATTGAAATAGATGAAATAATCGGTAACTGATACCGATAGAAAAAGGAGTGCTGAAAAAATGTCAGGTCATTCAAAATGGAATAATATCAAGCGTAAAAAAGAAGCTACCGACGCTGCAAAGGGCAAAATCTTTACAAAAATCGGCAGAGAAATTACAGTTGTTGTAAGAGAGGGTGGTCCCGATCCAAACAATAACAGCAAGCTTCGTGATCTTATCGCTAAGGCTAAGGCTAACAACGTGCCCAACGATAACATCGAACGAGTTATCAAGAAAGCGGCAGGCGGCGAGGACAAGAACAACTACGAAACAATGGTATACGAGGGCTACGGTCCCAATGGCGTTGCCGTTATCGTTGAGTGCCTCACCGACAACAAGAACCGTACAGCAGGTGATGTACGTCACTATTTCGACAAATACGGCGGAAATCTCGGCACAACAGGCTGTGTATCCTTTATGTTCACAACAAAGGGTATAGTTATTCTTGAAAATAACGGTCTCGACGAAGATGCTGTTATGGAAGATGTATTTGAATGCGGCGGTGATGATTTCGATATCACTGAGGAAAGCGTTGAAATTGAGTGTGCTCCTGAGGCTCTCCACGAGCTGAGAGAGGGACTTACAGCTAAGGGCTACAATGTACTTTCCGCTGAAACAGACCGTATTCCTGCAAATTATACAGCACTCACAGATGAGGAGCATATCAAGAAGATGAATCTTCTCCTTGAACATCTTGAAGATAACGACGATGTTCAGAATGTATATCACAACTGGGAGATGCCAGAGGAAGACTAATAACAGGAAATTATTAAGCGGACATTGCAATATTGCTCTGTCCGCTTGTTTCATTGAGGTGAACTATGTCAATAACTCTTGAAAAATACAGCAAATCCGATAAAAAACAGGTTAAAAGGCTTTATCTCAAGGCATTTCCATTTGAAGAACGATGCCCCTATTTTATAATGATGAACAGGGAGAAAATGGGAAAATCCGAAATGCTTGTGGCAAGGGATAAGGGCGAATTTATCGGTTTTGCCTATATGGTATGTGACGAAAAGCTCGCATATATCTTTTACCTTGCCGTTGAGGATTCAAAAAGAGGTCATGGCTACGGCACAAAAATTATTGATGCCCTTAAAGAAAAATACAAGGGCAGACGGCTTTTTCTTGCAAGGGAACAGCTTGATAAATCCGCTGAAAATTATGAGCAGAGAGTGAACAGGCATAATTTTTATCTCCATTGTGGTTTTCAGGACTTGCCTTGCTGCATAAAAGAGGGACCGGTTGTATATGATGTAATGGGTATAGGCGGAAACGTTACAGCGGAGGAATACCACAGACTTATAAAGGACTGGGCAGGCATATTGTTAAAAATAGTGGATATGAAGATAATTGAAAAGCAGGTGTAATTATGAGTGTTGAAATTAAAAGAGTGAAATATTACCCTGAACTCCGTGAAATCGCGGCTGTCGCAGATGAGATATGGCATGAGTGCTACGGCGAATTACTTGGACAGGGGCAGGTTGATTATATGGTTGAAAATTTTCAGTCCCTTGACGCTATGACGGAGCAGATTGAAAAACAGGGGTATTCATATTTTTCTGTTCGTGATAACGGGGAATTATGCGGATATATGGGCACAAAGCCCGAATCCGACGACCGCCTTTTCCTCAGCAAATTTTACTTGCACAAAGATAAACGGGGCAGGGGAATTGCCACCGCAATGATGAATTACATTTTTGATGAAGCTCGTAAAATCGGGAAAAAACGAGTATATCTCACGGTTAATAAGCACAATGACCATGCAATAGAGGTATACAAGAAAATTGGTTTTATAACTGTTGATACTGCCGTTACTGATATCGGCGGCGGCTATGTTATGGACGATTATATAATGGAGTATACTTTAAAAAATGAATAATAAGGAGTAAACATGGGTATTACAGAGCTTTTACTATTATCCCTCGGTCTTGCAATGGATGCTTTTTCTGTGTCTGTTTGCAAGGGACTTAGCATGAAGAAAATCAACTACAAGGGAGCGACAATTACAGCATTATTTTTCGGAGTATTTCAGGGACTTATGCCGCTTCTGGGGTATTTTCTCGGTAGCAGATTTGAGCAGTTTATCAGTACATACAGCCATTGGATAGCCTTTATTCTCCTCGGATTTATAGGCGGAAAGATGATATATGAGGCAGTCAAAGGCGGCGATGATGAAAGCGTCAGCGGCGAATACAAGCTTGATATAAAGGAGCTTTTTATTCTTGCCATAGCCACAAGTATTGACGCTTTAGCAGTGGGAGTAATCTTTGCGGCGCAGAAAACAAATATTATGCTGTCTGTATCGGTAATTGCGGCGATAACCTTTGTGGTATGCCTTGCAGGAGTTGTAATCGGCAACCGTTTTGGCAGCAAATACGAGAAAAAAGCGGAGCTTGCAGGTGGAATTGTACTTGTACTTATCGGAATAAAACTTTTGTGTGACGGGTTGATGAAATGAAGAAAATGGGATTCTAAAGGGCGAAGCCCTTTAGCAGAGTCCAGAGACAGCGTCTTTGGTGGGTGCAGGGCAAAGCCCTGCGTAGCGTTCAAGCGCTCTGCAAGGGGTGAATTTCAAAACAGTCCAGTGGACTGTTTTGAAAGAGGGGACGCTCTGCAAGAGAGAGCGTCCCCTTGAAAAATTACTACAGCTTTTTTGACACATAGAGGCGGACAATTGAAGTCCGCCTTTTTCTTGTGTTATGCATTTTCTGTCATTTCGTCAAGAACAAGTGTTGCTGTCATTTCTTCGCCGTTGCGCTTATACGTCAGTTTGATTTCATCCCCTGCCATATGGAGATTCTTCTGTGCTGTCAGTTCAGCTGCTGTTTCAATCTTGACATCATCAACAGCAGTAATTATATCACCCTTTTTCAGACCGGCCTTTTCAGCGGCACTGCCCTCTGTAACCTCAACGACGTATACACCCAGAGGCATATCGTACATCTGAGAAATTTCTGCTGTAACGTCGCGGCAGCTTATGCCAAGCTGTGGTTTGCCCTTTACATAGCCGTAATTCATGAAATCATCCACTACGTTTACAACCTTATTTGAAGGAATTGCAAAGCAGATACCCTCAATTGAAGCCGAGCCGAATCCGCTGCTTGACATTTTAGAGGAGTTTATACCGATAACCTGACCATATTTGTTAATAAGAGGACCGCCGGAATTTCCCTCGTTTATGGCTGTATCAGTCTGTATCAGGCTCATTGATTTGTCATTTATCGTGACATTTCTGTTAAGTCCTGATACTATACCCTTGGTAACGGTATTCATAAGGTCAAGGCCAAGGGGATTTCCAATAGCTGTAACATCTTCGCCCAGATTCAGTTCATCACTATTGCCAAATTCAGCAGAAATAAGTCCATCAGCTTCAATTTTCAGTACAGCAAGGTCACAGTCAACGTCGTAGCCGATAATTTCTGCCGTGTAGGTTTCATCTTCCACAAGCACCTCTATTTCAGTCGCTAAACCCATACCGTTTTGGCTGTCGTAAATAACATGGGCATTTGTTACAATATAGCCGTCCTCAGAGAAAACAACACCTGTACCTGTACCAATGGGATTTTCCTGAGGAATCTGACTTTCGTATTCGTCACCGAATCCGAAGAAATCGCCAAATCCGCCGAAACCGCCGAAGCTGTTATTGCTCTGCTGAGGCATTTCAAATTCAGACTTTATACCCACAACCGAGGGCATAACTTTTTTAACAACTTCCTCAGTTGTAAGCACTCCGTCCTTGCTTTCGGAGATTTGGAGCATACTTACATTTTCAGCCTCAATGTTGTTTTTCTCTGGCTCGGCTGAAGATTCTGTTATTGTTTTATTCTGGTCGGGATAAGTGAGGTGGTGGTATATTCCGATTGAACCTGCTGAAACAAGGGACATAGCCATAAGAGAAGCTGCAATTTTCAGCGCTGTATTCTTCTTAGGCTTTTTTGGTGAGGGAGAATTCCCGTTTTCTGCGCCTGGGCCTTCGATTTCCTCAATATTGAAATTGTATTCATTCATTATAATCACGTTCCTTTTCTTTGGAGAGTGTTTGTTTTCCTTTGATGATTATAGTATACCTGTCTTTTGTGAAACAAAAATGCGCTGATTGTTAAAGTATGAAAAATTATATGTGAATTAATTTTCACATATATGAAAGAAATGTGAAAATTTGTGAAAAAATGTGAAAATGCAGAAAAACAGTATAAAAGGGACACGGCACGCCGTGTCCCTACAAATAATTATGCATTATGCAATAATTCTTAAGGCAATACCGCACAAAGCCCGCCTGACTGCTTTGCACGAAATCTGCTTGCATATTTCCCGTTATCTTGCACAGAAATTCCTTGACATACGACAGTATGCCTGCGAAATTTCTGTACAATCTGACGAAAAATCTGACTTCGCATCTTTCGCACAAGCTCTGTGCGGTATTGCCTTAATTAATCCGACATTACCACTGCCGCAACGGATATATTATCAGTACAGCCTTGCTCCAGAGCCATATTGACAAGGATTTCAAGCCTTTTAAGCAGACTTTTCGGGCAGTCCATGACCTCCTGTATATCAATTGTTGAAAGGGTGTCAGAAAGTCCGTCAGAGCATATCAGCAGAACATCTCCGTAGTTAAATCCGCCCTCAATTTCCTCAATATCAATCCGCGGAGTGTCTTTGATATTGCCAAGAACAGGAAAAATTATATTCCTGTGAACATGGGTCTTGCGCTCCTCGTTGGTTATAGAGCCCTCCTCGTACAAAAGCTGTACAAGGGACTGGTCACGGGAAAGCTGTCTTAAATCGCCGTCGCGATAGCGGTACAGACGCGAATCTCCCACGTTGAACAGCGTAACTCTTTCGCTTTCGTCAACGGCAATTCCGCAAAGCGTTGTCTGCATATTGCAGCTTTCAGCGTCATTTCTGCTGTATTCTGCAAGCTTTTCGTGAATCTCCATAATGGAAGTATGAAGCTGAGACTTGCGATAATCCTCAATATTCTTGACATATTCGAGGCACATTGCTGACGCAAGCTCTCCCGCATTTTCTCCTGATACGCCGTCGGAAACAGCAATGGCAAATGGCGGCTTCATGGGTTGTTCAAGCATACCTGCTGTCATAACGTGCCTTCCTATAAGCAAGGCATCTTCATTGTGAGGCATAATGCCTTTTTCAGTAATTCCGCAACAGTAGTACATCTTTTAACCTCTTAAATATAAATGTGTCATATTCCGTAAAATCGTTTTCCGTTTTCACAGGTTATATTGATAATTTCCTGTGTGTCCATGCCTTTGACCTCTGCCGCAGCTGCCGCTGTATAGGCAATCATGGAGCTGTCACACCGTTTTCCCCTGAAGGGTACAGGTGCCATATATGGACAATCAGTTTCAAGGAGAAGTCTGTCAACAGGCACTTCTGCCAAAGCTTTCAGAGCTTTTTTAGCGTTTTTGAATGTGAGAACTCCTGTAAATCCCACGTACATTCCAAGTTTTACAATTTCTTTTGCAGTTTCTGCAGATCCGCTAAAGCAGTGCAGAACTCCCATAGGCTTATGTTTTTTCAGCAGATTCAGAGTGTCCTCGCAGGCGTCACGGCTATGGATAATCACAGGCATATTCAGTTCTTTTGCAAGGACAAGCTGTTCTTCAAAGAGTTTTATCTGCTTTTCGCGGGAATAGCCTTCGTAGTGATAGTCAAGACCTATTTCTCCTATCGCCTTTATCTTAGGGGAGCTGAGTGCTGTATTTCTTACGATATCAAGGTAATCCGCAGGATTTCCCTCAACACTTTCGGGGTGAACTCCCGAGGCGGCATAGATATAGTCATATTTTTCGGCAATTGCCGCATTTTCAGCTGTATCTCTCACTGACGATGAAGCAAGCATGACGTATTTTACTCCCATATCCTGAAGTTTGTCAAGAAGCTCAAATCTGTCCTCATCAAAGGCATGGTCGGCATAATGTGCGTGAGTATCAAATATATTATTCATATCATTCTCCCTCGGGATTTTCATCGTAACAGTAGTATTTGTCACGGAAATCCGCAAAGAAGTCTTCATCAGGGATAAAGTCCTCATAAGCCTTTTCGCCGTTGAGAATGAGGAATGAAGCTATAGATATGCCTCTTTCAAGCATTCCCTTTATAGCAACCTTATGATTTTTGTAGTCAACAGCTGTAATATCGGTATCTGTCATATTTACAATGGTATTGAAGCTTGAATCAAGGTTATCGGATACGCGCATACCGTCTGTCTGATTCATCATAGCGGAAAATACGGAGCTTACCATGTAAGCACGTTCAATTTCGCCGTCGCCGTAGAGGGGATAAGTTATAAGCTTTTCAATCTGCTCGGAGTTGAGATACTGGTCTGAACCGTCTCCCTCAAAGCCTGCTATATCCTCAGCAACAGGATATGTAACACCGCTGAGAATATCACACACCTTTACGAAAGCGTCGGAATCAAGCTTCATATATTTGTCAATTTCAATACCGAAGATAGAATTTGTAAAGTTTACAGCGCCTGATGCACCGCCATTTTCGTAGGCTGACAACATACTCTGCTGTGCACCGTCAACAATAGCAATGGTATTTGTTGGGATTCCCACGAATACAATTTTCTTATCCTTTGGAATTGAGCGCATGAGCATAAAGGTCTTTGAAAACTTATCTGTGGGTTCATCAAGTATAAACAGGATTGTGTGGTTATCCTCGTATGAAGCAGTTACAACCTGTCTTTTCGGAGGCTCAGGAAGTGCCTTTTCGCTGTCGATAATTCCGAGATAACGGAGCAGAAAGAATGTACCTCCGCCTATAATGAGTATAGCGATGAATATAGTCAGAAGATATGGTACTGCAATACTTCCCGCTTTTTTCTTTTTAGCCATAATAATTCTCCTTTCGATTACTTACGGTATAATAACAATTGGTTTATATTCACAGTTTATGAATAAAAAAGTTTTTAACATGAAACTGTTAATAAAATATGACGTAGAATAGTTTGTCAACAGAGTTTTCAACATTTCAACAATCGGGGAATAATTGGAAATGCCTAATTCTGTCGTTAAACTTTGAGTTTAAATTGCAAAGAATTTGAAAAAAAACTTGCAAATTTCTGAGATTGTGCTATAATATAATTCGGGGCATAACCAAAATGGTTTTCCAAGATTATATTTCAGGCTCGGGAATATCAAGGGTGATATTTCTCAATTCTTCATATATCGCCGTTTTGTCAAATCCCGTTTTATCAAGCAGAGCATGAACATCATTGATGTTAAAGCTGTAAATCGGACGGTTAAGCCGCTGAGCATATCTCACTGTCTGAGCTGTGCCCGAATGTGGATTATCCTCACTGCAAAAAGCTATAACAACAGCGCTGTTATCAACAATATAGTAGTTCCTGCGTTTGTAAACATTTGGGTCGGTATACTGAGTTGCATTTTTTCCGTATGTCACATTCCGCTTATCGCAGGTAGTAATCAGCAAATCGCTGTGACGTTCTGCAAGACGGAGCAGGTTCATATTTTCCTCGCTGAAAGCAGCACTATGCTTAAGATAGGGCATAACACCTATAAGGCGGCAGTCCTTATCGAAGCGTTTACGGCACAGCACACGTTCGGCAGCCCATAGGTCAACACCTTCGGCAAGTCCGGAAATCAGCGTTGTATAGCCTTTTTCCATGATAAGCTCAATATATCTGTCAAGCATAAGTTTTACAGCTGTGCAGGTTATATCAAAATTATCGGGATTATTCCTGTAAGGCTTGACATACTTCTCACGGTGCCCTGTAACACAGACCGCTTTTTCGCGGCGGATACTTATTTCCAGTGTGGAATAAACTGCCATACCTGTTGTATTTGAATAAAACATTGCTCCACCTCTGTGAATAGCAGAAAATCTGCTGAAAAATAAATAAATCGAAGCCAATACATTAATTGTATCATATATTGAATAAATTTGCAAGTTTTTTTTCAGCTTGTAACTGTTTTTTAATAACTCGAAAGGATATTGATATGAAACCATATCTTAAACGCGCATGGGCGGAGGTATCACTGCCTCAGCTCAAAAAAAATTATGACATAATAAAAAGTCTCAATTCGTCCTCTACGGAGATTATGGCGGTTGTAAAGGCTGACGCTTACGGTCACGGCGATGAACATATTATCCGCTGTCTTGCCCATGATTGCGGCGTTAAATATTTTGCTGTTTCAAATCTTGATGAGGCTATAGCTGTGCGGAAATTCTGCCCTGATGCTGAAATTCTTATTCTTGGATTTACTCCGGGGGAGTATGCCCATGAGATTTCTATGTATAATATTATTCAGGGAGTTGTATCTGCGGAATATGCCGAAGAACTGGCAAATAATACTCCTGAGCCTATACGCTGTCACATAAAAATTGATACGGGTATGGGGCGTATCGGCTTGAAATACGACACTCCTGAGGAATGTGCCGATGAAATTATGCGGATTATGAAAATTGAAAAAATCTGCGTGGAGGGAATATACACTCATTTTGCTGTTGCTGACAGTGATTCCCCCGACAATATCGCCTACACTGACAGACAGGAGAAATTTATTCTTGATGTCCGTGATATTCTTATTAGCCGCGGTGTGAAGCTTCCTCACGTTCACTTTATGAACAGCGCGGCTACCTGCTACAGAAATTCCGCGGAAAGTACTCTTTCCCGTGCGGGAATTATCCTATACGGACTTCACCCCGATATATCCCTTGATATTCCTCAGGGGCTTGAACCTGTTATGGAGCTTAAAGCCGTTATTTCGCAGGTTAAAACTGTTGAAGCCGGTCAGTGTATCAGCTATGGAAGAACTTTTGTCACCGACGATGAAATGCGGATTGCAACTGTTACCATTGGCTATGCCGACGGCTATTCACGGCTTCTTTCCTCAAAGGGAGAAATCCTCGTCCACGGCAAGAGATGCCGTATTGTCGGCAGAGTATGCATGGATCAGCTGATGATTGACGTTTCCCACGTACCTGAGGCAAAATCGGGAGATATTGTTACTCTTATCGGCAAAGACGGCGATGATATGATTACAGCCGATGAACTTGCCTCGATTTACGGCACTATCGGCTATGAAGTGGTATGTGGAATTTCAAAGCGAGTACCGAGAATTTATATGGATTAACATAAATAACTAAGGAGAATGAATATGAAAGCAATGACTATATCCTATGAAGTAGGAAAAAATCTTTATTTGAATTTAACAAATCAGTGCCCCTGCGCTTGTACATTCTGCATAAGAAACAACAGCGACGGCGCTTATGGCTCTGACCCGCTGTGGCTGGAGCATGAACCGACTATGGAGGAGATAAAAGCTGACCTTTCAAAGCGTGATATTTCTGCATATAACGAGGTTATCTTCTGCGGCTTCGGTGAGCCTACCTGCCGCCTTGACGCACTTCTTGAAACGGCTGAATGGCTGAAAAGCAACTGCGCAAACGTTAAACTGCGCCTCAATACAAACGGTCTTGGCGATTTAGTCAACAATCGCCCCATTGCTGAGGAGCTTTGCGAGGTTATCGACACTATCTCCGTAAGCCTTAACGCTGGTACAAAAGACGAATACATGAAGGTTACCCGTCCTAAGTATGAAAATGCATGGGAGGCTATGCAGAAATTCACCGCAGACTGCGTAAAAACGGGAAAATCTCAGGTTATCATGTCTGTTGTGGATGTTATCCCTCCTGAACAGATTGAGGCTTCCCGCAACGTCGCTGAAAGCCTTGGTGCAACTCTCCGTGTTCGCACATATGACGAATAATACAAAAATCTGCACAAATTTTTCAATTTATTTTGTGCAGATTTTTTATTCCGATTTTATGGAAATTTGATATAAAATATGCTATAATTATTTTATAGACATTTTTGTCTGGATTTTATTTGTAATCGGAGGTATCATTATGTCAAAAAAAGCAATTATCGCCCTGACAGTTTCACTCTCTGCAACTGCTCTGCTTATAAGCGCGGCGGCTGTGGGAACAGTTATATGCAAAAAAATCTACGAAAAAAATTATTTCTCCGCTGACAAATCTGAGTTATATTAAAAAGAGGTAATGAATTATGGAAATCAAATTTATTGAATCACAGAATTTAAAGGCTAAGCCTGCACCCGACCAGTCCCTTGGTTTCGGTCACATCTTCACAGACTATATGTTCGTTATGACCTACGATGCTGGACAGGGCTGGCATGACCCCGAAATCCGCCCATATGCTCCTATTGAGCTTTCACCTGCCGCTATGTGTCTCCACTACGGTCAGACTGTTTTCGAGGGCTTAAAGGCATACCGCACAGCTGAGGGCAAGATTCAGCTTTTCCGTCCCGAAGAAAACTTCAAGAGACTTAACCAGTCCAACGAGAGACTTGTTATCCCTGAGCTTCCCATTGATATGGCTATGGAAGGTCTTATGGAGCTCCTTAAAATCGAAAAGGACTGGGTTCCCTCAAAGGACGGCGAATCCCTTTACATTCGTCCTTTTATATTTGCTTGCGACCCATTCCTCGGCGTTAAGCCCGGCGACAAGTATCTCTTTATGATTATCCTTTCTCCCTCAGGCGCTTACTACGAAAGCGGTCTTAATCCTGTAAATATCTACGTTGAGAATAAGTATGTCCGCGCTGTAAGAGGCGGTATGGGCTACGCTAAGACAGGCGGTAACTACGCTGCATCTCTCATTGGTCAGGACGAGGCTCACAAGCAGAACTATGCTCAGGTTCTCTGGCTTGATGGTGTTGAGCAGAAATACATCGAGGAAGTTGGCGCTATGAATATCTTCTTCGTTATCGACGGCGAAGTTGTAACTCCTGCACTTCAGGGCTCAATCCTCCCCGGTATCACAAGAAAGTCCGCTATCGAAGTGTGCAAGTCCAAGGGAATCAAGGTTTCCGAGAGACGTATCTCCATTCAGGAAATCGCTGACGCTTACGATGCAGGCAAGCTTGACGAGGTATTCGGCACAGGTACAGCTGCTGTTATCTCCCCTGTTGGTCACCTCAAGTGGAATGACAAGGTTATGGAAATCAATGGTAACAAGATTGGTGCTATCTCTCAGATGCTCTATGATACAATGACAGGCATTCAGTGGGGTAAAATTGAGGATACTTTCAACTGGACTGTTGAGGTTAAGTAAGTGGCGGATAAACCCAAACAAAAGAAAAATATTGCAAAAATAATAGTTTTCATTCTATTCATAATAGCAGGATTTCTGCTTGGCGTGAAAATAGGAAAGAATCTGGATACTGTTGATGATAAAGGCACTTACCTTTTAAGAATTGCCATAGTTTTTCTTTCATTATATGTTTCACTTTTGCTGACTACAATTATCCATGAGGCAGGTCATCTTGTTATGGGGCTTGCTACGGGATATAAATATTTGTCATTCAGAATCGGTTCGCTCGTTCTGCAAAAAACAGAACAGGGGCTGAAATTCAAGAAGTATTCCATTGCAGGTACAGGCGGACAGTGTCTCATGATACCTCCAGAAGTGAAAAATCCCGAAGGTGTACCGTATTTCTGGTATAATTTCGGCGGAGGTTTTTTCAATCTGCTGTCGGCTCTGATATGTGTTCCTTTTATATTTATTATACAAAATGATTTAATAAAGGCGGTTCTTATCGTTTTTGCACTTTATTCCGCATTTACAGGATTTATTAATCTCATACCTTTGGATTTTGGTGTAGCTAACGACGGAATGAATATACTTGCAATGGCAAAAAATCCCTATGCAAGAGGTGTTCTGTACAAGCAGTTCAAAATAAACGCACTGCTGAACAGCGGTATAAGATTAAAGGATATGCCGGATGAGCTTTTTGAGCATGACGAAAACCAGAAAGACCATTTATCAGCAACAATGCCTTCTCTCCAGACCGCAAGGCTTATGGACGAAATGAAATTTCATGAAGCAGAAAAAGAGTATGAAAAAACACTTGAAAATCCGAATCTTTCCAAATTATATGTAAATGAGTATTCCTGCGAATTGCTTTTCTGTAAAATTGTCAATGGCGCTCCCAGAGAAGAAATTGACGAAATTTACGACAAGGAACTTCAAAATTACGTGAAAACATCGGGTAAAACTATGATTTCACGCCGCAAGCTGCTCTATGCGTACTATCTCATTATTGAGAAAAATGCGGAACTTACTGAAAAGGAATATCAGCTTGCATACAAAATGGAAAAATCCTATCCAATAAAGGCTGATGCGGATTCTGAGCTTGCAATGATAGAATATGTAAAGGCAAATTTCCAAATATAAAACAAAACCCGTGGAGAATAAAATCTTCACGGGTTATTTTTCAAAACATTTATTTATAATTTCTCTTATTTCATTTCCATAGCTTTCAATAGCTTCTAACTGAGATTTTAGTTCCCTTTCCCTTGCAAGACATTGTTCTGCCGTCTTGTTGGGGAAATTTTTTTGTTCGCCGCTGTAACGCTCAGCCAACTCCGAAATAATCAGCACGATTCCGCTGTACAGAGAATCAATTTCCTCCGCAGTAAGAAGTCCGCCAAGCCCCTCTGCAAAGCCTCTTGTAGCCTCACTGACAGCAATCAGGCTGAACTTATCAGCCGTCACTGAGCGTATCATATCGCCGTAATCAGCACAGATATACCCCTGCATAGCGGTATCAAGGTCAATAACTGTAAGCCTTTCACCGAAAATAATATTATCTGCCTTTGTGTCTCCGTGGAGATTACGAATAGGAAGTTTCATATCCCCGAAATCATGAAGATTCAGCACGGTTTCAAGGGATATTTCACAGGAGTTGATAATTTTAAGAAACCGTCCCACAGCAAAGCCGTGACGATATGGGGAATATCCGCTGTTATCCTCGGTATACTCATAAATCCGCCATATTTCGCCGTTATGCTCAATGTAATTCCTGTCCGCACAGCTTAGATAATGAGGCACAGAAACCATTTCATCAGAATATTTTTCAAACGCCGTTTCAACAGCAGAAATATTCCTCATGACAATTTCGGGACTACGGAAAATGTCCCTGTTCAGCGACTGCAATATATACTTTCTGCCGTCGCACTCACAGAGATATGTTTTGTTAATATGCCCCGAAGAAAGCAGGCTGACGGATATTTTACCCGTCAGCCCGAACATTTCAAGAATTCTATTCATTAGTTTTTCAGGCTGTGCATAGGTGCAGGGATTCTTCCGCCGCGGTTGATAAACTTAGCAGGAGATTTATCCTTGACAGGCATAACGGGGCCGCTTCCAAGAAGTCCGCCGAATTCCAGCATTTCACCCTCTTTTTTGCCAACAGCAGGGATAAGACGTACTGCTGTTGTTTTCATGTTTACCATGCCGATAGCCGCTTCGTCTGCAATAATAGCGGAAATTGTTTCGGGAGAAGTCTCGCCGGGTACAACAATCATATCAAGTCCTACAGAGCATACAGCTGTCATTGCTTCAAGCTTTTCAAGGCTGAGAACACCTGCAACTGCCGCGTCAATCATGCCTGCGTCCTCGGAAACAGGGATAAATGCGCCTGAAAGTCCGCCAACTGTTGAAGATGCCATTACGCCGCCTTTTTTAACAGCGTCATTGAGCATTGCAAGGCAGGCTGTTGTGCCGTGTGTACCGCACATTTCAAGTCCCATTTCTTCAAGGATATGTGCCACACTGTCTCCAACTGCGGGAGTTGGAGCAAGTGAAAGGTCAACGATTCCAAAAGGCACACCAAGAAGCTCTGATGCTCTTGCGCCTACAAGCTGTCCCATACGTGTAATCTTGAACGCTGTCTTTTTGATAATATCAGCAAGCTCATTAATAGATGCGTCGGGGTATTTACTGAGAGCTGCGCGCACAACTCCGGGACCTGATACACCAACGTGAATTTCACAGTCAGGCTCGCCTACGCCGTGGAATGCGCCTGCCATAAAGGGATTATCCTCAACAGCATTGCAGAATACAACAAGCTTTGCCGCACCGATACAATCACGGTCTGCAGTTCTCTCAGCAGTTTCCTTTACGATTTCGCCCATAAGCTTTACAGCGTCCATATTTATACCGGACTTTGTAGAGCCGATATTTACAGATGAGCAGATATTCTGTGTAACGTCAAGAGCTTCGGGGATTGAGCGTATAAGTGCCTCGTCTCCTGCGGAAAAGCCCTTATGTACAAGTGCGGAATATCCGCCGATGAAGTTTACTCCGCAGGTATCTGCTGCTCTCTGGAGTGCCTTTGCGAATTTTACGGGATTATCATTAGGACAAGCCGCCGCAAGCATAGCAATGGGAGTTACAGAGATACGCTTATTAACAATCGGGATACCGTATTCTTTTTCGATACGCTGTCCCACAGCCACAAGATTTCCAGCCTTTGAAACGATCTTATTGTAAACCTTTTCACAGGCTTTGTCAATATCAGTATCGATACAGTCAAGGAGGGAAATACCCATAGTGATTGTACGGATATCAAGACATTCGTCCTGTATCATACGGATAGTTTCAAGTATATTATATACGTTAAGCATTTATAAAACCTCTCTTATACATTGTGCATTGAGTTGAAGATATCCTCGTGCATGGTATGTATGGACAGACCAAGCTTTTCGCCAAGACTTGTCATATCGTCAACGAGATTTGCAAAATCTGTTGTCATACCTGTGATATCCACAAGCATAATCATAGCGAACATATCTTGTAAAACGCTCTGTGTCACCTCGATAACGTTTACACCTTTTTCGGAGCAAACTCCGCTTACCTTGTGGAGAATTCCCACATTATCCTTACCTATAACAGTTATAACAGCTCTCATATAAAAACCTCCGTCTGACAACATAAGAGTTGTCAAAAATTTATCATACTCTATTATAACATATAAATATGAAAAAATAAAGGGGTATTATTAATTTTATTTTTTAATCACATAATTTCTGCTTATCATCTTCGTCTACTAACATTTTAGTGTCGGCATAAAACTATTTTTTGTCATACCTGTACATGCTTTTGAATATACTGTTACAAAGCTTTTAAGGAGGTTAATTATGAATTTAAAAATCAACAGAGAAACTATACCCACCGAGGAAATTATCTACAGCGGCTTACAGGAGCAGGGAGTGGAACTTGACTATATTCTCCCCGATTACTTCCCCGATATCTTCCGCCTTGTGCGCTGTGAGGTTATCCCCACCGTTGCTGACTATTCCATCGTGGGAAGCACACTTTCATATGAACTTTGCTGTGAAATCCGCCTTATCTACTGCGGTGAGGAAAATTCAGCACTCCAGTGTATTACTCAGAAGCAGAACTTTACAAAAACTGTGGAACTGGGAAAAACTCCCGATTCGCCCTCTGCTGTCATTTCTCCCAAGGCAGACCACGTAAACTTCCGTGCGGTAAATAAGCGCCGCCTTGATGTACGGGGCGCTGTATCGGTGAAAATCAGCGTCAGCGGCGAAAAAAAACAGGAGGTCATCTGTGACGCAGACGGCATGAATATCCAACTGAAAAAAGCACCTATGAAGTATATCTCTCAGAAACTCTGTGCAGACAAAGTTATTCAGCTTTCAGAGGAAACAGAGCTTTCACCTGCTCAGCCTCCTGTACTCAGCATTATCCGCTGTAATATGAAAATCAATGGCATTGAAAAGAAAATCATTTCAGGTAAACTTCTTGTTAAGGGAGATATTTCGTTGAATATCCTCTATGCATGCGAAAATGGTCCCGAGCCCTTTGAGATCACTGTGCCATTCAGTCAGATTGTGGATATGGACGGTATTGACGAATCTTTTATCTGCAATGTTTCTGCTGAGGCGGCCGGCTGCAATATTACTCTTATAGCCGATAAAAACGGCGAAAACCGCTCCCTCAGAATAGAGCCCGAAGTAAAGCTTGTCTGCCGCTGTATTAAAATATCCGAGGCTATGGTTGTATGCGACGCTTATTCAACAGTTTATCCCTGTGAAACGGAATTTTCTGATATACATACGCAGAATCCACCCGCAGTATATGCCGAAAGCTTCCGCCATACTGCAAAGCTTGCTGAGGGCGAGGCGGTTCCTGCAAAAATTTTCTCAATGTGGTGCAACCCAAAAAATATCAACACAAGACTTGGAAATGACGGAAAATCTGTAGTAATTTCCGGTATGCTCACCTATTCAATGGCTGCTGAGGACAGCTCCGGTTCTATTACTATGCCCGACCGCGATGAAGCATTTGAGGAAACTATCAACATTGGTGACGATATCTCAAAAGGCGCTGTTTCTGCGGTTATAAAGGATATAACGGTTTCCTACAACATCTCAGACCAAGGTGTACTCACTGCAAGAACTGATGTTTCCGTCAATGTCACTGCCGCCGATTCCTGCGGATTCAACGCCCTTACAGGTCTTACTGTGGACGATTCCACAAAAAAACAGCGAGACGGTGACTATGCTGTGAAACTCTATTTTGGCGCGGATAATGAGGATATCTGGGATATCGCAAAGCGTTTCAGCACTGAGGTTGAGGCTGTAATGGAAGAAAATGATCTCTCCGACACAACCCTTGAAAACGGCAGAATGCTGCTTATCCCCATAAAAGAATAATTAAAAAGGAGCACAATATGGCTAAAGATATTTATACAAGCATTGCACAGCGTACAGGGGGCGATATTTACATCGGTGTTGTGGGTCCTGTGCGTACAGGTAAATCCACTTTTATTAAGCGCTTTATGGAATCCCTCGTTATACCCAATATCAAAAGCGAATTCATGCGCGAAAGAGCTCTTGATGAGCTTCCGCAGTCCGCAGCAGGCAAGACTATTATGACAACCGAACCTAAGTTTATCCCCGAAGAAGCTGTGGAAATCAGTATCGGTGACGGTGCGGTGTTCAATGTAAGACTTATTGACTGCGTGGGATATATTGTTCCCAGCTCTATCGGCTATATCGAAAATGAACAGCCCCGTATGGTTATGACATCATGGTTTGATGAGGAAATTCCGTTCAATATGGCGGCTGAAATCGGCACTCAGAAAGTCATCACCGACCATTCAACCATAGGACTTGTTGTGACTACAGATGGCTCTATATCGGACATTCCGCGAGAAGAATACGAGGAGTGCGAGGAACGCGTTATCAATGAACTCCGTGACCTTGGCAAGCCCTTTGTGGTTGTTATGAATACCGTGAATCCCTCTGCTCCTGAGGCTAAGGCGCTGGCGGCTCAGCTTTCAGAGAAGTACGATACTACGGTTATACCCGTAAACTGTCTCAGCCTTGACGAAGAAGATATAAAGGAGATTATCAGCGAAATTCTTTACTCTTTCCCTGTCCGCGAAATTAATATCCGCATGGCTCGGTGGATTAATACTCTTGAAAAGGGGCACTGGCTGAAATCTGAAATCCTTGGCTGTATACGTGAAGCGGCAAAGGATATCCGCCTTGTCCGTGAGGCGAAATATGCCGCTGAGGCTATGGAGCAGTGCCCTCATATAATCAGCGCTGTTACTACGGGAATTGACCTTGGAAAAGGCACTGTGACAATTACCGCTGACCTTGACAGCAGTCTTTTCTATAAAATTCTTGGAGAAACTACGGGAATCGAGATTGAAAGCGAAAGCGACCTTATGCCGCTGCTTATGGAGCTTAATGATATCAAGAAGAAGTACAGCCGCATTGCTCCTGCTCTTGAAGAAGTGGAGGCTACAGGCTACGGAATCGTTATGCCCGAGTTGGAGGAGCTTACCCTTGAAGAGCCGAAAATCATCAAGCAAGGCGGAAAATACGGCGTTAAGCTTAAAGCTTCTGCACCGTCAATACATATGATGAAAGCCAATATCAACACGGCTGTTGCGCCTATTGTGGGTACGGAGAAGCAGTCCGAGGAGCTTGTGATGTATCTCCTTGACGGCTTTGACGATGACCCCACAAAAATCTGGGAAAGCAATATTTTCGGCAAATCCCTTCATGAGCTTGTCAACGAGGGGCTTCACAGCAAGCTTTACAAAATGCCTGTTGATGCTCGCATGAAGATTCAGGAAACCCTCGAACGCATAATCAACGACGGATGCGGCGGATTAATTTGTTTTATATTGTAACAACAAAGGGCGGATAAAACATCCGCCCTCACAATCTGTCGAAAAGGCTACAATAAGATGATTTTTAAGGGGACGCTCTCTCTTGCAGAGCGTCCCCTCTTTCAAAACAGTCCATCGGACTGTTTTGAAATTCACCCCTTGCAGAGCGCTTGAACGCTACGCAGGGCTTTGCCCTGCACCCACCAGAGACGCTGTCTCTGGACTCTGCTATTAATAGTTCTTATTCAATCCCAGCCTGCTGTTTTGCAGCTGTGAGAGTATTCTTCATAAGCATTGCAATTGTCATAGGACCTACGCCGCCGGGAACAGGTGTTATGTAACCAGCAACCTTTTCAGCGGATTCAAAATCAACATCGCCACAGAGCTTGCCGTTTTCATCTCTGTCCATACCAACATCGATTACAACAGCGCCCTCCTTAATCATATCTCCGGTAACAAACTTAGCCTTGCCGATAGCCACAACGAGAATATCAGCAGCTCTGCACTCCTCTTTCAGATTCTGAGTTCTGGAGTGGCAGATTGTAACAGTACCGTTCTTCTGTAAGAGAAGCATTGCCTGAGGCTTGCCAACGATGTTGGAACGTCCCACAACTACGCACTTTTTACCTGAAATATCCACGCCTGTGCTCTCAATAAGGCGCATAACGCCAGCAGGAGTACAAGGCAGGAATGAGTATTCGCCAATCATAATTTTACCTACGTTTTCGGGGTGGAAAGCGTCAACGTCCTTTGCAGGCGAAATTGCGTTGATAACAGCCTTTTCGTCAATGTGCTTTGGCAGAGGAAGCTGAACGAGAATGCCATTTACTCTGTCGTCGCGGTTGAGAACGTTTACAAGGTCAAGAAGCTGCTCCTGAGTTGTATTTTCGTCGAGAGCATACTCAAAAGACTGGAAGCCTACAGCCTCACAAGCCTTTTTCTTGTTGTTTACGTATACTCTTGAAGCGGAATCGTTGCCCACAATAACAACTGCAAGACCTACTTTAAGTCCGTTTTCGTCCCTGAGCTTTGCAGCCTCGTCTGCAACCTCCTGCTTAACTGCGGCTGATACAGCCTTTCCATCAATAATCTGTGCCATTTTAATTAATCCTCCTTGGTATTGTCTTCCGCATTTTCGTCGGAATTATTATCATCATCTGAATCATCAGATATATCGTCGTCGTCATTGTCGTCGCCGTCCTCATCATCGGGAGCTGCGGTTTCATCATCCTCATCTTCATCATCGAGGATTCCTATTTCGTCATCGTCATCGTCAAGAGCGTCCATACCCTTCATGCCCTTTCTTCTTGTTTCTTCAATAAGCATACGGGATTCCTCTGTTGAAGCGTAGAGAACATAGCTTTCGGGGTCGCGTTTTACTCTGAAATGCATTATCACAAGAAGAATAATGGATACAATTGCAATCACAATTGAAATCGCCTGTGAGATACGTATACTTCCGAGCATAAGGCTGTCTGTGCGGATACCCTCAACAATGGCGCGTTCAATTCCGTACCATGCCATATACATCAGCAGAATCTGACCGTCATATTTTCTTCTCTTTGACCAGAATGCAAGGAGTGCAAATCCGAGGAGACACCATACAGATTCATAGAGGAAACAGGGGTGAACAGGAGCGTCCCAGACCATTTCCAGTCCGTTTTCGTACATTGAGCCGCCAATCTGCATTTCGCTGTTGATAACCTGCTGTATTCTACCGCCTGTCATGCCGAGGAAAGAATCGGTATTTGTACCGAAAGCTTCCTGATTCACGAAGTTGCCCCAGCGTCCGATTCCCTGACCGATAAGAAGTCCGAGAACAGTAACGTCAAGCATAGGAAGCATCTTGATTTTCTTGATTTTGCATATCAGCAAACCAACTATCAGTGCGCCGATAATGCCGCCGTAGATTCCAAGTCCGCCGTTTCGGGTGTTGATTACGGCTAAAAAGGTATCCTTGAAAGTATCTCGCTGATATTCAGCCCAGTTGGGAATAACGTAGTAAAGTCTTGCTCCGATAACACCGCCGATAATGCCGCCGAGAACAGCGTCAATTGCACGGTCAGGGTCGATTCCGAAACGCTTCATTTTCGGGAAGCAGTACAGAACAGCAAGGGTAAGTCCAAGTGCTATGAGGATTCCGTACCATTGAATGTTAATTCCGCCGATAGTAAAGGCTGTGGGGTCAATATTGAATTCCCAGCCAAGCTTTGGAAACTGAATCTGATTGAATTCTGTTATCATTTGCGTCAAAGTCAATTTTCATCATCCTTTCATATTTTTTCAATTACGGATAGTACGATTCTGTCTGCAAGAAGCTCATTTTTAATAAAGTCGAGAGCGTCAGCGGCAGTAAGCTCTGAAACAATATCCACAATATCAAAAGGTTTGCAGCCTGCCATGTGAGAGTTTATCATAACACCTGCAAAGGAGGTCACACTGCAAAGCTGACGGACAAGGTCTCCGTAGGTTGCCTTTTTGATTCTGTTAAACGTTTTTTCGTCGATTCCCTCCTCGGAAATGCGCTTTATTTCAGCAATCACAGCATCTCTTACAGCATCTGGATTTTCCGATTCGCCGCTTAAAATTACAGAGAAGAAACCATCACCTGCAAAGACTTCACCACCGAATGTAGCGTTGATGATACCGTCGGAAAGGAGACGATTGTACATATCCGATGAAGCGTCGGTGAGATAGGAAACAGCAAGGGAAGCCGTCATTTCTTTTTTTAGAAAATTCTCTTTGTCGGGAGCACACTTGCAGCCCAGATTGAAAATTGAAGCTCCAACGGACTGTTTTTCGCGGATTTCAGCCTGAACAATATCAGCAGGTTCATCGGGGAATACCGTTTCAAGTCCCTTGTCCTCGCAGGGACGGAGCATATCATCGCATATTGCAAGAACCTCGTCAGCCTTGATATTGCCTGCAATGGAAAGCGTCATATTGTTGAGGTTGTAGAACGTATCGTAGCATTTGTAAAGCAAATCAGCGTCAATCTGAGCAATACTTTCCTCTGTGCCTGCAATATCGATTTGCACAGGGTGATTGTGGTACATACATCTGAGCATGTTGAAAAGCACACGCCACTCGGGATTATCGTTTGTCATGCGGATTTCCTGACCGATGATTCCCTGTTCCTTATCTACATTTTCCTTGGTGAAATAGGGCTTCTGGACGAAATCAAGAAGTATGCGGAGATTTTCCGTGTAGTCCTTTGTGCAGGAAAAAAGATAGCAGGTCTTGTCAAAGGAAGTATACGCATTGCACTGAGCGCCTGTTTTTGCGAAAAGCTCAAATACTCCGCAGTCCTCGTTTTCAAAGAGCTTATGCTCAAGAAAGTGAGCGATTCCGTTGGGAACTGTAGTATATTCTTTATCAGCGGCAAGCTTGAAGGTGGTATTAACAGAGCCGTATTTCGTGCCGAAAAGGGCATAAACGGTGCTGAATCCGGGCATTTCGCGAATGAGTATATCAAGTCCGCTTTTGTGCTTTACGTGAATACAACTATCGCCTGTGCGTTTGCTTGTGAGGATTTCTTTTTTACTCATTATTCAGCCTCCTTGTTGAGCATATGATAGCTGCTGTCAAGCTTTATATTTTTAGCCGCTTCGACAATACGCTCCTTTGTAACCGCGAAAAGTCTCTCAAGATGCTCAGCAGGGGAGATGTATTCGTTTCTGCATAAGCAGTCGAAATCCCATGAGATATACGAACTGGGGGTATCTCCGAAAGCTGTATAGGAATTTTCAAGAGCAAGAAGTGCACTCTGCAATTCTTCATTTGAAATATTTCCCTTGCATATTTCTTCGAGCTGAGTCATAATTTCAGCCGTAGCCTTTTCAATATTAGCCTTTTCAACTCCGCAGTCAACCATAATCGTATTTTTAAATTCGCTCATGCGGCAGGCGCAGTAATAGCAAAGGCTGAGCTTTTCACGGACGTTTAAAAACAGCTTTGAAACGGGAGTTCCACCGAAAATAACGCACATAAGATGAACAGCGTCGATATCGACGGTATCGTACTTGAAGCTGAGAGCGATTTTTGCCTGTCTTACGTCAAATTCCTCTGTAACGAGAGCAGGAGAGCTTTTCAGCGGACTTGGCGCGTAGAAACAGTATTCCGCGGATTTTCTGTTGACTGAGGCGAATTTTTCCTTGAATAATTCGGGAATTTCAGGAACTTCCTCGGGGGAAACAAAGCATATCTCAAACTGAGCTGTCTCCAGAAGCTGTTTGTATGCGTTATATGTCGATTGTGGAGTTACTGCCTCTGCCGATTCCTTTGAGCCGTAGCTTGTAATTCCTGCCGGTTCGCCTTTATAAGCAGTCTCACGGGCTTTAGTGAGGGTATAATCACGCTTATCATTGAATTTGGCATCGATAGCATCGAGGATTTCCTTTTTGCTTAGTCTGAAAATATCCTCGTTGAATCCGTTATCATCGGCAAAGGGACTGAAAAGGCAGTCAGTGACAATTTTCAGCATTTCAGCGGTTATATCCTCACCCTCAATAGCAAAGCGATTTGAAAGCCATGAGGCAGAAAGTGAAAGCATCTGGAGATCTCCTCTCTGACTTGCAGAGGAGCTGAGGGAAGCACCGTAAAGCTCCGAAAGTTTCTCATTCATGGCGGCGATAGTGGGAATTTGTGAATTTACATCGGAAAGGATGTTGCCTGCAATGGTATATTCAGAAACAGTATCGCGGCTCATGGGCACAATCATTGTTATGCGTATGGAGCAGGTATTGAATTTTTCGTCAACAATAGCGGTATAGCCGATATTATTGCCGAGATCGATTCTTTTATAATTCATTATATAAATCGCACTCCTTTACTGTTTAAATGTGAAAAGCGCAAAACGATTCACTATATATTATAACATAATTAAATGAAAATTACCATATATTTCGGATATTTTTAAATATGTTACATTTTGGGGCGTTAGCTTTTAGCCGATAGCTTTCAGCATAACACCAACCAATAGAATAGGGCGGAAAAATCCGCCCCTACTACGCTGTAACATCTTAAACTTTACTTTTTCTATTTTTTCTAATTATAATAAATACAAAAGGGTAATTTATCACCAGAGAGGACAACCTACGGGGCAAAAGGGAGGGAAAAACAAAACTGGTACAAAAGTCGGGCGGACAGCGTCCGCAGGCAATTTGTTCTATACAAATTTTTCATCAGAATAAAAATTATAGTGCTAATGTGCATTTTCCAAAGCCCAAAATGTCAACGGCGACACGCCGCCTCCCTTTTTTCCCTACGTTTTTTCTCTCTGGGCTCTCCTTTCCCTTTCCCCTTTTTCCCTCCCTTTGCCGACTTTTGACAAAGGGGATTGGGACATCTGAAAAAAGACAAGTCTTTTCATAAGTGTCAGGTGGTCTTTTCAAATGTTGTTTATTCAATTCTTCTATCTATAAATTGCTATTTCTATTAAATATAAAGTTTTAGTTGTTACAACGTACTACTCTTAATTCATAATTCATAATTCTTAATTATCTCAATGCGCCGAAAACAGCTTTTTAAAATCCGTTGGTGTACAGTGCTTGATTTCCTTGAAAATACGGTTGAATGTAGTAAGGCTCTTGAATCCAGCCTGCATCGCTACATCAGTTATACTCAGATTCGGATCAAGAAGCAGATGCTCCGCTGCCTTTGTGCGCCTTGCGTTAATATACTGGAGATATGACATAGAGTTGTATTGCTTGAAAATGCGCGAAAAATGATACTTGCTGTAGCCTGCAACATCTGCAAGACGGTCAAGTGAAATATCATACATATAATTTGCGTCGATATACTTCATAACAGCGTTGAATTTCTCGCTGTATTCGTCAAGTTTGATATCGTCTAAATCCAGAAGCTGTTTACTCTTTTCAAGCTGGTTTTCCCTTACAGCAGTCAGCAGATTCACAACAGCAATATATATTTTAACATCTGCAAGTTCACTTTTCTTATTGTTAAGAGACAATATATCAAGCAAAGTCTTTTTTGCAAGACTGTGAAGCTCCTTGCTCATTTCTTTGTTTATGAGCAGTGGAGCAGAAATGCCTCGCATTACCGATTCGATAGCTGCAACCCCGCTGAGGACACTGCTGTCGCACTGGAATATAAGTCTGCGTCCTGGAATGAGATGCGGCATTCTGTGAAGTTCGCCCGACGGTATGATAAGTACATCATGGACAGGAATATCATAATCGATTTCGCCAACAGTGACAATATAATGGTTTTCCAGTGGCATAATGATTTCAATAGCGTCGTGCCAGTGAAACGGATAGGTTTCGCTTTCGTGATTATCATACAGCAGAAACGAACGTTTGCTGTCGTATTCAACGGTTTCAAAGTCGCCCGAAAGATGCTTAATCATACCTCTTTTCCTTTCCTAATTAATTAACCCAAACATATTTTCTTTTAGCGTTTATTGCTCAGAATCTTTTCAATATAGCATTGTGATAATTTGGCTATATACTTTAAAAACACAAAGATTACAATAATTTTGCAGTTTACTTTACATATTTATTATACATCATTTCGTCGAATTTGTAAAGAGCGAAAGGAAAACTTTGGCGAATGTGCATAAATTGCTATAGCAATTTTTGGTCAATAGTAATTGCCAAAAAAACGAAATATTACAAATTGTTACAATTATTAAAAACTCTTGAAATTTGTGTCAAATACGTGTAAAATAGTATGTAGGTACTTTAATAGATGTGAAAGAAAAATGTTGCCATTTTGTAACCTTTTCTTTTGCCTTGTGTAGAACGATGTACCAAGCCGCAAAGAAATAAAAAGCGGTTAGAAGAACGGAATCTATTAGATATTATGATATACGGTTATATGTCTCTTTGCGTCTTTTGCAGGGAGATTTTTCGCTGTATGGCTATAAAGAAACTCCATAAGTATCTTGAAGATTCTGAAAAAAAGGGTGATAATCAAATGGTTTTCAGCAGTCTGGAATTTATTTTTCTGTTCCTGCCGGCATTTTTGCTGATTTACGGGACTGCTTCAAAAAAATATAAAAATGCAGTAATATTTATGGGAAGTGTGTTTTTCTACAGTATGGGTTTTCGCGGTGAGGGTATCGGGAATCTGCTCATAAAAACGTCACTTTTCCTGTTGACTGTTTTGTTCAATTTCATAATCGGCGAATTTATACAGCATTTCCGAAAAGCCTCGAAATTCTGGCTTGTATGCGGTATAATATACAACTTCTCGCTGCTTGTATTCTTCAAATACACGGGATTTTTCTTAGAAAATATTAATGGCTTATTCGGAGCTGATTTGCCAATAAAAAATATAATATTGCCAATAGGTATAAGTTTTTACACTTTCCAGAATGTATCGTATATAATTGACGTTTATCGAAAAGACGTTGAAAGTGAAAAAAGCCTGATAAATTACGGCGCGTACATAAGTATGTTCCCTCAGCTTATTGCAGGTCCGATTGTTACATATTCGACGGTTGCGAAGGAACTGCAATCCAGAACTCACACGATTAAAAAGGTCGAAAATGGGCTTAAAACCTTTACCATTGGTCTTGGATATAAGGTGCTCCTCGCGAATCAACTGGGCGGTCTGTGGCGTGAGCTTTCAATGATTGGCTACGAGAGTATTTCTTCCGGTCTTGCATGGCTGGGAATTATCGCTTATTCCTTCCAGCTTTACTTCGATTTTATGGGATATTCCTTCATGGCTATGGGACTTGGCGAAATAATGGGCTTCAATATCCCAAAAAACTTTGATTACCCTTACTTATCTGTTACAATGTCGGAATTCTGGCGCAGGTGGCATATCACGCTGGGAAGCTGGTTCAGGGAATACGTTTATTTCCCGTTAGGAGGCAGCAGATGTGACAGCAAGGCAAAAATTGTACGCAATTTTCTCGTTGTCTGGCTGTTTACAGGTATCTGGCACGGCGCAAGCTGGAATTTCATAGTCTGGGGACTTGTCCTGTTCGGACTGATAATGCTTGAACGCTTTGTAATCGGCAAATTCCTCAATGAATTCAGAATAATCGGTCATCTTTATATGTTCCTTGCAATTCCTCTTACATGGCTGCTTTTCGCCATTGAGGATTTCAGCGATATCGGGCTTTACTTCAGTAAGCTGTTTGGTATAGCCGCTGAAAGCGATGTTATCATCAATACAAAGGATTACGCGAAATACTGGGGAATCTACGGAAAGTACTTCATTGCAGGTGCACTTTTCTCTACAAGAATCCCCGAAAAGATATATACAAAGATAAAAAACACGCCATTCTGTGCAGTATTGCTCTTAGTCGTATTCTGGGCATCTGTATACTGTATGTACATGGGAATGGAAGATGTTTTCATGTATTTCCGATTCTGAAAAAAGAGATATAGATAAATAGATATTTTATGTGTGAACAAAATAGCGGAAACAATTTTTATGGGATTTCCGCGGAGAACAAAGGAGAATTTTTCGGAAATGAACAAATATAAACAGAATTTATATACCATACTGCTGATTCTTACCTGTTTTGTGGCTTCGCCTTTTATATTCCACAAAATATGGAAAACAAGCTCAGAGGCGAAAAAAACAGTCAATGTACCGCCCCCCTCCGTAAGCGATGCAATAAATAACAGCAACGAATCATCAGGAGATTCGTCAGTTGTTGATTCTTCTGTCTCCGACGGTACAGTAGATGTCTCACAGGTTCAGAATCCCACACAGGCTCCCGATGCGGTGTACACTTTCGGCGCAAGCGATATTTCCTATTTTGACGATGCACTGTTTATTGGCGATTCCAGAACAGTCGGAATTCAGGAATACGGCACATTTACAAATTCTGATTTCTTCTGCTCAATCGGTATGATGGCAAGTAATATCGACAGTCAGAACATCAACGGTCAGACCTTTGATCAGCTTATCGATGCAAAGCAGTACGGCAAGGTTTATGTTATGCTTGGTATCAACGAGGTGGGAAATGATTTTCAGTTCACGCTGACGAAGTACCGCGCTATTATCGAAAAGCTGAAAGCGCACCAGACAAATGCAACGATATATATTCAGGCAAATCTTCATGTCTCGGCAGCGGCTGAAACCAATATCATAAATAATGAAAATATTGATTATCTCAACAGCCTTTTCGCAGAACTTGCAGATAACAAAAAGGTGTTCTATATAGATATCAATGAGCTATATGACGACGAAAGCGGCAATCTCACAGCGTCATATACCTCCGACGGTATTCATCCTCTGGCGGCTTATTACAAACAGTGGTGTGAGTGGCTCAGTAATAAAACAGTTATTACTAATACACCTACAGAACAGCCTGCAACAGAAAATGCTGTTCCAATTCAATAAATGCAAAAGGCGGACAATTGAATTTGTCCGCCTTTGAATTTTATTCTATAACAATAAATGAATCTCTGACAGTTTCGCATACCTCAGCAAAATATCCCGAGGCTGTAAGTGAATCGGCGCATATTTTTGCTTTTTCAGCTGTATCAAATATACCGAAAACAGCAGAACCACTGCCTGTCATGCAAGCCGCATTTGCTCCGTGTGCGGTCATTTTTTTCTTTATATCCTCAACTTCATCAAGCTTTATTGCGGATTCAAAGAGATTGCCAATATATCTGCACGTATCTGAACCTTCAGTTATAGCATTTACAAGTCCCTGTACATCGGGGTGGCTGGGGTTTACAAGGGAATCCACAGCGTTATAAGCCTCTGCGGTAGAAACGCCCTCCTTACCCTTTGCGATAACAAGGATTTTTCCGCTGAAATCAGCAATGGGAGTGATTTTTTCGCCGATTCCCTCAACATATGCTGTTCCGCCTGTCAGGAAAAACGGGACATCTGCACCAATTTTTTCGGGAGCGCTGAAACTCTTTTCCGTGAGCTTAGACAGGCAGTATATAACTGCCGCCGCGTCTGTGCTTCCGCCGCCCATGCCTGCCTGTGAGGGTATGCCTTTTTTTATGTGGATACGGCAGCCATTGTTCAGCTTGTTTTCCTCAAGGAATTTACGTGCCGTCTTGTAAGCGATATTGCGTTCGTCACAGGGAATTTCATCGGATTCCGCAAACTTTTCGGGGACTTCACAGGTAAGGACAATATCACCCTCTGTCAGTTCAACAGAAATTTCATCATAAAGTCCCACCGTCTGAAATACGCTTTCAATGGTATGGTAGCTGTTTGGCAACTTGCCCGTAACATCGAGAGAAAGATTGATTTTAGCCGCAGCCTTAACCTTCATTTTTCTCAGCCTCCAGACGCTTGATGAACTTTTCAATACGTGAAATAGCCTCCATGAGATGCTTTAATGAGTAAGCGTAGGAAATTCTTATATATCCCTCTCCGGAATCGCCAAAAGCACTTCCGGGAACAACCGCAACCTTTTCTTCAAAGAGGAGCTTTTCACAGAATTCCTCACTTGTAAGACCTGTGCTCTTTATGCAGGGGAATACATAGAATGCGCCCTCAGGGTTAAAGCAGGTAAGGCCAAGCCTGTTAAATTCGCTTACAAGATAGCGGCGACGGATATTATATTCCTCAACCATTTTTGCAACCTCGGAATCGCAGGAATTAAGGGCTTCAATAGCCGCATTCTGACTGATATAGGGACTGCACATAATGCCGTACTGGTGAATTTTGAAAATCTGATTTATAATAGGCTCAGGAGCGGCAACGTAGCCAAGTCTCCAGCCTGTCATAGCGTATGCTTTTGAGAAACCGTTTACATATATTGTACGCTCAGCCATATCGGGCAATTCGATTATCGAACAATGAGTGCGTCCATATGTAAGCTCAGAGTATATCTCATCTGAGAGCACCATTATATTTGTGCCGCGGAGGAATTCCGCAATAGGTTCCAAATCCTCACGAGTCATAATCGCGCCTGTAGGATTATTCGGGAATGGAAGTATAAGCATCTTTGTGCGTTCAGTTACCTTATCCTTTAAATCTTCAACAGTAAGCTTGAAATTATTTTCAATACGTGTGGGAATGGGAACTGCAACGCCTCCCGCGAGCTCTACAAGGGGAGCATAGCAGACAAAACATGGCTCAACGATAAGAACCTCGTCACCGCTGTCGATTATTCCGCGGACTGCAAGGTCAATAGCCTCAGAACCGCCGACAGTAACAATTATCTGATTGGCAGGATTATATTCTACCCCATGCTTTTTCTTCAGACGATTTGATATAGCTTCACGGAGAGGAGCAATACCCAGATTTGGTCCGTATACCACTTGTTTACGCTCCAGAACCTTTATAGCCGCATTTCGAATCACCCATGGAGTTGAAAAGTCAGGCTCTCCGACACCGAGAGATATAACTCCCTCCATTGTAGCGGCAATATCGAAGAATTTACGGATTCCCGAGGGTTTGACATTTTTTATTTTATTTGACAGAACTTTATCGTAATCAATCACTTTTATCCTATGCCCCTTTCATCAGCCTGCTCGCTGTCTATAAATATACCCTTTTCCTTATATTTTTTCAGCAGAAAATGAGTAGAAGTTGATAATATACCCTCAATAGTTGCAAGACGCTCTGAAACAAAGAATGCAACGTCTTTGAGGTCGCTGCCCTTTACCTCAACGGAAAGGTCATATGCGCCTGAGGACATGAGGCTTACACTTTCAACCTCGTCATAAACCATAATCGTTTTGGCGATATCGTCAAAGCCGCAGTCGCGCTGGGGTGTAACTTTAAGCTGAATAGTTGCATAAACGGTGGATTTGTCAAATTTATCCTCATCAAGAATTACGCTATAGCCCTTGATAATGCCCTCATTTTCAAGCTTTTTGATTTCTGCGGCTGCCTGTGCGGCTGATATACCAAGGATTTCTCCAAGTGCCGCGTCAGATATACGGGCATTCTGCTGTAAAATTCTGATAATTTCGTTTCTCATTTTCTTCAAATCCTTTCATTGAATATTTGTATTTGAATATCACCAATCAGCTTTTCGCGGAAAGTCATTTCCCATTGCACATGGGGCACAGGTTCAAAGCGCAGTGCAGACAGTGCAGCGTGCTTATTTTCGTCGCTTTTGGCTGAGGTGAATATTGCCGTAGGGCCGTCAGCACCGCCGATTATACCCATAGCCACGCTGTAATCAGATTGAGGCTCATAGGGCATACGTGGCATTTTCTTTGGCTGTTCGTTTCGCTGAACATCGCTGATATGCATTTTTGTATCAGGAATATCGGGTTGAAGTGTATACACCATAGCCCAGTGATGACGGGGAAAGATATATTCCTCATTTGCAAAGGCATTTTCCGCCAGTTCCTGCTGTTCGTATTCCAGTACGGTCAGGGTATGCTCAGTTTTCGTTATTGGGTGGGTGAAAGTTATTACATCATTCACCGCAGGATTTTCAAAGGATATACCGCTGATTGAAACGGGATATGCTTTAAGTTTCAGGTCAATTGATTTTATCACAGGTTTTCTTGCCGTCGCCCACGGAAATGAACAGCGATATAACAACCATGATTTTTCTTTATCAAGGTTATAATGGGAGACTATATTTTCCGATTCTTCGGTATTTTCCATGCCGCTGTACAGAATATCGGCTGAAATCCACGATAAAGAACAGCCGTGTTCGCTTCTGAGTTTTTTTCCGTTGACTGTGATTGACGCTCTGAAATCAAGGGACATGGGATTTTCGTCCTCGATTTTACGGCGCATATCAAGAGGAATGTCGTATTCTCTGTCACGGTAAGGCTCATATTTTTTGAAGAAATCTTTAAGCTTCTGCTGATTTACTTCAATGCAGAAATCAGCAACAAGACCTTTTCCACAGGCATAAATCGCAGGGACATACCATATTCCGCCGCCCCATTCAAAGACGCTATTCACAGGAATTTCCGTTCCGCCTCTGCCTTTCTGACGGTAAAATCCGCCCTCATAGCAGACTTTCCATATATTATTCATATCAGTTTACCCTTATGAAAACAGGCTGTCTTTTCTTAAAATAGCATATTTCGTTGAAGCCGGCCGCTTTTGCAAGTTCGATTCCGTCAGCAATATTTGCACCTAAATCGCGGACCTTGTGAGCATCGGAGCCTACGGAAATAATTTTTCCGCCCAGCTCACGGAAAAGCTTTATATATTTAAGGGAGGGGAAAGTTGTGCCGAATCCCTGACGGATTCCTGATGTATTAATCTCGATACCCTTTCCCTTGTCAGCAAGAGTACGAAGACTTTCGGCTATAATCTCATCAAAAAGCTTCATATTCGGGGTGATATTGTTGCGTATCTTCATATAGCGCAGGCAATAGGTGAGATGTCCCAGAACGTCGAACTTTCCCCATTTGCACAGTTCATATACCTCAGTGAAATATCCCTCCAAAAGCTTGTTTATTTCATCTGTAGTCATACGATAATAGTTTATGTAGTAAAAGTCTTGTTCATTTGTTATCTGGTGAATTGAGCCGATAACGAAATCAAGTCGGGGGTCACTGACGCATTTTTCAGCGATATCAAGGGCGGCGATAGGCTGTCCCAGCTCCGTGCCGCAGAGGAGATTGAAGTCTCGATATTTTTCTTTCAGTTCAGTAACGGCTGAAAGGGAGGCTTCAAAATCGTCTTTGTAATTGAAATAGTCGAATAATTCCGTATCCTCGTAATGCTCCTTGGGATACCAGCAGTTACATTCACAATGGTCTGTTACGGCATAGGCGGCTAAATTCAAATCCTTTGCCTTTTCAATCATTGCTGTAATATCAGCCTCAGAGTCCATAGAAAATTGTGTATGTGTGTGACAGTCGATTAACTGCAAAATAACACCTCGTTTCAGAAGAATATACTCTATTATACCATATTTTAATTTAGATTTCTACCTTTTCAGCAAAAAAATACAAATTAAAAAATAAAATTAATGATAAACACTACATACTATTGCTCCACCAATTAAATCTTGAGGAATTGTATGAAGAGATTCCCCTTATATCATACATTCTCATACCAATCCCTAAAATGTTAGTAGACAAAGATGATGAGCAGAGTTGTTTCAGGGAGTGGTATCATATAAAGCAAAAAGCTCCCATACAGGAGCTTTTTACATTAAATCAATTATTCGCAGTCGTCAGATTTCTTAGAATTTGATGAAGTGCTCTTTTCGGGCTTATCGCCGAAATCGGGCTGGTTGTAATTGGAGTTTGAGTAGTTGTTATCTGACTTACTGTTAAAATCAGGCTGAGTTGACTTCTTCTTGCTCATAAATATCACCTTTCACCGCATATAGCGGAATGAGATAGGGTTTTTGTACCCTTGCTTCTATTATGAGCAGATAATTTCAGATTATTCAACAATTGCAAGATTTTCAAGATTTAAAATTAAATAATTTATATTTTTGTAAATCTCATAACAGAGCCGTCACTGGATTTTCCGCAGAAAATAGCCTTAGGCCTTGCCCATACATTGCCGTCGGAAAGGCTCTTGTAAATTACAAGCTCCTCGTTATTCTCGGTATGACGGGCAATTGCAATAATCTCGTACTCATTGCCTTTATAGTGGCGGTATCTTCCTCCTACAACTGCCTCTGTTTCCTCGGATTTTTCCTCGTAAGCAGGAACAGCTTCTGGTGCTGTATTGACAATATCATCTGATACAATAATCATAGAGGAGAAAGGCGGCATTGAAATATGCGCGTTTCCGTTATTTACGTCAACACTCTGTCCGCCGATAACATCAACAAGGGCAGGAAGCTGCGTGCCAAAGTTGAAATCGTACTGATAATCTGCAAGGTTAAGCGCGATATACACAGTCTGTTCGCCCTGAGTTTTCTTGTAAAGCAACTGCTGATTTGTTATCTGGAGCTTCTCATATGCGCCTGTACGGAGGGCAGGATAAGCCTTATAGATTCTGCCAAGCTTTACGATATGCTTATAAAGAGCAGTGTTCTCACGCTCCATATCAGCAAGGTGGAGGCATGGACGGAGGTTATCATCGGAGTTATTCTCCTTGCGTCCCTGAACGCCGTACTCGCTTCCGTAGTAAATTGACGGAATACCGGGCATTGTATACATCATTGTGTAGATAAGAGGCAGATGCGCAGGGTTATTTACTGTGCTTGCCAGACGGTTTACATCGTGGTTGTCAACAAAGGTGTAAAGGTTGATATTCTTGTATATACCGCCGTTTGCACCAGACTGACGATTTATTGAATAGTCGATTTCAAAGTAGTTCTTGTCGTTATGTGATGAGTAAAGCCCCTTATAGCACTCATAGTTTGTAACACTGTCCAGCATTTCGGGATTAGCCCAGCGGTTGTAATCGCCGTGAATAATTTCGCCCATAAGCCAGAAATCAGGCTTTTTGCCCTTGCAGAAATCACGGATTCTCTTGAAGAAGTTGAAATCGATACAATCAGCCGCGTCAAAGCGTATACCGTCGATACCAAAGGATTCTATCCAGTAGTTTACAGCGTCGATTATATGGTCGCATACTCCCACATTCTGTAAATTCAGCTTTACAAGGTTATAATGGCCGTTCCAGCCCTCATACCAGAAAGGGTCGCCGCAGGGTGACTGTCCGCCAAAATTCAGATTCTGGAACCAGCCGCAATATTCTGAACCCTGTCCCTTTTCCTGTATATCAACAAATTGCGGAAACTTTCTGCCTACATGGTTGAAAACTCCGTCCAGAATTACTCTTATTCCAGCTTCATGAAGCTTATCACAGATAAAGCGGAAGGAGTTGTTATCGCCGAGACGGCGGTCAATTTTCTTGTAATCAACTGTATCATAGCCATGCTCAACGGATTCAAAAACAGGTCCGAAGTATACGGCGTCAACGTTCATTTCTTTAAGGTGCGGAATCCAATCGACTACCTTATCGAGACGATAGGAGACATCACTGCTGAAATCGTTGAATTTTGGCGCTCCGCAGAATCCCAGCGGATAAATGTGATAGATTATGGCGTTATCGTACCAGTTCATAATTAAAAACCCCTTTCAATATATGTCTTATTTGTTTGAACCCTCAATAAAATATGAAGCTTCCATATCTGCAACATGTAGAGCAAATGCAAGAGGGTACATTTCCAGAGCTTTTCCGATAGTATTTTTATCTTCAATGCCTGAAAATCCCATATGCCAGCGGATTGCGCAGGCTTCATCGCGGGTAAGTCTGCCATCTCCGTAGAGATAACCTGAGATGATATACACGGATTTTTCTCCGTGTCCGTAGGGGAGAGTGTCGTTTATAGCGTAAAATGGCACCTGTTCCCACTTTCCTGTTGCCTCGTTCTTCTTGTTGCGCATTTCTGTTGTGTAGAAATTAATCTTGCACAAATCGTGGAGCAGGGCAACAATGGCTATACTCTCATCAGAGAAGTCCATGCCGTACTTTTCCTTTACTCTTGGACGTGAAAGGTAGTCTTTGAGGCAATGGTAGACATTTACGCTGTGCTCAACAAGTCCGCCCTCGTAAGAGCCGTGATAGCGCGTACTGCTGGGAGCAGTGAAAAAGTCCGATTTTTTCAGGTATTCCAGCAGCTTATCGGCTCCCTGACGTTTTATATTTTCTGTATATATCTGAATAAATTCCTCTTTAGCAGTCATATTGAATACTCCCATATGATTTTAATATACAAAATTATTATACCACATCTCAAAGAAAATTTCAAGGGAAATTGACCGATTTGTCATATAAAATTTTCTGTTGATTTTGTGCATTTTGGTGAAATCTTTAACTCGCAATTTCGGAACGAAATTTATAATATGTTATTATGATTGAAAAATGGGCGACCAATGGTCGCCCCTACAATAAATAATTATATATTTTATAATTTATATTAATATTTCTTTTTTGTATTATCAGGATTAGTAATTCTTTTTTCTTAATTTTGAATTCTTAATTAAGGGCACCTCTAATAACCCCATAAAAAACAAAAATCAATGGGTACAGAAAAAACAAGAGCCGCTAAATCAGTAAAAATGCTGAAATAGCGGCATATATGTATGGTTATTCGCTGTATTTTTGCCGTATTGTCGGCAAAAGGGTATAGCTATCCCGTACTAAACGGAAATC
>JAFXDK010000079.1 GCA_017521805.1 Ruminococcus sp. | reverse complement strand
TATCCCCGGCTCAGTATCAGCACTGGAGATTATATTTGATACAGAAAATAACATCCAGCTTGTTATCGATAACGACCTGATGAAAGATGAATACATCTGTGGACATCCTGGCATCAATACATCGACAGTTCGCCTGCTCCGAGATGATATGCTTAAGTATGTCCGCGCAGCCAAGCACGAGCCTACATTTATAGATTTGCCGACAGAATGATAGTTTAATCCTCCCTCGGGAGGCTCATATTATAGCTATTATTTGTCTATATAATATGAAAGGGGTTCATAATGTGATATGTAAAATACTTGTGGTGGGAGCTGTTTTTACTATTTTGCACTTTAAACAATTCATATCCTTTTAGTTCGTATAAATCGTACAAAATTATAGCAATGCATAATGTTAACAAAATGATGTATATCAAGTTTGATAAAAATGGTATAATTATATCATAGAATACATGATGGGAGGTTCCTTATTATGGCAGGCAGTCAACCACCTAAATTGATTATACTTGACGTTCTTCGCATTTTACAGAAGCATTCAGATTTTGATCACAGACTTTCTCAGCAGCAGATACAAGACCTGATAGAATCAGAATATGGAATGAATGTCGCCCAAAAGACCGTTAAACGCAATCTTTCAAAATTGATCGAATTTGGTTTTCCCATTAGATATCGCGGCAGCGAACATGAAAATGATACTATAATCCGTAAAGGTAAGGACGGAAAAACCGAAGTGATATTGACAGATTGGTATTATGATCATGAGTTTATGGACGGAGAATTACGTCTGCTTATCGACAACGTGCTTGCTTCTGATGGTCTTTCACAAAAAGAACGCCTTAGTCTAATAGGTCGTCTTGAAGGTTTATCAAGCAAGTTTTTCCTTTCGACTATCAAGAATACAGATATGGAGATCTGTGATAAGGTCATTAACAGAGAACTCTATATTACTCTTGAAAACATAGGAAACGCTATCGCAAACGGAAAACAAGTATCCTTCCACTACTGTGATTGCGGAATAGATGGTAAGCTGAAATATAAACTTGACAGTAGCGGTAAAAAGAAGCCGTATACTGTCAATCCATATCAGATAGTATCCAGGAACGGTCACTCATATCTGATATGTAATCTTCCGGAGCACGATGATCTTACGCATTTCCGTATTGATCGTATAAAAGACTGCACAAAGAACGATAAGCCTGCAACTCAGCTTAGGATGCTGAAAGGCTTTTCGGCAGGTATCAGGCTTTCTGATTACATAAAATCGCATCCGAATCTTTGGAGCGGTACTCCCGTACATATCACATTCCAGTGCAAACAGTATATGATGAACGATGTCGCAGATAGTTTTGGTACGAATAACAGAATTGAATCGCTGCCTGACGATATGATGATAGTTCACGTTGAAGCAAGCGAAGCCTCAATGCTCCACTGGGCAATACAATTTGCAGACGCAGTAGAGATACTTTCACCTAAAAGCCTGCGTGAACAAATAGCAGAAACGCTGAGAAACGCTCTCAGTAAATACGAAAAATAAGATAAGTCAATAATGTCACATACTATGTGATATTATAATAAAGGATATTCTTTAATTAATAAGGAGGAAAAGCTATGAGCACATCTTTTTTACCAGAAGATATGATAAGATACTATGAGGATATGTGGATTGGAGAGCAGTTAAAAATCTTATCAAACGATAAATATTCCCGTTTGTTGAAACGCAGAACACTTGGTGAAACAACAAAATCATTCTGGCAGATTATTCAAAATGAAAAATGGGACAGTATTAATTTTCATTTTGAACTGAAATTGACAGGTGAAACCCCTTTATGTCAAACTTCTAAAGAGATTGAAGTATTAGTTCATCTTGAAAGCCAGCATATTGATAAAAATACAGATGAAAAAGCTCGTGCTTTCTTTATAAATAACGGAGCTTTATTTAAGAGCAAAAATAAGATTGATGAAGTATGCGGAATGAAATTGGAAGGATCATTTATACCTGATTTTTCATCGGAAGAAACTGCAAAAAAGACAATTCTTGAAATTATCGATATTCTGAATTCGGATCCATATCAAAAGTGTGCAAAGATTGCCAATGCGTTTATTCGTGAACTATCTAACGAATAATTATAATTAATTAACGACAATTGAGGCATAGGGCGGTAACGCCCTATGCCTTTTGTTATAATATAGAAAAGAAAAAAGGTTGAAAACTATTATTATACCACGCAGGTACAGGTTAATTTGTACTCGTCCCCCTGTGATATAATATAATCACAGAAGAGAAAAACACGTATTCATTGATCTGTTTTATTCAGGAGGTAAGTATATGTATCAGTACACCTGCGATGCGAAATATTGTGCGACTTGTGCCTGCTGGTCAGGAAGAAGAAATGTCTGTGACCGTTGGGGCTCGAGGTTAGAAGTCACAAGCCCTATGGATACAGGAAAATGTCAGAATCAGAATTCAGGATATCGTGGACAGACAAAACAGGCGAACGGAGGATGCCCTGCATTTGTAAAATGGGGAGCGTTAAAGTAAAGAATCTTTCATGTCTAACCAATTAGTGATTATTATCTGAGGAGGAATACATATGTTAAAATTCCTTATTGATAGCGTAGAAGATTACTATTATATCTACGGAATAGTAGAAAGATTTGTTCTTCTTTTTGATGAGCTTTCGTATGTAGAAAACCTTACACCAACACGGTTAGCGGAGATAAAAGATAAAGCTAAGGAAAGACTATCTGCGTTGATTAGCGAAGACGATAATCTAAGCCAGAATACGTTATCGAAAGATTTTAATATCAGAATTCTTACAACAAAAGGAAATGTCGATATTTACTTTTATTCGAACGCTTTCGGCTGGAATATACCTGACGTAGATCTAATCGATACACTATATTCGAAAACAGAAAGAGAAAAAAGCTGCATACTTGTAGAAGTTAACAGTGTGTATTATTCACATTATAATTTTGATTATCAATGGATGACACATCTTATTGAAACCATAGTTCCGTCAATCTGCAGAACTGTGTGTGGTGCTATATGCTCAATGGATAAATAATAATTATTTCATTTCAAAAAGTTTAATCCCTAAAGATTTTAAGGAGGAAATGCTTATGTTAATTACATCCGCAAAAGCAGCGAAGATGCTGCGTCAGCTTAACGACGAACTGCGTACATTACAGGTTCGCGAGGAAAAAACAAAGACCTTTGTGGCTGCGCTTCAGGAGGACATCGAATCTGTTCGTCCAAAGTATAACTTCAAGGAAATGCGTGATGCTCAGGCAGAGGTCGAGAGGAAGATACGCAAACTCAAGCACGCATTAAATGTGTTCAACACAACAACTGTTGTTCCGGATTTTGATATGACCATCGACGAGATGCTCGTATTTCTTCCGCAGCTCAATAAACAGTGCTCTTTACTTAGCGGAATGAGGGACGCTATGCCCAAAGTCCGCGTAAGTTCAGGCTATTCCGGTAACAGTGCGATCCTCGATTACCAATATACCAATTACGACATAGAGGAAGCCAATAAGCTTTATATCGAACTATCAGATATACTCGCCAAGGCGCAGACAGCACTTGATCTCATTAACAGCACTGTGGAATTCGAGATAGACATCTAAAGCGTTTTCCGTTTACAGTTCTCTCACTTGCCCTTTTGAATATGAACTGTTAATGTTCATGTTCAGTGTTATGGTTTATAGCTATTATTATCAGTTATTGGTTTAGGTCAGTGTTCGATGTTTCTGACTTTAATTGATGAATGATAACAGGTGCGGGAACTGTAATAAAAACTTTTCTGTCAGCGGAAGTTCGGTTTCAAGCTGGCAGCTTTATAAGACTATAAACCATTTCTCAATTGCCTGTAGGAGGGTATTATTATGCTGGAAATGTTAAGAGGTCTGGAACAGAAAGTTGACGCATTCAGAAAGTCATATAAATGTAATAGTGAGCTTTCTATCAATAACAAGGAAACAGTATTACATTTAATAACTACTAACGCATATAACCACGATGCTATGTGGCGTACTCTGCGTAAGGAAACTGCTGACGCACATATTGATCAGAATAATAAGGCTACTGTCATAGAGTGGTTATATAAGGAAATAGAAAAGCTTTTTAACAGCAGTATTAATACACAGGCAGATTTCGATATATGGCACAATACAATGTGTCAGAAGCTTACATCCAAGATCAACGCAGAAGTTTTATTCGGTTACAAGCCGATTCATATGGGTAAGGCTCAAAAAATCATCAACATGTCATTCAAGTATCTTTCAAGTTTGGATGGCTCAGATAATTACGAATCATACTTCAATTATTGTCACATACCTCTCGACGATAATATTCTTAAGTGGTATTATTCAAACATTGCGAAAAATGTGTCCCAAAACCAGTATAAGAACTGGAGTAATCTCGAATATAAGGATTACATCAAAATACAGAAGGATTTCAGAAACTATTGCGAAGGTACGGAATATGTTCCTCTTAGCTTGGAATGGAAGATATTCTGAGACGTAATCGAATTAAGAGAGAAGACAAACGCACATGGGGTATCTTTGGCTCTAACCAAATTATTGCTTTCAAAGTACAAAAAGTATCTAAAATTTGATAGACAAGAAAATATCATTTACTGGGAGAAAGACCTAATAGATGAAATGAAAAAGAGGCATGAAAACCAGATCCTAATTTACGAGGCAGAACTCAATATCGTATAAATGTGTATAATGAGTATATTGAGTACCAATGAGTAGAATGACTTAATTGTCTCATTTGTGAGGAACTCTTACATATTAGCACCCCAATTTAGATACAATCGAAGTTGGGGTGCATTATTCTGCCTAAACGCAGATAATACGCTGTTTTGAGGGCAATCGGAAACGGTAGGGAGTATAACAGAGAGTTATATGAGGCTCTGAACGGTCGAAATTGGGCAAAAATGAGTAGACAGACCTCAAAAGTCAACGATTACCCAAGCTATCGTTGATTTTAGCGAAAAATCGAAAATCAT
>JAFXDK010000078.1 GCA_017521805.1 Ruminococcus sp. | reverse complement strand
TTCATCAGAACAAATATTATCGCGCTAATGTGCATTTTCCAAAGCCCAAAATGTCAGCGGCGACACGCCGCCTCCCTTTTTCCCCTACGGTTTTCCTCTCTGGGCTCTCCTTTCCCTTTCCCCTTTTTCCCTCCCTTTGCCGACTTTTGACGAGGGGGATTGTTGTATAAGAAAAGGAAAGTCTTTTCATGTGTGTCAAGTGGTCTTTTTAAATGTTGTTTATTCATTTCTCCTATCTATAAATTGCTGTTTCTATTAAATATAAAGTTTTAGTTGTTACAAGGTACTACACGAAAGCTAAAGGCTTTTATTTCAGCATATTATTTACAGCACTTACAAGAGCTTTAATCGACGATATGATAATATCGTTGTCTATTCCTGTGCCCCAGAAGCTTTTGCCATTTCTGTTGATAATTTCTACGTATGAAACAGCCTTTGAAGCTGAGCCCACTTCAAGAGCGTGCTCGGTATAGCTGTTAAGACTGAAATCAAGTCCCGTATATGAGCGTATTGCGTTGCTTACAGCGTCAAGTCGTCCGTTACCTGTATCTGTTACAGATGCTTTTTTTCCGTTGTATAGAAGTGATACGGTAGCCTCAATGCCGCCTCCATACTGTTTGTAATGGGTTTCTTTTACGTCAAGAGGCGCAGTTATATCCACAAAGCTTTCCTTGAATATGCCGTATACTTCGTCGGGGAGAAGCTCCTTGTGCTTGTGGTCGGAGATACCCTTGACCATATATCCCACAACCTCGCGCATTTTCTTCGGCAGGTCATATCCGAAGTGCTTTTCGAGAATATAGCCGATTCCGCCCTTGCCCGACTGGCTGTTGATGCGGATAACATCTGCGGAATACTCTCTGCCAACGTCCTTGGGGTCGATTGGAAGATAGGGGACTGTCCAGTGCTCTGTGTGTCCCTCCTCCCGCCACTTCATACCCTTTGCGATAGCGTCCTGATGTGAGCCGCTGAATGCCGCAAATACAAGCTTTCCCGAATAGGGTGAACGCTCGTGGATATTCATATTCGTTACACGGCTGTATACCTCGCAGATTGACGGAATATCGGAAAAATCAAGCTGTGGGTCAATGCCCTGTGAAAACATATTCATAGCAAGGGTGATTATATCAACGTTGCCTGTGCGCTCGCCGTTTCCGAAAAGTGTTCCCTCAACTCTGTCTGCGCCTGCAAGAAGTGCCATTTCAGTATCTGCAACGGCACAGCCTCTGTCGTTGTGGGGATGTGTGGAAATCACCACATTTTCGCGGTATTTTATATTCTCGCACATATACTCAACCTGATTTGCATAAACGTGGGGCATGGAAACCTGCACTGTAACAGGAAGATTTATAATTACCTTATCCTCGGCGGTGGGCTGCCATATATCAAGTACGGCATTGCATACCTCCAGAGCAAATTCGGGCTCTGTGCCTGTGAAGCTTTCGGGGGAGTACTCGAAACGGAAATTTCCCTCGTATTTTTCGCGGTACTCCTTGCAGAGCTTTGCGCCTGTAATCGCAATATTTATGATTTCCTCCTTGGTTTTGCGGAATACCTGCTCGCGCTGTGCCACGCTGGTGGAATTGTAAAGATGCACGATTGCATTCTTACAGCCGCGGAGTGCCTCAAATGTTTTTTCAATGATATGCTCACGGGATTGGGTAAGTACCTGTATTGCAACGTCGTCGGGTATCATATCCTGCTCAATAAGTGTGCGGCAGAATTCGTATTCCGTTTCAGATGCGGCAGGGAAGCCGATTTCGATTTCCTTGAAGCCGATATCTACCAGAAGCTTGAAAAATTCCAGCTTTTCTTCCAGATTCATAGGTGTGATAAGCGCCTGATTGCCGTCGCGTAAATCAACACTGCACCATATGGGCGCTTTTTCAATGTGGGTTTTCTCAGTCCACTTCATTGATGTTGCGGGAGCTTTGAAAAATTGTCTTGTGTACTTTGATGCGTTCATCATATTAATCTCTCCTTAAAACTATTGCGGAGTGCCGATGCTGTTTTGGAGAAATAAAAAATCTCCTCCACGCACAATCGGCATGGAAGAGACGAAATTCTATATTCCGTGGTACCACTCTTCTTGGTGTATACTTTTACACCCACTCATCTGCGTCCGCTAACGCATATCTCTGTAACGGGAGAACCCGTTCGGAGCTAATCCGACAGTACAACTGCCGTTTCAACCGACTGCTCAGGGAGGAGCTATAACCTGTGTCGTTTACCGCATTCGCACCAACAGCGGCTCTCTGAAAAACTAAAAAGGCTTTATTTCCCTTCATTGCATTTGAATACTATGATAATTTTATTATACTCATGCAAAAAATATTTGTCAAGGCTGGAATTGTAAATTTTCTGTGAACAGAAATGAACCGATAGATTTTGGAGATTGTCGAAAAACCTGAATTTTGTCCCGAAATTGCGGGCGGATAATATCCGCCCCTACACGAAATAATGTAAAATAGCCAATTTGTAGGGGCTGCCTTTGGCGGTCCGTATTCAAAAATACCTTTTTCTATAGACTGAGATTTTGTATGCAGGGGTTCTCACGGACATGGCTCATTTTGGCAGTCCGCCGGTATTGCCTTAACGGGACGTCGTGGGCAACCTCCCCTACAAAAGATTTGCGTAATTTTGAAAAATTTCCGCTTGACGAATTTGATAAAAAATGATAGAATAATATGTATAAGTGTACTGAATATTTCAGTTTGCTTTATAATTTAAAATATGATGAAAGGGAACAAAATTATGAATTATCAGCTTATCGGTGAAACTGTTCCTGCTGTGGAACTTACACTCAATGCAGGGGAATCCGTATTCTCTCAATCGGGGGGAATGATTTGGCAGACTAACGGCATAAATATGTCCACAAACGCAAGAGGCGGTCTCGGCAGAAGCCTCGGCAGAATGTTTACAGGGGAATCTCTGTTTATGGCTAATTATACTTCTCAGGTTCAAGGGGCAAAAATCGCTTTCGGTGCTACCTGCCCTGGTTCTATCGTTCCTGTGGATATTTCCAGAGGCGAGCTTATCGTGCAGAAAGGTGCTTTCCTTTGCGCTGAACAATCCGTTGATGTAAAAGCTACTTTCACAAAGAAGCTTTCAGCTGGTCTTTTCGGCGGTGAGGGCTTTATTCTTCAGAGACTTTTCGGCAGCGGTATGGCTTTTCTTGAAGTTGACGGCGACAGAGTTGACCGCATTCTTGCTCCCGGTGAAGTCCTGAAAGTAGATACAGGAAATGTTGTTGCTTTTGAAACGTCTGTAAGCTATGATATTGAAATGGTTAAGGGACTTGGAAATATATTCTTTGGCGGCGAAGGCCTTTTCCTCACTCGTCTTACTGGCCCCGGCAGAGTTATTCTCCAGACACAGAATTTCAACGATTTTGCTATGAGAGTAGCAACAAGAATCCCTGCAAGAGGCTAATGGCAAGAATATATCCGCTTTTCAGCTCCAGTAAGGGCAATTCGACTTTTATCGGCACGGAACAAGGCGGTATCCTTATCGACTGCGGCGTAAGCTTTAAACGGCTTAACGCCGCACTTGACTGTAACCGCATACCCCTTTCCGCAATCAGAGGTGTGTTTATCACTCACGGCCATTCCGACCACGTAAGCGGTCTGAAAATGCTGACGAAGCATACTTCAATTCCCGTGTATGGGCAGAAGCGTACCTTGCAGCAGCTGTGCGATGATGATAAGATATCCCCTACATCTCCTGTTATTGATATGACAGGGAAGAAAATTGCCTGTGGTGACTGTGAGCTGACTAATTTTAATACTCCCCACGATACAATTCAGAGCTGCGGCTACAGAATTACAACGTCCGACGGGAAAATATGCGCTGTATGTACGGATTTAGGGCATATCACTCCTGAGGTTGACGAGGCGCTGAATGGCTGCCGTCTTGTGCTTCTTGAATCCAATTATGACGAGGAAATGCTCCGCCGCGGTCCGTATCCCCTTTATCTGAAAGAGCGTATATTGTCGCCATACGGTCATTTATCCAACGAAAACTGCGGTATGCAGGCGGCTAAGCTTATCAGGCAGGGGACAACCCATATTATTCTCGGACATCTTAGTCAGGACAATAATCGCCCTGATATAGCTGATAAGACAGTGGAGCGTGTGCTGTCGGACTTTGTGAGAAAACGTGATTATCTCATGGGTGTTGCACCTGTTGAATCAGTGGGAGGAGCTGTGATTTTTTAGTATGAATATTAATCTTATTGTTATTGGCAAGCTTAAAGAGGATTATCTCCGTTCAGCCTGCGCTGAATACATAAAGCGGCTTGGACGGTACTGCACATTTGAACTGCATGAGCTTGATGAGTGTCGTTTAAGCGACAAACCCTCGGAAAAAGAAATCGCCGCGGCTCTGAAAAAAGAGGCGGCGGCTATAAAAAAATATGCAAAGGGTATGATTGCTCCTATGTGCATAGAGGGTAAACAGCTCAGCAGTCCCGAACTTTCGGAGAAAATTACCTCCGCAGGTGTGAATGGTATGGGTACTGTGACTTTCATAATCGGCAGTTCTTTCGGGCTTGATGATGAAATCAAGCAAATGGGCACACTAAAGCTTTCTATGTCTAAAATGACATTTCCTCATCAGCTTGCCCGTGTTATGCTTTTAGAGCAGATATACCGCGCGTTTCAGATTGCGGAGGGTGGAAAATACCATAAATAATGCGTAATTCGTAATGCGTAATGCGTAATTAATTTTGTGGGCGGAGGTATTTCCTCTGCCTGAGAGTGTCGAAAAACCTGAATTTCGTACCGAAATTGCGGGCGGATAATATCCGCCCCTACACGAAATGACTCAAAATAGCCGATTCGTAGGGGCCGCCTTTGGCGGTCCGCATTGAAATAACGACTTTTTCTACAGACTGTGGCGGAGAGTTTCTCCGCTTTTTTTAACTCTGTTCGCTTAACATTATTGAAACTCTGTTCTGTATAGCTTCGGCACATTCCTCGGCGGAGCAAGCACCTGCAAAATAGCGTGATGTTTCCTCGCTTACAATGCTGTTGATACTGTTATCGTAATGTCCTGAAACTGCCCTTGTGATACTGCGGACAAATGCTTCATATTTCGCCTGTTCAGTCTCTGTCATAGGGGTTATTTCTGTTTCTGAGCCATTTGTAAAATTATAGCCTGTTTCTTTCATAGGAACTTTCTGATTGCTTTCACCGTCGATGTAATACGGCGGTTCAAGGGCTTCTTCCATTGCGATTTCAAATCCCTTTTCTGTTATGGGAATACCATTGATGTTCCCATAATATCTGTCATCTCTGAAAAATGTGCGGATAAAGCTCCATGCGCCGTCTTTTGCCGGAGAATCCTCCATTATTGCAAACTGGTTTGAAAGTGTCATAACTGAACCGTTTCTGTTTTCCGAGGGGAATCCCACAAAAGTAATATCATCTCCAAAAATGCTCTGGTTTTGGACGTTTATATCCCTGAAAGATTTAATATACAGAGTTGAAATCAATGCCGTATCATTGCGGCATGAGGTTGTTTCCCATGAATATTCTTCAACGCTTGGGAATTCTGCGGAAAATTCAAGTATATTTATGAAATCTTGCGAATTAAAAGAACAGGTGTGAGTGCCGTAATCAACAAAATCGTTGCAATCGTCGGATAAGAAACCGAAAACAGCAATTCTGTTGTTGGCACTTTCAAAAAGCGTCATATCTGCGGATTTTGAATTATAAACATTCTTAAATTCCTCGAAATTCCAGTTCTGAATGTCGGTATGCTTAGTTTTGGCGGCAATTGTTTTTATCATAAATGTTGGTGCAACGGAGTAAATATGCCCGTTTGTCTCTGCGGCTTCAAGATAATTCGGCAGAAACGCATCACGGCTGTACTTGCTGTCGCTGTCCATGAATTCGTATAAATCCGCAAAAGCACCCTTTGAGGAAAGCTTTTCAATTTCGTTTGTGTCAAGGTATACCATATCGGGTATCTTTCCCGATATAATGTCCATTTCAAGGTCGTTCACAGCGTTTTCAACTCCCTCAGCGCTGTATTCATAGCCGTCGAGGTAATTTTTTAAATCAATCTGATACAAATTGCTCTCTGCGTTGAAATCCGCAATCATAGGCTGAATTTCGTCAATTTTAGATGCTGCTGCAAGGGTAATCGTTTGAATTTGGCTATATTCCGCAATATCACGTTCCGAAAGCCTGTATAGCTTTCTGTCCATATAGCAGACGAAATCCCCGTTTGCTATGGGAGAAATGGCGCTAATTCCGCTTAATCCCGAATCGGTGAAATCAATCAGCTTTTCCGTTATTTTGTCCGATTTTATGCCGTAATAACCGTTGTTCTCGACATAATGACGAATATAGCCGTTTGCGGATTCAGTATAATCATTGACTGTTTCTTCGGTAAGAGTTTCAATTACATTGCCCTCTGTATCAATGAGAAGAAAAATGCTGTCAATGTCTAAAATCAGCCTGTTTTCGCCTGCATAACGTATACTTCTGATGCCCTTGTAAAGACATTCCGAAAGCAAGCTGTCGTCAATTGTAAAATCAGATACGGAAAGCTCATTTCCACTGTTATCGTAGGTTTTTAGTCTGTAGGTAAATGAAATTTCTTCGTTTTTCTCCGCTTGTACGGCAGTTGAAATTACAGCAAAAATATTATCCTCTGAAACCGCAAAAGCTACGCTTTCATTTTTAGAGTAATCCATTTTTAATTTGAGGTCGGCATAACTGTACATTGAAAAATCGCTGTCGGTTATGCAGGCTTTTTCATTTCCCTCTGAATCGTTGCCGATTATGTGGATACTTCCTGATTTTTCGTTGTAGAAAATGTTGCTTATTCCCTGTAATTCGTCGGGGAATGGTAACTCTGTTTTCTTGTAAATCCGTGAATTGTCCACAATCTGCACCTGCTCCTTGTTGATAACTCGTGAATTACTGCTTGTTGGCTTCTCACTGCATGACACACCGCAAAGGGTGATAAGGGTTGTTAAAAATGCAATTAATTTTTTCATGTGATTTCCTCCTTTTCGGTAACGCTTTTTAACGTTCTATATTACAGTGTATTTAAAGGGCGAAAAAGACGAAAAAAATTTCAATTTCGTAGGAATGAACAGTTAGTATATACTAAATTTGTGCGATATAAACAAAAACCCCACGGAGTTTCCATGGGGTTGAAGTGTTATTTATCGCTGTTATATGCCTTATAAGCCTGAACAATCAGCTCTGCACAAAGCTCATCGCCCAGCTCACTGTTGAGGCATAGGCAGTAAATGTCTTTATCAAGCCAGTTTTTACCCGTATTTACGCTGAAAAAGGTCTCGCGGCGCTTATCGGTCTTTTTCATATAGCTTTCCGCTTTATTTTCCTTTATGCCGTATTCCTCAACTGCGCGTTTAATGCGGAAATCCTGCGGCGCATAGATGAATACGCTGAAACAGCCTCTTTCTTCAAGGACATAGTTTCCGCATCTTCCTACAAGGACAAAGCTTTCTTCCTTGTCAGCGATTTCGTTGATTATACGGCTTTCCATAATGAAAACCTTATCAGAAAGGGGCAGGTTGTCCTCCAGTGAACGAGTGGGATTTGCAGTCATAAGCAGGGAATAAAGAAAGCTTGTAGGTACAGTTTCCTCTGCGTTTTCAATCTGTTCCTTATCAAATCCGCATCTCTCTGCGGTCATATCGAGGATTTGTCTATTGTAGCAGTTTATGCCCAGTTTTTCGGCAACTAACTTTCCGATAACGCTTCCTCCGCTGCCGTATTGGCGTTCAATTGTTATAATTGGTTTTTTCAATGTATATTCCTCGCTTTCCTAAAAATTTTGATTCTTATGGTAAATGATATTATACCACAATTACCCGTATGATTCAATAACAAAAAGGAAGAAATTGAAAAAATCTATCTTTTAGACAACAAAAAACGACATAAATTGTGCATAATGACGTTAAATCTGAAAAAATCGCGTTGTGTTTTAAAAATCTTTTGTAAGATATTGACAGGTTGACAAAAATAATATATAATAGTAAATGAGGGTACGAGTATATTTTGATGATACGTTGTATTCTCATACTGAATAACGATTTTTATTATAGGAGGTATAATACAATGTCACTGACTACAAATGCAAATGTACTTAAGTGGGTTGACGAGATGGTCGCTCTCTGCAAGCCTGATAAGGTTGTATGGATCGACGGTTCTCAGGAGCAGCTCGATGAACTTACAAAGGAGGTTACTTCACTTCCCGACGGTGATCCCAACAAGATGTACTGGCTCAATCAGGAGAAGCTTCCCGGATGTCTCTACCACAGAACAGCTGAGAATGACGTTGCTCGTGTTGAGGACAGAACTTTCATCTGTACAAAGACAAAGGAGGGCGCCGGCCCTACAAATAACTGGATGGACCCTCAGGAAATGTACGCTAAGCTTACTCCTATGTACGACGGCGTAATGAAGGGACAGACAATGTACGTTATTCCTTATTCTATGGGACCTGTTGCTTCATCTATTTCCAAGGTTGGTGTTGAGCTTACAGATTCTATCTACGTTGTTCTCAATATGAACATCATGACAAGAATGGGTAAGGCTGCTTTCGATAAGCTCGGCGATTCCAACGACTTCGTAAGATGTCTCCACTCTAAGGCTGACGTTGACCCTGAAAAGAGATACATCGTTCAGTTCCCTGAGGATAATACAATCTGGTCTATCAACTCTGCATACGGCGGAAACGTTATCCTTTCCAAGAAGTGCTTCGCTCTCCGTATCGCTTCATTCCAGGGTAAGAACGAGGGCTGGATGGCTGAGCATATGCTCATCCTCGGCGTTCAGAAGCCCGACGGTGACACAAAGTACGTTTGTGCTGCATTCCCCTCTGCTTGCGGTAAGACAAACCTTGCTATGCTTATTCCTCCCGAGGGATACCTCAAGGACGGCTACAAGGTATTCACAGTAGGTGACGATATCGCATGGCTCAAGCCCGGCGAGGACGGCAGACTTTACGCTATCAACCCTGAGAACGGCTTCTTCGGTGTTGCTCCCGGAACAAATGCTAAGTCCAACTACAATGCTCTTGCTTCCACAATGAAGAATGCTATCTTCACAAACGTTGCTCTCAACAATGCTGATAATACAGTATGGTGGGAAGGTCTTGACAAGAATCCTCCCGAGGACGCTACAGAGTGGACAGGAATCAAGACAAACGGTAAGGAGTGGACAGCTGAGGGTAAGAAGCTTGCTCACCCCAACTCACGTTTCACAGCTCCTGCTGCAAACTGCCCCTGCATCTCACCTGAGTTCGACAGCGCTGCTGGCGTTCCGATTTCTGCTATCGTATTCGGCGGTCGTCGTGCATCCACAACTCCTCTCGTATATCAGTCATTCGATTGGACACACGGTACATACGTTGGTTCTGCTGTATCTTCTGAGACAACAGCAGCAGCTGCAGGTGCAGTAGGCGTACTCCGTCACGATCCTATGGCTATGAAGCCTTTCATCGGCTACAACGTAGGCGATTACTGGGCACACTGGCTCGAAATGGGCGAGAAGCTCGGCGATAAGGCTCCTAAGATCTTCAACGTAAACTGGTTCAAGAAGGACGAGGACGGCAACTTCCTCTGGCCCGGTTTTGGCGATAATATGCGTGTTCTCGACTGGATCATCAAGAGATGTGACGGTACAGTTGATGCTGATGAGACTGCTATCGGATTCCTCCCCAAGAAGTGCGACATCAATGTTGCTGGTATCGAGGATGAGGTAACTCCTGAAGTTATGGATAAGCTCCTCGCTGTAGATTCTGACCTCTGGAAGGCTGAAATTGCTGAAATGAGAAGATACTACAACGACGATATCGCTGCTAAGGGCGGCAATATCCCTGCTGAGCTCTACGCTGTACTTGACAAGATTGAGGCTAACCTCAACAAGTAATTGAATAGTATAGCTATTAGCCGATAGCCTTTAGCTTTTAGCTTTTTGGTAACGGTAAGGTAATATAATCACGAAATTTTTAAGGCGGTAGTTTCTTCTATTTACGGAAGAACTACCGTCTTTTTTAATATTACTTGCTTTGACAAGAGCTAATGGCTATAGGCTGACGGCTAAAGGCTATAAAGGAAAATATATGAAAAAATACTTTACAAAATCCGAACTCATATTATGGTTCGGTTCAATGGCGGCAATAATTGCCGCGTTTCTGATATTTGACAGGGTAAACTATATGACGCTTATTGCCTCGCTGATTGGTGTTACGTCCCTTATTTTCAACGCTAAAGGAAACCCTTTCGGGCAGGTGCTTATGGTGATTTTTAGCCTGTTTTATGGCTTTATTTCATACCGATTTGCTTACTATGGTGAAATGATAACATATCTCGGAATGACAATGCCCATGGCGGTGCTTGCCTTGATTTCGTGGCTGAAAAATCCCTATGAGGATAACAAGGCTGAGGTTGCGGTAAATCGGCTGAAAAGGGGAGAATATGTCTTTGCGGCGGTGCTGACGGGGATAGTAACTGTTATATTTTATTTTATATTGGATTATTTTCACACGGCAAATATGTTTTTCAGTACAATTTCCGTTTCAACAAGCTTTATCGCGGTATATCTCACATTCCGCAGAAGTCCATATTATGCCATAGGCTATTCTGCAAATGATATCGTTCTCATAATTATGTGGATAATGGCGGCAAAACACGATAAATCCGGAATTTCCGTAGCTGTGTGCTTTATGGCATTTCTTGTAAATGATATTTACGGCTTTATCAGCTGGAGTAAAATGGAAAAGCGACAGAATAAAAAAATATTATCCGTCAGCTGATAAATCTAATGGCTTGCAAAAAAATACATATAATTTCATACATTACTATTGCAAAATCTTTGAATTTATGATAAAATAATAGAAGTGATTTTATTAATCGCAATACATGATAAAGGAGATGTTTTTTTGGAAGCTTCACAGTACAAATGTCCCAACTGCGACGGCGAACTTACTTTTGACCCGTCTGCTCAACAGCTTGTCTGCGATTTCTGCCGCAGTGAGTTTACTATGGACAAAATCAAGGAGATTTATGCCAATGTTAAGCCCGAAACTGCTGAGGAAACTGAGCAGAAAGAGGATTTTGAATCCCACACGAATCTCTATCAGTGCAAAAACTGCGGCGCGGAAATTATGGCAGAGGAGAATTCAACAGCCACTTTCTGCTATTACTGCCACAGTCCCGTAATTCTTGCAGGAAAGCTTAAGGGGGATTTTAAGCCAAGCAAGATTATCGGATTCCATATTCAGCGTGACGAGGCTGAAAAAATGTTCAAGGATTGGTGCGGAAAGAAGATGTTTATTCCTGCCGATTTTAAATCTCAGCAGCAGCTGGAGAAAATGACAGGACTTTATGTGCCTTTCTGGGTAACTGATTGTGATGTATATGCTGACTATCAAGCTCTTGGTAAAAAAATCAGAAGCTGGTCATCAGGCAATTACCGCTATACTGAAACAAAGGAGTATTCCGTTATAAGAAAAGCAAAAATCAGAGCCGAGGGTGTTCCTGCCGACGGCGAAAGCAAAATTGAAGATTTGCTTATGGAGTCTATAGAGCCATTTGATTATACTGCTCTCAAACCTTTTGATATGTCCTATTTCAGCGGATTTTTCGCTGATAAATACGACGTTGACAAGGCAGCTGTATTTCCGAGAATACAGGAAAGAGTTACACAGGCAGGAAAAAATGTTATTAACAGCAGTGTCAGCGGATATACAACTACTATTGTACAGCATCAGAACTATAACATCGAAAGAACTGACTGGCAGTACATAATGCTCCCCGTGTGGTTTATGACTTATCGTTATAAAGATAAGGTGTATGAATTTGCAATAAACGGTCAGACGGGAAAACTGGCAGGCACGCCCCCTCTTGATAAGGGAAAGCTGGCGCTTTTCTCGGTTCTTGTGGGTATTATTGCCGCCGTAATTGCATTTCTGGGAGGGCAGTTCTTTATATGAAAAAGTTTACTGTTGCGGCGGTTACGCTGCTTATGACGATTTTAACGCTTCCCGTTGTTCCGATGTCTGCCTCCGCAAAGGAAAACCATGCGGAAGGCTGGAGCGGCGATTCCGGTAAGAGCATGTTTATAGATAATGCCGATTTGTTTACGAAATCGGAAGAGGAAGATATAACAGAAGAAATTCAGGAAACTTCCGAAAAGCTTGAACTGAATATTATCGTACTTGCGGCAGGCTCTGAGTATTATATGGGTGATGAACAGACTGAGCGTTTCAGTGATGACAGCTATGACCAGACTTTCGGAGAAGATACAGACGGCGTATTCTATTTTATGGATTTTACGGGCAAACAGCCTGCATACGATTGTATCTCTCCAAGCGGCAAGGGTATGGTTTACTACAAAAGTCATATTGATGATATACTTGATGAAGTGTATTATTATCTGCCCTCATCTGACCTTGACCCAGCGGATTACACCGATGATATAAAAGACGGTATCAGCTGCTTTTTAGGTCAGCTTTCGGAGTACAGCGGCTCGGAATCATATTATTTTGACGATTATAGTGAAAGATATTACTATTATGAAGACGATGAACTTGTAATTACGAGAAACAAACCTTTCAAAGCACGTCTTAAAGCACTTGTCTTTGCTTTGCCTATCGGATTGATAGCGGCTCTGATATATTTCTTTGCAATGAAACACGCATATAAATTCAAGTCATCTGCTAATCCTAATGTATATGTATCCTCGGAAGATACAAGATTTATTCACCGTGAAGACAGATTTATCCGCACTTACACCACAAAGAGAAAAATAGAAACATCCTCGGGTGGAGGAAGTCGTGGAGGCGGTGGCGGAGGCGGTCGCGGCGGCGGTCGTCACAGGTAGAACGGTTATTAGTGTTTGGTTTAAGGGGACGCTCTCTCTTGCAGAGCGTCCCCTCTTTCCAAACAGTCCACAGGACTGTTTGGAAATTCACCCCTTGCAGAGCGCTTGAACGCATCGCAGAGCTTTGCTCTGCGTGGGACCAGTCCCACACCCTGCAAGAGACGCTGTCTCTTGACTCTGCTAAAGGGTTTCACCCTTTAGAATCCCGTTCTAATAATCTGGCATTGTTCTCTCTATTTTTTGAAAAGCCCTTTACAAACAAGCTAAAATATGATAAAATAAATATAACAAAACAAAGGAGAAACAGATATAAAATGGATGAATTTATAAATGCTGATGAGCATAGAGCCGAAGTATCAGGCTTGATACAGGAAATATGCTCTTTGAAAAATACACTTGAAAGAAAAGAAAAACAACTCAGCGAAAAAAATATTGAGCTGCTGAAAAATGCTACTGCTGATAAAAAGCATCCTTTCGATAATCCTACAGATTATAAGAAATACAGCGGAAGTTATGATATTATACAGCCTCGTCTTGGTGAGGCAGGATATAAAATCCCTGTGGAAATTGACAGGGTTGAATTCAAAAATCTCAAACGTCAGTACTCTATCGGCGGCTGGTGTATCATGCTTCAATTTCTCATGGCATTGGTACTTTCACTTCTTCTTATGAGTGGTGTACAGCTTGTAATGAAAGTAATTAACGGCGGCGACGGTGAGGCTTCATATAAATATATGTACGGCTCGTCTATCCTTGTTGCAATAAATATGCTTGTGTATATAATTGCGAATCTGACGGGCGCATTTGCAGGTCTGAAATGGGCAGGCTACAAGGGGAAATCCCTGATAAAAACACGGGATTTCACTTTTGGAAAGGGATTGCAATACTGCCTTATTGCGCTGTTTCTGTGGCTTGTATCCGTTTATTCAGGAACTATTGTTGAGCTGATACTGAATAAATTCGGGCTTTCCTGTATAGTTGACCAGACAGGACTTGGGGAATCTCCTCTCGGACTTGCGGTGGGATATGTTTATACTTGCATAATCGCTCCTGTTACAGAGGAAATTATGTTCAGAGGCATGGTGCTGAAAGTATTCTCAAGAGCGAATCAGCGCTTTGCAATTTTTGCTTCGGCATTCTTCTTCGGATTGGCTCACGGCAATATACCGCAGTTTATCCTTGCTTTTGTATTGGGAATTTTCCTTGCGCAGATTACTATGAAGCATAATTCAATTATTCCTGCCGTAATCGTGCATATCTTTATAAATACAACTTCCACCATATTTGGACTTGTTACAGATAAACTGGAAGCATATATGCTTATTGCAACGCTGATACTTTTCGGCGCGGCTCTTGTGGGAGCTATAATGCTTCTGGTATTTCGCTCAGAGGGAAACAGGCTTCCGGCTCCTACACCTCAGCAGCACAGGCGCGGCAGAGCTGTTGCTACAAGCTCAGTACCCTTTATGTTGGCGGCTACAATACAGATAATTTATATGATTCATGCTCTTGTTTCATAAGAAGTTAAAAAACGGCGGATATCGAAAATCCGCCGTTTAATTTACTTTATTTTATTTTCTTTTAACATCTTTGCAGCTGCATTCTGGGGAGTATCTTTAAGAGAGGGAGAATTTTTCAGTGTGTGCTGAATCTTTTCCTTTGTTCTCTTGATATCAAGCAGTGATTTCTGATGTGAAGCCTCAGCGTCGTTAAGCATCTGAGCAACAGAGAGAGCCGCGGATTTCTGAACTATAGCCGCCTGCTCCTGAGCATTGCTTACTATTTCCATAGCCTTTTTCTTAGCCTCAGTGATAATAGCTTCCTTGGAAACGATAAGAGCTGCACGCTCTTCAGCTTTGCGGATTGTGCCCTCAGCATTTATTTTTGCTTCGTTAAGTATTCTCTGGCAGTCAAACTCAATCTTCTTAGCCTCTTTCAGCTCGTGAGGGAGATTGAGACGGATATCGTTGATAAGCTCGCGGAGACGCTCGCCGTCAACGAGTTTTTTATGAGCCATAAAGGGAAGCGAGCCTGATTTATCAAGAAGCTCGTCCATTTCCTCAAGAATTTCATCAATATTCATAATTTTTCCTCCTTGTCAGAAGCTTACAGGCTCCGACGTATTTTTTATAGTCAATTGGCTTTTACAAGTCTCTGTGTGATATCGTCAAGTATAGGCGCAGGCACAAAATGGCTTATATCGCCGCCGAAATAGGCAATCTGCTTGACAACGCTTGAACTGAGGTACATATTTTCTGCCGCTGTGGTAAGGAATACCGTTTCTGCTCCTGCATAAAGCTTTTTATTGGCAAGAGCCATCTGGAACTCGTATTCAAAATCGCTGACAGCTCTCAGACCTTTTACAATAGCCACTGCGCCCACAGTACGCACGTAATCCGCAAGAAGTCCGTCCAATATGTCAATTACCACGTTGTCAAGGTCATGGGTTACGGCTTCAATCATAAGCATACGCTCCGTAGCTGTGAAGCTTGGCTGGCTTTTCCCGACATTTCGGGAAATAAGTACAATAACCTTATCGAAAAGCTTTGACGCTCTCGTAATAATATCAAGATGACCGAGAGTTATGGGGTCAAAGCTTCCGGGACAGACTGCAATTCGTCTCATTGCTCATCGTCCTCCTCTGAGGGCTTGGTGAACACGGCTACATTGATTTTGCCATAGGTGTATATTTTTTTCAAAGTCATACCCTCGGGAGCTGAAATATCCTCCGCGCCTTTTTCGTACTCGCAGATAATGCTTCCGCCGTCGCGGAGCTTGGAAGCGGCAAGGGGGAGAAGCTTGTGGATATGACCGTACCTGTATGGCGGATCAAGGAAAATAATGTCGAAGGTCTGGGCAGTAAGACGGATATAATCGTAGCTGTCACGGTTAATGACTTCGGCAAGTCGTGTAAGCTTGGTATTTCTAAGGTTTTCGTTTATACAGCGAAGTGATTTTGTTGAATTGTCCACGAAAACGGCACGAGCGGCACCTCTGCTGAGAGCCTCGATACCCAGCTGTCCGCTGCCTGCAAAAAGATCGAGGACATGAGCGCCCTCCAGCTCAAACTGAATAGATGAAAAAACACCTTCTTTTACTTTCTCCCCTGTAGGTCTTACGTCCATACCCTCGGGAGTAACAAGCTTGCAGCCTCTGGCAGTACCTGTAATAACTCTCATAAACGCTCCGATTCTGCGGTATAGATAACCGCTGTCCGCAATCACGGCTGCGGAAACCGTAGTAATCTCGACAATTCTATACCTAATTATTATAACCGATTTTTTTTCATTTGTCTATATCATTTTCGAAAATAGGTTATTTTGCACAAAAAAACTTTCGTTCGAATGTTGATTTTAGTTATTGGCTTGTAACTGAAAGATAATCCGAAAGCACATATTTTCAAATCTTTACATATTATAATAGGGGACAGTATATGTCCGTAATTTTTTCTGAATATAAGGAGAATGTTATGTGCGGAATTGCAGGAATGATAAGCTTTAACGAGGATATGAGAGAAACGGCGGCTGTATGCGGTTTAATGCAGAAAGCGCTTATCAGGAGAGGTCCTGACCAGCGCGGAATCTATCTCAGCTGTAATGCGGCTCTAATTCATACCCGTCTTGCTGTTATAGATATTGAGGGCGGCAGACAGCCCATGTCGCTGAATATGGGCGGAAATACCTATACTATCGTGTATAATGGCGAATTGTATAATACTGCCGAGCTTCGCCGCGAAATCGGTGAAAGAGAATTTGAAACCTTATCAGATACAGAGGTAGTTCTTCGCGGATATATGAAATGGGGCGAAAACTGTGTTGACAGATTCAATGGTATTTTTGCCTTTGTTGTATATGACGAGGGTAATCGCCGCGTATTTCTTGCAAGAGACAGAATCGGCGTAAAACCGCTGTTTTATTATGAAAAGGGCAACAAACTTATATTTGCATCTGAAATCGCGGCACTTCTTGCAAATCCTGAAATCCCCCGTGAAATAGACATAAAAGGAGTTTCGGAATTGCTTCTTATGGCTCCCGGCAGAACGTCAGGCTGTGGAATTATCCGCGGAATTAAGGAAGTAAAATCGGGGCATTGCGGATACTACACCGAGGACGGTCTTGAACTTCGCCGCTACTGGTCACTTCGCGCTGCAGAGCATACCGAAAATTTCGAGGAAACAGCGGAGCGTACCCGTGAACTTGTGCTTGATTCTATCCGCCGTCAGCTTGTATCAGATGTGCCCATATGCACATTTTTATCAGGCGGACTTGATTCAAGCCTTATATCTTCTGTTGCCGCTTCGGAACTGCGTAAAAACGGCAAAATCCTCAATACTTTTTCCGTTGATTACAAGGATAACGAGAAATATTTCACAAAATCCCATTTTCAGCCAAACAGCGATCCTGAATACATTAATATAATGGCGGAATATCTAGGCAGTAATCACCATTGGACAGTTGTGGATATCCCCGAACTTGTGGACGCTCTTGAAAAGGCGGTTGATGCAAGAGGACTGCCGGGAATGGCTGACGTTGACGCGTCGCTGCTCCTTTTCTGCCGCGAAATAAAAAAGCATGGTACTGTTGCGCTGTCGGGAGAATGTGCCGATGAGCTTTTCGGTGGATATCCTTGGTATCGTGACGAGGATATACGTATGACTGACGGTTTCCCGTGGGCGCAAAGCACAGCATACCGTAAAGGCTTTATTCGCAGGGAACTTGCAGAGCGTATAAATGCTGAGGATTATGTATATTCAGCATATCGCAGAACTGCGGATTCAGCCGATAAACTGCCCTCGGACAGTCCTCTTGAAAGCCGTATGAGAGAGATGACAAAGCTGAATTTCGATTGGTTTATGCAGAATCTCCTTGAACGTAAAGATAGAATGTCAATGTACAGCGGTCTTGAAGTCCGCGTTCCTTTCTGCGATTACCGCTTAGCTGAATACCTTTATAATGTGCCGTGGGAATTTAAGGATTATCGCGGCAGAGAAAAAGGTTTGCTCAGAGAGGCGATGAAAGAATGGCTGCCTGAGCGCGTGCTGAACAGAAAAAAGAGCCCGTATCCGAAAACTCACAATCCTGCTTTTCTCAATGCTGTAACCGCAAGACTTCGTGAGATTATTTCTCAGCCTACACCTCTTGCGGATATTGTGGATATCAAAGCACTGGAACAGCTGCTGACGCATTCCGACCATGTGCAGTGGTATGGACAGCTTATGAATCTGCCGCAGACTATTGCGTTTTTCATTCAGCTTGAATACTGGATGAAAAAGTACAATATTTCTTTGAATATAATTGATTGAAGTCGACTAATATAGAAAAAATATATACTGCTATTTGTCGAAAATGAGAAAAATAGCGGTGCAAAAAGTTAAAAATTTCATTATGGTTCATAAATTAAATAAAATTTTAGAAAATATGCAAAAAAATGTTGCAGTGTGTGATAAAATATGTTATAATGGTTACATGATAATATGGCACGTTGTCGCACAATGCTTTCATTCGGCTGATATTTTGTAAAATAATCAACACACAAGCGCTAAATATTACACCTTGTATAAAATTTGGTTAATATTGATAAAAAACCATAGATTATTTAAGTCAAAAACACGATTGAAAAATAACTCCTGATATGTTATAATAATTATGTTAGGGTAGTGCGTATATGTGCCCCTGTATCTCACAGATTCCGAACATGGTTTCCGGGGGTACGTATCAAAATACACGGAGGTGGTTTCATGAAGAGTTATTCCTACGTTGCTCAGGACGCCCGCGGTAAGCAGGTAAAGGGTAAAGCTAATGCGGAGAATGAGCAGGAATTCCTCGAAAAGATGAAAGAACGAGGCTTATTTGTCAAGGATTATGGCGAGTCAGCCGACAGTTCAACGAGATCAATTTATAAGTTCAGCACTAAAGAGCTTGCATTCTGCTGCCGACAGTTAAGTGCTATGCTTACATCAGGTCTTACTCTTGTAAAGTCAATCGACATTATGAGAAACGAACAGGAAAACGACAAGGCAAAAGCTATCTGGCAGGATATCTATGAGAACGTACAGAAGGGTGAATCCTTCTCTGCTACTCTTGAAATGCACAGAGGCTCATTCCCTGACTTCCTTATTTCAATGGTTGGTGCAGGTGAAGCCAGCGGTTCGCTGGACGTAATTATGACGCGTATGGCAGAGCAGTACGCTAAGGAAAACAAGCTTGCAAATACTGTTAAGGGCGCTATGGTATATCCTATTATCCTTGGTGTTCTTTGCGTAGCAGTTGTAATCTTCCTGTTTACATTTATCATGCCTGCGTTCCTTGATATGTACGAGGATCCCAGTCAGATGCCTTTCCTTACAAAGGTTATGAAGGCTATTTCCGACTTCCTGAGAACAAAGTGGTATATTCTGATTGTAATATTTGTCGGATTGTTTATAGGTATAAGCTATGCGCTTAAAACTCCTAAATTCAGATACAAGATTGACCGTATGTTAATCAAGGGACCCGGTTGGGGACCTCTGATTACAAAGATTTATACAGCACGTTTTTCAAGAACCCTTTCTTCACTTTACTCCAGTGGTATTCCAATGGTTGAGTGTCTCCAGAGAGCTTCTGCCGTACTTGGCAATATGTACGTAGATGAGAAGTTCGAAGGGGTTGTTGACGAAGTAAAACAGGGTGAAACTCTTTCAGCTGCAATTACAAGAACAGAAATTTTCGAATCAATGTTCTGCTCTGTAATCTATGTTGGTGAGGAGTCAGGTGCTCTTGACTCAATCCTTGAAAAGACTTCTGAATATTATGAAGACGAATCAGATTCAGCTGTTGAGCGTCTTGTTCATATGGTTGAGCCTATTATGCTTATCTTCATGGGTATTATTATCGGACTTGTTGTAGTAGGTATTTACCCCGCACTCTACGGTGCCATGGAAGGTATCGAAAACGAATAAACACGGAAAGGTGGAAAAAAGAAAATGCTTTCATTTGATATTACGGATAGAATTATACGTGTTGTGAAGGGCGTTGAGAGCAATGGTAAAATTAAAATCAGCTCTGCTGCAACACTTAACCTCGAGGAAGGTCTTATCGTAAACGGTCACGTTAAGGATGTGGCACAGGTTGCTACACTTATCAACGGTGTTCTTAAAAAGAATAAGATGCCTGATAAGGAAGCTATCGTTTCCATGTCCTCGAACCTTACAATATTCAAGGAGCTTGTTGTTCCGAGAGTAAAGCCTCAGGATATGCAGAAAACAGTTAAGCAGCAGATGCAGGCTGAACTTAACCTTGATGATACATATTCTGTTACATATGTTATAGTTGGTGATGCAGCAGAAATGGGTGACAGCGGTGAGCCTATGATTAAGGTTCTTGCAACAGCTTGTCCTTATGCAATTGTAAACAGCTACAAGGAAGTTTTCAAGTTCCTCGGTACTTCACTTAAATCAGTAATGGTCGGCTGTAACTGTATTACAAAGGTGCTTCTTGCTGATACAAAAATCAAGTCAAAGATGCCTCTGCTTGCAGTACAGATTGACCCCAACTTCATCTCACTCAACCTTTATGAGCAGGGACAGCTTTCATTCTCACGTTTCGCTTCAATCGACCCTGATGACTACGGCAATTCCGGAGATTATGTGTTCGAGGCTGTAAACGAGAACATCTTCCGTATGCTCCAGTTCCACAGAAGCCGTAATACAGGCGAGGTTATTGAGAACGTAATCTTCTACGGTGATACACACGAGTATGTAAGACTTACAGACGAGCTTGAAAAACTTGACCTTAATACAAGTCTTATTAATGTTCCTCCGCAGATTCACGGTCATGAGAATCTTGAATTCTCACTGTATGCTAACGCTATCGGCGCAATGTTCAAGCGTAATAAGGATACAGAAAAGATTAACCTCCTTGAAACTGAGCTTGGTACAGCTATTAAAATGGCTGCCGGCAACAAGGTAAGAAGCGAAAATGCTGGTCTTGGAGTAATGCTCGCATGCGTTGCAGGTGCAGCTGTTGTTGTAGGCGGTGTATGGCTCGGAATGTCTATTTCCAATGGTAAAATTGAAGACGAAATTGCGAAGATTGAAGAATATCTTGAATCTGACAAAGTTAAGAGCCAGCTGAATCACCGTACAAAGCTTCTCAAGATGAGAGATACTGTTGATGCATACGCTGTAAGAATGGAAAACTCTTATGATGCTTTTTATTCACAGCCTGTTGTAAACGGTCTGAAGTTTGATACACTTCAGGAAATCCTTGACAAGACAGCTGAAGAGCTTGATCTTGATGTGGATGAATGTTATATTTCAACACCTTCTTATTCATACGGTACTTTCACATTTAAGGTTGAGGCCGCAGGAAGTGAAGATTTCGTTCAGAAACTCCCTTCAATATACATCGATAATATTCTTGATGAAGCTTACAAAGACAATCAGGAATTCTACGGAGCTGCTTCATATGATGGATATAAAGTTGTAAAGACAGAAATATCAGAAGGTTCCTCTGAAAAGGAAGAACATGTTCAGTTTAATGTAGCAGTTGGTCTCGAAGGCAGATCGAGTGCTTACCATCCGGAAGAAACTGAGTCTTCCGATGAAGATGCAGCATAATTAGGGAGGTAGATTGAAATGAAAATAACATACAGAGACCGAATTATTATAGGTGTTCTCCTTGCAATAGCATTGCTTCTTGCAGGATTCTTCCTTTTAATAAAGCCTCAGATTGACGATAGAAAGTCTAATATGAAAAAACTTTCAGAAGTTCAGTCTTCTCAGGCAGAGGTCGATAAGAAGATTGCCGAAATTGATGGTATCAAGGACGATATCAATGAGTCATACGACAAGGGTATTGGTTTTACAGAAACATTTGTTGATTACAACAGTTTTAATAATACTCGTAAGCTTGACCAGTATATGCAGAACTTTGCTGAGGAAAGCGAAGTTAAGATTATGAACCTTGCAGTTGAAAGTATGAACGAAAGTTCACTTGACTATTATTACTTCACTCCCACAATTGTTGGTGAGGAAGCACTTAAAAAGGCTGATATCAATGGTTCACAGCAGCAGCTCCTTAAAAAGGATAAGGCTGAAAGTGATTCACTTTCCGAGAGAACAGCAGAAGATGTTGTTCAAGCTGAATACAAAATTACTGTAGAGGCTGAGGAAAAGGAAAATATCTGGAAGTATATGGAACTTCTTGAACAGCAGGAGGAAACAATCCTTATCAATTCTGTTCAGCTCAAGAATATCGAAATTAAGGAGCGCGAAGACGTAGTAGTAGAGGAATCTGAAGAAGAAAAGCTCCCCACAGCCACATTTATAGTAACTCTCTATTCTGTATTTGAAATGGATGAGCCATATCTCGAAATGGAATAAGAGTTATTCACGCTGAAGTTATAAAAAACGGACTTGTTTTGATTCCGCAAATGCTGTGTTAGCTGTGGAAAAACAAGGAATCAGCGTAAGGGGAGTTAAAACAAGTCTACAATAACGGAAAGGCGGTATGTAAAATGAAAACAGATAAGAATAGAAAACAACGCGGCTCAGTTTTGCTGACAGTTGTATTTGTAATGTCAATTCTTATAGTGTTCCTGTTTGGAACTATGGCTCTTGCGGTTGCAAATAACAACAGAGCTCATGTAAATTATTCAAGTGCACAGACAGGAATTACAGCTCGTGCTGTAGCCGAAGCTGCTATCAGGGCTATTGATAACGGCACAAGCTCCGGTCAGGCGTATGCTGATCTTGTCGGTGACCTCGGCCCCGGCGGTGATCCTATACGAGTTCCTGTTCAGGTTAATAATTCAGCTGATCATAATAGATTAGGCTCTCTTGGACACGTTGAGGATGTAATTATCACTCACGCCGGAACAAAACAGTACTATGATGTTACTAAGAAAAGTTGGGAAACAAGAGACCTTCTGAAGTTTACAGCTACTGTAAGAATGTCAGGAGTTGAGTCTACATCTTCTGTATATGTTCTTAAACATGAGGAAGATGACGACGAAGGTTCAAGCAGCGGCGGTGCAGGCTTCGTTACTATTGCCAATGCTTCTCTGCCATGTCAGACCAACATTGTTGGCGGTGCCTATATCACACTTCCTGATCTTGACACAGCTAAGAAGTATGTATACAGCAACAAGCATGTGTACAGAGATAATGACAGAACAGGAAGTCTGAATCCTGATGATGATGATACGAAAATTGAAGGTTTTGGTAAAATTCAGTTTAAAGACGGCGGTCATGCAGAAGTAGTAAAAACCAATGATGAAAACGGAAATGTGTTTGTTGCAAATGCTTTCTTTGCTCAAAACCAAGGAGCCATAGTAGAAGCAGATTTGTTTGTGAACAATAACATGTATATACAGAACTGGAGCGGTTTTGTATTCCCCGGTCCCAAGACGGGTATTACAGTATGGGGCGATTTGGTATTTGCTGTAAACTCTAAGGATGATAGTAAGTGTAATTATATATATCTTGGCGATAAAAGTGCAAATTTAGGTTTTACAGACGTTCCATATATTTATGTGGACGGTACTATAACCGGTGAAAAGGGTCTTGTAACACTCGGAAATAAAAGTGATAAACAGGACTTTCCGCTTAATATATTCTGCGGTACAATTGAATGCGGCAGAACATATGACGGCGCAGATCAGGGAAGCGTAATTACAGGTAATCTCTACTGTATGGATGAAGGCGGAGAAAATGTAATTACAATTGATCATATTGAAAGCGGTTTATACAATTGGTCTGAATCAGTTGTTAAGAAAATTCATGCAGACGGAGATAATGTAGATGTCCGTGGACAGATTTGTTCAAATGGAAATCTTACTCTCGGAGGCACTACTGTCGAGGGTGATGTCAGAGTTGAGGGCGATTTAAAGCTTGAATCTAATGTAACAATAAACGGAAACGTTGTTGTTGGCGGTCATATCTACAGCGGTGATACAATTGACAGCATCACAAATCTCACTGTATCAGATGGATATGAGATATATAATGAGTATCTTAAATCTGACGGGGAGCGAATAGAAGTTGAAATTCCTAATGAAGTAGGCTACTATTATGTATATACTCCTGAACTTGATGAAAGCGGATTATATGAGGGTAAATATGTAGCTCCTAATGGTGCGCTTCTCGATGACGGTACCGTATTTGTAGGCGGTGAATTCCAGAAAGACGCTACAATAGAAGATGTACCTGTACCTGAGTTCGTTGAGGATATCAGAATATACTACACAATGAAACAGGACGGAGACCGCAGTATACGTCCGACAGATCCCGAAGCTATAGACTCGATTGATTTTAATATTCAGTGCAGATTTGCCTGGGGCGAATTCAAGGAATCAGAGCTTGATAAATATTATGCTGATATAGAGCCTCTGAAGAGACCCGGTCCCGGTGGACGAGGCGAGCATGATGACAATGACCTTGAAGGTTTTTATATCAAAACAAGTGTTGTAAGCGGAAGCTTTACAGAAGCTGCCGGTCCTGGTCCAGGTGGTCCTGGCGGTCCCGGTGTTGACGGTAAATATTCTATTGAACACGGCGGCCAAAGATATGAGTATAAAATCAGCACTGATTATGTAAAGGTAGCGGGTAAAACTTTTACATATAGATACTCAAAGGGCGGCGCTACATATCCTAAGCCTGAAGAATATCTAGAATCTGTAAACGAAGAAACAGATTATATTTATCCAAGATACGCAAAGAGACTTGTAATCTTAGGTTTAGATGATGATAACGGAGTAAATTACGGTGCAGAGGGTAAAATTGTCAGAACCATGGAAGAGGTTCTTAAAGATGTTGCTAACCCCTATGAAGCAGCTGAGCTTCCTGAAGGTGTATCTGAGCTACTTAGTGGTGCAAAAGACAACGTTCTTACTTCATTGGCAGATGGTAAGGATTTTGAAGGTAACGATTGTTATGTTATTACTGAAAACTGTACATTGAATATAGCTAATGTAGATAAGAATATTGTAATTACTCCCGGTGATAATAATATGCTTATCGTAATAGATAGTTTAAGCATACAGAATAGTAAAAACATATTTATTGATGACAGCAAGGGTGGCGGTAATGTTTACTTCTACATTACAGGAGATTTAGTGCACAATGGCAACGGCGGTATTATGACAAAAACATATTATAATGCAACTAAAGGTGGCAGTGCAAAATTCAGTTATAATTCATCTGCTATTGAGGGTTATAAAGCTATAAAGGATTTAGAAGGTGACCCCACACCAAATGTATTTATATATGGTGCAGAGGAAAGTTCATTCACTTGCGAAAATATGGGACTTATAACTGCAAATATTATTTCACCTTACCTTAAGCTCAGTATAAACGGCGGAACAGGTTCGGGTATCGAAAGCTTTGTGTATAATAATTACGATGTAATAAAGGGTAATTATTACGCAGGCGGTGAATTTAAAAAGGTATCCGGAACAGCTGAGTCTACTCAGGTTGTTATTGGTTGTGTAAACGTAAACTCTGCATACAGTAAGAATATGCTCAATTGTATATATATTCCTAGTGATGATAAAGAGATTACTGACGCATATAAGAAAGATAAGGAATTCTGGTATAAGGTTCTTTATTACAGCGAATTCTAAAGGAGGGCGGCTATGAAAAAACTTAAACTTAAATTAAGAAAAAAAGTTTTAAAGGGCATGACTCTTTTGGAAATTATTATTGCAATAGCTATAGTTGCAGTAATGACTTCAGTTCTTGTAGCAACATCTAACGCTATAAATTCTTACCTCAGATCTGCCAACGATATTAATGATCGTGTTGCAATCCAGGCTCCTGTTGCGCAGGGAAAAAGCAAAAACGGAGCAAATGTTGAGATAGAAACAGGAGTTGAAATCATTCTTTCCCCTGAGGGTGTTGTAGGCAATATTTCTCTTATCGGAGACTTGTACGCAGTTTACGACAGTGAGCAAATGACTGCACATCAGGATGAATTCGGTGGTGGACTCAATATGAGATTTATTGATGATATTCAGACTGAAACTGGTACAGCTGCAAAAGAGGACGAGGGAGATGCTGATGATGCTCCGGATGAAAGTCCCGAAGAAGCTGACCCTGATGATGAAGACGGTGGAGCTGACCCTGACGATGATCTTGGTGAAGCTGAACCAGAATGATAGGAGGGAGTGCAATGCATAATAAGAGAAAGCTTAAAGGTTTTACGCTTATAGAATTACTCATAGTTGTGTCTATTTTCGGCGTAATTATGACGCTTGTAATGTCTCTTATAGACCCTGTAGCAAAGATTATGAGTAAGACTTCTGTTCGTGAGCGTACAGCAGCATATGCGGATAATATAAGTGAATATATTGATAATTCGCTTCACTATGCTGAATTTATGCGAGTATATAACGGAGCGTTATGTAAGCCGATGCATAATGAAAGTGAAGAAGATAATCTGGAAGTTGAAATTAATGAGGAAGAAGCAATAAGACTCTTTATAGATGATGTTCTTGACGGTGCAGTTGCCCCCGATCCGACTGATGCTAAAAAACCTGTTCCTTTAAAAGGCAGAGTTCGTCTTATGAAATTTATTAATACTGATGGCAATGCTTTAGGACTTGAGCCTGGTCAGATTTATGAAACTGTATATGAGTTCACTTGTGCTGACAAGGTTACTGAGAGCGACGGAACAGTTACAGAACTATCGGGTGTAAAAATCTCTGTTACAGATGCAGACGGTAATCCAATTCCCGGTTGTTACATGAACAGACCGTTGATTAATGAAGAACATTATGAGGATTACAATTACTATTTCAAAACAGGCTTCTATACGCTTGACCCATTGAAAGATCCTGAAAATTACTATGCTACAGACGGTTCTTCAAAGTCGTATGCTTCTGCAAACAGATCATACTACAGCAGACTGTATCCCATGCTTTATGCTAAGGATGCTGATGAATTAGTTGACGACCCTATTGAGATACAGGCAGGTCGTAACTTTAGTATGAATATTGTTTCCTACCGTCAGGATGATGACGTTGATCATAAGGAAGATGTACTTTATGAGGGCGTTGATCCTGCAGAGTTCATGCCGGTGTTCAAATCTCCTGCACATCTTAGTGCGGCAACTATGGCTCTTACAAATGTTGTAAATGCAAATAGTGCCTCAGAAGTAAGATATGTCAAGAAAGAACGCAATGATACCGGTGACCTCGTATATACTCCGGTTATGGGCGGAAGCGCAAAACTTGCATATACAGAGTATACACCTAGATTGGATGAAGATAGAATAACAGACGATATATATATCATCTATATCATGCCCGAAGAAATCTTTGACACAAATATTACTTATGATTAATAACCTTTAGTAAAGAAACAGGCAGCAGTTAAATGCTGCTGCCTGTAATTATTTTTGCTTTTAAGATTACTCAATTGTAATAAGCTTTATGTACCAGTCCGCGAGACTGTTTCCCCAGAGCATCGCAATGGCAATACCGATTGAAAGATATGGACCAAAGGCAAATTTTGAATCCTTTGTGACAATCTTGATAATTACGCCGATGAATGCCGCAACAAGAATTCCAACAAATGCTGAAACGATAACAGCCTGTGTTCCGAGCAGAGCGCCTGCGGCAAACATCAACGCCGTATCGCCAAGTTCAATTGCACGGAAATCCTCTCCGTATTTCTTACGGATGATAGGTCTGCTTACCTCTCCGATAATAAAGAAAGGAACGCTGATAGCAAGTGCGCCGATAATTCTGTGAATAAGCTTCACATCATCGGTGAAAATTGCGGCGGGAACTGCAAGGAGAAGAATAAGACCGACAATAACAAGATCAATTTCCTGAGTGTCCCAATCCATAAAGCCTATAACGATAAGCAGGGACATCAGAACGCAGGTTATTATGGCTTTAGCATTTATATCCAGTATCATGAATGTGAGGACATAAAGTATGCCGTTAAGGCTTTCGACAATGGGATATCTTGCAGATATCTTTTCGCCGCAACTGTGACATTTTCCGCGGAGGAAAATCCAGCTGAATACGGGAATAAGGTCGATAGGTCGTATTGGTGTACCGCATGTCATGCAGTGTGAGGAACGTTTTGTCAAAGAACGGTCCTCAGGGTTTTCCATAGGAAGCCTGATAATTACCACATTCAGAAAACTTCCGATACAGATGCCAAAGAGAAAAATAATGGTTAAAAACACAAGTTTGAACGGTAACTCCGTGAAAGGATCATGGAGCATATTAACGAAATCAGACATTGTTTTTGACCTCCTTACATAATAATTATTGACAAAATAATTATATCATATTATTTCAATTTTTTCAAGTATTATTTAAGATTGTTCCGAAAAAAAGGGGCAGCTTTAAAAAATTAGCGGAGGTTTGAATATGAGAAACGAGAGAATCGGCGACTACTTAGTTAGTCAGGGTCTGTTGAACGAGGAACAGTTACAGAAAGTTCTTCAGGTCCAGAAAGAATCGAATGGTGCTAAAAAGTTCGGCGATGTTGTTGTAGAGCTTGGATTTATGACGGAAGTCAATTTCACCAAAGCTCTTGCAGGAAAGCTGAGAGTACAGTATGTTGACCTCGACAATATCGATATCAACACAGACGCTGTACAGAAGGTTCCTGAGCAGCTGGCAAGAAAGCACACAGTAATCGCCATCAACATTCAGGGTAAAAGACTTACAGTTGCTACAAATGACCCTGTAAACTTTATTGTACTGGAGGATATCAAGGTTTCAACAGGTATGGACACTGTTCCTGTACTTGCAACCACTTCTGCTATCAATAAGGCTATCGGTAAGTGCTATTCAATGCAGAACGTTGATAACGTTCTCGAAGGTGTAAACGCTATGGCTAACGACCTCGGCGGTTCTATCGAGGATCAGGAGGCACAGGACCGAGTTGAGTCTGCTCCTATCGTTAAGCTTGCTACAACAATTGTTGAAAACTCATTCAGAGCCGACGCTACCGATATTCATATCGAGCCTTTCGATAAGTATACACGTATTCGTATCCGTGTAAACGGTGACCTTGTAGAGCTTATGAATATCTCATCTGCTGTACATAGTGCTCTTACAACACGTTTCAAGCTCATCAGCGGCATGAATATCGCTGAAAAGAGAATACCTCAGGACGGACGTTTCACACAGGTTGTTGACGGCTGTACTCTTGATGTCCGTGTATCCTCACTTCCTATGGTTCACGGTGAAAAAATCGTTATCCGAATTCTTTCAACAGGACAAATTGCTCTTCGTAAGATTACCGATCTGGGTATGTCCGACTATAACTATCAGCTCTTTGAGTCAATGCTCCGAGTTCCTCACGGCGTTATCCTCGTAACAGGACCTACCGGTTCAGGTAAAACAACAACTCTTTACGCTGCTCTCGGTGAAATTGCTCGTCCAAATGTAAACGTTGTTACTGTTGAGGACCCTGTCGAAAAGGCTATCGACGGAATCAATCAGTGTCAGGTAAACCAGAAGGCAGGTATGACATTCGCAGCTGCCCTCCGTTCAATTCTCCGTCAGGACCCTGATATCGTTATGATCGGTGAGATGCGTGATACGGAAACAGCGGATATCGGTATCCGTGCCGCTATCACAGGTCACCTTGTACTTTCCACACTTCATACAAACGACGCCGCTTCAACAGTTGTTCGACTTGTTGATATGGGTGTTGCTTCATACATGGTTGCTACTTCGCTTATCGGCGTTATTGCACAGCGACTTGTTAAGGTTCTCTGTCCTAACTGTAAGAGACCAAGATTATCCACAGAGGAAGAAAACGAGCTCATGGGTATTCCCTCCTCTATTGAGATTTGCGAGCCTGTAGGATGCTCCAACTGCAACAATACAGGTTATAAGGGAAGAACTGCTATTCACGAGATTATTCACTGTACAGCTAAGGTATCTGCTATTATCGCAGCAGGCGGCGGCAAAGAGGAAATCGAGCAGGCTGCAAGAGCTAATGGTACAAAGCTTCTTCGTGATAACGCTTCCGAGCTTGTACAGGCTGGTCAGACATCAATCGACGAGCTTGTAAGAAGCACCTTCTCCGTATAATCGGAAAAATTGACTGGAGGAAAATAAAATGGGTATAATTAACATTCATAGAATACTTGATGAGGTAAGACTTCTGGGCTGTTCTGACCTTCATTTCACAAACGCTATCGCTCCCGTTGTTCGTCTCAACGGTACACTGAGAACAATGCGTTCACAGTATCCCGAAATGGACGAGGAAGAAATACTGGATATCGTAAACCAGATGACAAACGAGCAGCAGCAGACACAGATTAACAACCATATCGATACTGACTTCTCTTTCCAGACAAAGAGCGGTTATCGTCACCGTGTAAACGTGTACTTCCAGAAGGGTAAGCCCGGTATTGCTATCCGTCTGCTCCGTAACGATATTCCTACACTTGAGGATCTTGGACTTCCTCCGATTCTTGCGGATTTCGCTATGCGTCCCCGTGGACTTGTGCTTGTAACAGGCCCTACAGGTTCAGGTAAATCTACAACTCTCGCAGGAATGATTGACTTTGTAAATCTTAACAGATCTGCACATATCATTACTGTTGAGGATCCTATCGAGTACGTTCACGATCACAAGAGATGTATGGTAAACCAGCGTGAGATTGGTGATGACGTTCCTTCATTCTCACTGGCGCTGAGAGCTGCTCTCCGTGAAGACCCTGATGTAATCCTCGTAGGAGAAATGCGTGACTTCGAGACAATTCAGGCTGCTGTAACTGCGGCTGAAACAGGTCACCTTGTAATGTCTACACTTCATACAACATCTGCCGCTGATACAATCAACCGTATTATCGACGTTTACCCTGAGCATCAGCAGCAGCAGATTCGTACACAGCTTGCAAACAACCTTGTTGCAGTTATTTCTCAGACACTTATTCCGAGAAAGGACGGTACAGGACGTATCGCTGTAATGGAAATCCTCAACGTAACAGACGCTATTGCTGCTATGATTCGTGATAACAAGATTCACCTTATCCAGTCTGCAATCCAGACAGGTAAGCAGCAGGGCATGATGTCACTTGACCAGGAGCTTGCACGTCTTACTGCTAAGGGCGTAATCAACGAAGTTGACGCTCTTGATAAGTGCCTTGACAAGCAGGAATTCTATCGTTTCCTTACACAGCTTGGCGGTGTACCTACAGGCGGTCTCAACTAATAATAATACAACAGGCGGCAGGTTTTGCCGCCTGTTTTTCAAAAGTAGTTGACAAAATGAAAAAAATAGAGTATAATATAAGTATGGTGAAAGCCACAAAGCGATTAAGTCTACTGATGACAGAAAAACTCGGAGTTGCATCTCCGAGTTTTTTCGTAAGTTTGTCGGTCTTACTTTCTGTCTATTAATTTGCAGATGTAGTTACTGACTATTCCTGCAAGAACAGAAATAAAAAAAACGATTAAGTATTCCACTGACAACACCCCTTTTCAGTTGGAGGTGAACGACAAGATAATTATACCATATTAAGTTTGAAAAGTCAATTTTGTAAAATAAATACCTAATTCAATACTGTAAATAATATAAAATTTAATTAATTCCAAGCGCGATACAATTCAGTAAATTCAGGTCAAAAAATCATGACAAATAACGAATGTTGATTTCAGACAAAATGCACAAAATGTCTATGATATACAAATAGTAATAGAAAAACATGATTTTACAGTGTGAAAAATAGTCGAATTTGTACTGGCAGTTTAAATCGAAATCAAAAGTTTAATAATTTAAAAAGTTCACAGAATATTGTGCAATATGACGAAAAGAGGGCGAAATAAATGTCCATTTACCGTTTTGATGTAAAAAGTGAATTTTTTTTGAAAAAATTTTCGAGAAACTATTGACAAATTGTGAATGAAGTGGTATACTATAATCACAGGAAGGGGATAAGAGAAAAGAAAAACTTACCCCAATGAAAAACAGTGCGAAAGCACAAATTAATAATTAAGGAGGTTTTCTATCATGAAAACAACAAGAAAAGGTTTTACACTCATTGAGCTCATCGTTGTTATTGCTATCATCGGTGTTCTCGCAGCAATCCTCGTACCCGCTATGCTCGGTTGGGTAAAGAAGTCCAAGATTCAGGCTGCTAACGCAGACGCTAAGACAATCATGACTAACATCAACGCTGGTCTTGAGGAAATCGACGAAGAGGGTAGAGATATTACTCTTGATGACGGTTGGTATGGTACATTATCTGAAGGCGGCGAAGGCGGCGAAGGCGGCGCAGGCGGCACAGGCGGTTCTGATGCTGTTGCAGATTGGAATACAGTTCTTACATATGTTAAGGAATACAGCGATTCTATCACAAACTCCAGATATTCTGCTCGTCTCCACGAGGGTGTAGTTATTGCTTGCGTATCCAGAAGCGGTAAGTACTATGGTACATATCCTGCTGGTCTTACAAACAAGAACTACAACGATGATACAGATGGTCTTGGTGACAATCCTGATCTCGAAGATGCACAGGGCTATGCTCTTGATCAGTACAACGAGGGCCGTGACGAAGATTCACAGGTTAGTGACTAATTAAATACTTTTGAAGTATAATAGTCATTCTTAAATGAAATATGTTATCCCCCCTCTTATTGAGGGGGGATTTTCATAGGAGATAAAATGAATAACAAGGAAAAAGCTTTTGTAAAAATTATTGCGGCAATGGGTCTGGTTGGTATAGGCGCAGGAGCAATGTATCTTGCTAATTATAAAAAAATCAACTTCATGAACAGATACCCTGTATTAATTGAAGTTGATGATTATGCAAGAAATGAACTGGAAATATTACCGCCGAAGAATCCTGATGATTCGATTGTAGCTGACGCGTATTTCAGGCTTTATGACGATAAATACACTTATATTGAAGAAAGTTTAAGTCCACATTCAGAAGAATATGGTCTTGAAAATGTGAACAATTCATCTACAGCCAAAGAAAGCGGATTCAAAATTAAGTTTAACGAGAAGAAACAGCCGTATTTTTCGACAGTTATAAAAGGTTTTCCTGCTGATAAGCAGGGAATAAAAGTCGGGGATATTGTAAAAAAAGTTGACGATTATGAACTTACAGACTATAACCACGCAATCCGTCTTACAGGAGAAAATGGCACAACCGTGAAATTGCTGATTGAGCGCGACGGAAAGGAAATGTCAATTGATTTCACGCTCAGTACTGACGACGAGGTGCTAAGCAAAGTACATTCTGAAATGCACGGAAATACATTGTATGTTGCTCTTGAAAAAATCAGCGGTGAGGCTGTTGCGGAATTTAAAGCTGTGCTTTCGGAAAAATCTTTCGGTTCAATCATTCTTGATTTGAGAAATAACATCGGCGGACAGACGAATTTAGCTGTTTCAACAGCAGATTTGTTTATAGGAGCGGCAACGACAACGCTCTATACTTATAACGGAGAAGAACAACATATTAAAACTACTGATAAAATAACATACGACGTGCCGATAACTGTGCTGATAAACGAAAATACGGCAAGTGCCGCTGAAATCCTGACAGCCTTGCTTAAACAGTACGGAGACGCTCAGCTTATAGGTACAAATACTTTTGGAAAGGGAATCTTCCAGAGCAGAGCTTTTTTCAAAGGCGAAACTGTCAGATACACTGACGGTTATTATACCGTTGGTGATTGGGAATGTTATCACGGTGTAGGAATTAAACCTGACGTTGAAATTGATATGGACGCTGATTATATAGGCACGGAATATGACGTTCAGCTTGAAAAAGCTCTTGAATTGGTGAAATAGCTAACTTTTCAGAATGAAAATACTTGAAAATCTACGAATTGTATATTGACAGATTATGTATAATCTGTTAAAATTGATATATAAGTATATATTATATTTTTGGGGGAAATTACAATGAAAAAAAAGGGATTTACACTTATGGAACTGATAGTTGTTATAGCAATTATCGGTGTGCTTGCAGCTATTCTTGTGCCTGCTATGCTGGGGCATATTAAAAAGGCAAAGATTACTGTAGCAAATTCTACGGCTACCGATGTAATAAAGACGATAAACGCAATTGTGGGTGATGACGCACAGCACGACAGCTTTGCTACTCTCGGTACCGGAGATTTCGGATTTAATGTTAATGTCGGCACCGCCATTGAGGAGGTTGTTGACGACGATGATAACAAGCTTTCAGACTATATAGGAACATATTCTGATGCCTTGGCTAATCAGGACTTTGCTTTTTATGCAAAAGACGGCGTTGCTATTGCGGCTGCGGCAAAAAACGGCAGATATTACGGAACCTATCCGGCTATTCTTACAAACAAAAATTACGATGAACTTATGACAACAAAATCAATGGAATTTGCGCTTAGTCTTGCAAAAGACCAGCTCGGAATTGAAATTGATGATAATACCGAGGATTCTGATGATTGATAATCCCGTAAAACTATACAATAGAATACAAAAAAAGTTGTGCATATTTTTGAAGCCATATTATTGACAAATTGTGAATTTTTTGTTATAATAGTATTAGATTTTAAAGCGCAGGTCGTTGTATGAGAATATATCTCAATCGGGAGGAATTATTATGCGAAGAAAAAAAGGCTTCACCTTTATGGAGCTTCTTGTTGTAATTGCGATATTCGGCGTGCTTGTGGGAGTTGTTACTCCTGCATGGGCAACTTATGTTAGACGTTCTAAATTCAAAACACAGAATAACAAAGCTAAAGCTATTTTTAATGCGGCTCAGATTGTTGTAACTGATCTGGAGTTTGCAGAAAGACAATTCCGTACTGAGCTTGAACGATATAAAGCAGGTGAAACCAGCGATCAGTTTAAGAATGTTGCAAAACACATCTACACACCTATAAGAACTGAACTGGTCGGCGATGTTGACTGGTGCTATTATTGGGACGGAATCAATGGCTTTATAGCAGATGCGAATGGAAATCCGCTTGACACTGTAGATTATAGACAGGATATAAGAAACGAATGGAATGAAAAGCTTGGTAATTCTGTAAAGCGTATCGTTACAGATGATATGGTTTATAAAATTTGGGTAAGAAATTATCAGGTTCAGGCTGTTACTTGTTCCGCAGGCGAAAACAACAGATTTATTGGCGCGCATCCTACAAATATCTTTATGCTTAAAGGTGATAGCACTGTTACTGCTGCTCAGATTGATGCATTGGAAAATACCAATGTTGCAGATGTTAATCTGACTTGGTTTGATTTAAATGATTCAAATAACGGTAACGCTATAACTGTTATCGGTGACAGCGACGGAGCTGGACCTAGTGATTCAGAATAAGAATTATCACAGCACGGATTGAATTCCGTGCTGTTTTTTGTACAATTAGAGTAAGTCTGTACAGTTTATACAAAATGTTGTCGAAATTAAATGCAAACTTTGAGTTGACAAAAGGAAAAAGGTGTGCTATAATAATTTATGTCGTCAGGGGACGGCGGGAGGATCTTGAAAATCGCAGAAAGGACGAGCGTAAAAGAGGCGAGTAAGAAAAGAGAATTAGTTTGACTTGAGAGAAAGTTAAAATAAAAACTTTTCAAAAAACCA
>JAFXDK010000077.1 GCA_017521805.1 Ruminococcus sp. | reverse complement strand
TAGCAGAGTCCAGAGACGGAGTCTCTGGTGGGTGCAGGGCAAAGCCCTGCGTAGCGTTCAAGCGCTCTGCAAGGGGTGAATTTCAAAACAGTCCTGTGGACTGTTTTGAAAGAGGGGACGCTCTGCAAGAGAGAGCGTCCCTTTACTTTTTCGGCATTCTCATATTTTCTAAAAGAAAATTTTGCATTTTTTATAAAATATATGTTGCAGAATTCGGAATTATGTGTTATAATATAAGTTAGAATATACTGCTTATCTGTGTATTCATCATAATATCTGATTATATTACTATTTTATAGAAAGGACGATACCCATGGAATATAAATTTTCCGATAAGGTAAGCGGATTAAAGGCTTCTGCTATCAGAGAAATCCTTAAATTCACTTCCGTACCGGGAGTAATTTCCTTTGCGGCAGGTAATCCTGCTCCTGAGGCTTTTCCAACAGAGCGCATTGCGGAACTCTCCGCTGAACTGCTCCGCGATGACCCTGTTCTCGCTCTCCAGTATAATATCACCGAGGGATATGCTCCCCTCCGTGAATTTCTCAAAGAGTGGATGACAGAGAAAAATTGCTTCCATAAGGAATTTGATGATATTATCGTTACTTCCGGCGGTCAGCAGGCAAATGAGCTTTCCTGTAAGGTGCTTCTCAATGAGGGTGACACCCTCCTTTGCGAATCCCCAAGCTTTATCGGCTCACTCAACGCTTTCCGTTCCTACAATGTTAATCTTGTGGGAGTTGAAATGGACGAGGACGGTATAAATCTCGAAAAGCTTGAAGACGCGCTGAAAACTCAGCCCAATGTAAAAATCCTCTACCTTATTCCAAATTTCCAGAATCCTACAGGACGTACAATGTCCCTTGAAAAACGTAAGGCAGTTTACGAGCTTGCCTGCCGCTATGATTTCATTATCCTCGAGGATGACCCCTACGGCGAACTCCGCTTCGCAGGTGAAAATATCCCGTCAATCAAGAGCCTTGACACAGAGGGACGAGTTATCTATTCCTCCACATTCTCAAAGCTTATATCTTCGGGATTCAGAACTGGTTTTGTTTCTGCTCCTGCTCCGATTATACAGAAAATCGTGGTATGCAAGCAGGTTTCAGATGTTCACTCAAATATCTGGGCGCAGGTTGTATCTCACCGCTTTATGACTACTGTTGACCGTGAGGCGCACTTCAACAAGCTCCGCGATATCTACCGCAAAAAGAGCGAGCTTATGAGCAGCTATATCGACAACAGCTTCTCAAAGAAGATTACTTACACAAAGCCAGAGGGCGGTTTGTTTATCTGGTGTAATCTCCCCGAGGACTGCGATATGAACGCTTTCTGCAAGCAGGCAGTTCAGGAATACAAGGTTGCTATTGTTCCCGGAAACTCATTCAGTATATCTGAGGACGAAGTAAGCCACTCATTCCGTCTCAATTACTCCACACCTACCAACGAACAGATTATGGAGGGTATGGAAAAACTTGCTAAAATGACAAGAGACATATTAGATTAATTTATCTGTAAATGGAATCTCTAAAGAGAATCAAAGAAAACACAATTTGAAAGGAAATATATTATTATGGCTACTATGGACAGATATCCCGTTACACAGAAATACCTGATGACAAGAAATCAGGCAATCAACTTCCCTATCGACTTCTTCAAGGGAAATTTCAGAAAGAATGACGTTTACGGCATCGTAATTGATATTCCCATGCCCAACGGCGTTCTCAGCTCAATGGTTTGCTTCATCAACGGAGCTGCTAACCTCTACTTCAACAACGGCGGAGAATACACAGGAGCTTCACAGAAGTACAGAACTCTTGTACAGGCTGCTCACAATCTTGTTGCTTCTTCAAACCAGCTTCTCCCCAAATGCGAAAAAACTACAAAGTTCGACCTCCCAAGAGGCAGAGTTCACAACGTATTTCTCCTCACAAAGAGCGGCGTTTACAAGACAGAATTTGCTCCCGGCATTATCCCTGAGGACCAGCCTGAAAAGCGCCTGATTTACGTTCTCTACCAGAAGGTTCTCAACGAGCTCAGAAGCTGTCAGCTCAAGGACGAGGCTGAAATGAGAAAAGGCAATAACTAACCAAAGGAGCATTATCCCAAATGGAAGATAAAAAACTTATTTTCAGCGGTATTCAGCCAACGGGTACTTTTACTCTCGGCAATTATATCGGCGCTGTACGCAACTGGGGGCCTCTCCAGGACGAATACAACTGTATCTACTGCGTTGTGGATATGCACGCTATAACAGTCCGTCAGGACCCTGTTAAGCTCCGTCAGAATACTCTCAATTCCTATGCTCTCCTTATGGCTTGCGGAATTGATGTTGAAAAATCCATACTCTTTATCCAGAGCCATGTTAAAACTCACGCGGAGCTTAACTGGGTTCTCTGCTGCAACACTCAGTTCGGAGAACTGAGCCGTATGACACAGTTCAAGGACAAGAGCCAGAAACACCCCGACGATATAAATGCAGGACTTTTCACATATCCCTCCCTTATGGCTGCAGATATTCTCGCTTATAATGCGGATTTAGTTCCTGTTGGCGTTGACCAGAAACAGCATCTGGAACTTGCAAGAAATATTGCTCAGCGCTTTAATCAGCGCTATGGCGACTTCTTTACAATTCCTGAGCCATATATCGCTGAAATCGGCGCAAAGGTTATGTCTTTGCAGGAGCCTACAAAGAAAATGTCCAAATCCGACGAAAATCCCAATGCATGCATACTTATCCTCGACGACAAGGACACAATTATCCGCAAGTGCAAACGTGCTGTTACAGACAGTGAAGCGGAGGTTGTTTACCGCGAGGGCAAGGACGGCATAAATAACCTTATGACAATTTATTCCAGCGTTACAGGCAAGGATTTCGCCGCTATCGAAGCTGAATTCGCAGGCAAGGGCTATGGCGATTTCAAGCTTGCTGTGGGCGAGGCTGTTGCTGACCACCTTGAACCTGTACGAAGTGAATTTGCACGTCTGGTTCAGGATAAGGCATATCTGAAAGAGTGCTACACAGCAGGCGCTGAAAAGGCTCTCCGCTATTCTCAGCGCACACTCAGCAAGGTTTACCGCAAGATAGGCTTTGTTGACAAGGGTTGATGTAACGCATCATCTCGTTAAAGTACACAAAATCCCTCAGTATATAGTCGGATATTCTGCAATTAATACGAATTTTCAAAAATAACTTGCAATTTTCGGCAATATATTGTATCATTAATGTTGGACGTTTTTTCAAATGTCCGTTATACCGGAAGGAGTGCTTTTATATGGTTGAATATCAGCAGAAAAGTAAATATTCTATTGGCGATCTGCTCGATATCGTGCGTCTTCTTCGCTCCGAGGGCGGCTGCCCTTGGGACAGAGAACAGACACATGAATCAATCAGAAGTGACTTCTTAGAGGAAACCTGCGAGGTTCTGGAGGCTATTGATTTAAAAGATACCGCGCTTCTCAGAGAAGAATTGGGCGATGTTCTTTTACAGGTGGTTTTCCACAGTCGTATCGAGGAAGAACAGAAGAATTTCACCTTTGATGAGGTGTGCGATGAGGTCTGCAAAAAGCTTATCGTCCGCCACCCCCATGTTTTCGGCGAGGTTATTGCCGATACCTCCGATGAGGTGCTGAAAAACTGGGATTCCATAAAAATGGAAACCAAAGGTCAGGAAACCTATACCGATACCCTTAAAAGCGTTGCAAGCACCCTCCCTGCTCTTATGAGAGCACAGAAAGTGGGCAAGCGCGCTATGAGAGCAGGTATGGATTTCCGCTGTGCTGATGACGCTATAGCTTGCATTTCCGCCGAAAAAGCGGAGCTTGACAAGGCTGTGGCTATGGGAGATAACGTCAATATGGAGGAAGAAATAGGCGATTTGCTTTTTTCCTGCGTAAATGCTGCCCGTCACCTCGGAATCGACGCGGAACAGGCTCTCAGAGCTTCTACGGATAAATTTATCAAACGCTTTTCCATTACGGAGGAGTTAGTTAGAAATGAGTCTCTGGATATGAAAGAGCTGCCTATTGAGGAGCTTGACGTATACTGGGACAAAGCTAAGAATATTATTATGGAGGAAAACAAAAATGACTAAAACAGAACTCATCAATTCAATTGCAGATAAAGCTAACTGCACAAAGAAGGACGCTGCTTCCGCTCTCGAGGCTACATTAGCTGCTATCTCTGAGGCTCTCGTAAACGGAGAGAAGGTTTCTATCACAGGCTTCGGCACATTCGAGGTTCGTGAGAGAGGCGAAAAGACTTGCATCAACCCCAGAACTAAGAAGAAGATGGTATGTCCTCCCAGCAAGGCTCCCGGATTTAAGGCTGGTAAGTCCCTCAAGGAAGCTGTAAACAAGTAATTAGTGAAAGACTATGGGGCAGGATAATCCTGCCCCATACTTTATAGGTGAATATTATGAGATTGGACAAATATCTAAAAGTAACCCGTCTTATCAAGCGTCGTACTGTTGCAAACGAAGCCTGCGACGCTGAAAAGATCGTAGTAAATGGTAAAGTTGCCCGTGCCTCCTATGATGTAAAGGTCGGCGATATTATTGAAATTAACATGGGTACCCGTCCTCTTAAAGTTAAGGTGCTCAATGTTACAGAGCATGCAACCAAGGAAAATGCGGCGGATAATTATACTGTTGTTGAATAATGAAAAAAGGGACTGCGATAGTCCCTTTTTGTTATTTCGTATTATGAATATCCCAGCGGAAATTCGCCAGCTTTTTTGCTCTGGTATTGTCCAGCAGGTTGTTATTCTCAATCTTGGAAAAATCAAGATAGCGATAATTTGTCTTTTCCTCTTTGTTGCCGCCGAAGATTCCCTTTATCTTCGACAATGCTCCCGCGCTCTCTTTTTTCTGAAGCACTGTTCCAAGAGAGTGATTTTCACGCATAAACGCTATAATATCAGCCGCTGTGGTGAGCATTTTGTCACATACATTATAGATTCCTGCAAACTGCTCTATATCCTCTGCATTTTTTACAAAGCAAAGTATAAAATCAACCAGATTGTGAACACAGCAGAACTGGAAACCATACTGTCCCTTGCCGAATACAAACTTTGTGCCGTCCTTTGGATCGGTAATCTTTGCAACAAGATTATCCGTAAAATTAAAAGTATAAACGGGTGCTACGCGAGTTATACATACCATAACTTCCCTGTGATGCTTCATTTCAGAAATCAGAGCCTTTTCGGATTCATACTTCATTGCGGCGTAATTTGATGTTATTTTTATATCCGCGTCCTCACGAAGCGGCTCTCTTGTTTTTGGGAAATCATATACTCTATCCGTACTTACAAGGATAAATTTTTTTACACTGTCTGTAGTCATAGCATAACGATAAATAAATTTATCGCACTGCTTTGATTCATTCACTTCTTTTTCAGTTACAATAGGACCGAGGTCGTTATCTACAGTGCAAGCGGCATGAATTACTATTTCAATTTCATAATCCTCAAATATCTGAGCATAGGTATTTTTATCCGTAGCCTCGCACTGAACGAATGAATAGTTGAGTTTTCCTTCGTTATATCCTTTTTCCTCTTTATCGGCTGCAACAACCGCATAACCTTTTTTTAAGAGACCTGAGCAAATGTGCTGACCAATAAGGCCGCATCCACCTGTTACAAGAGCTGTTTTCATAATTCATACCCTCCTTTTTGTAGTAAATATTATTATAATTATTCAGCAGAATTATTATTTGCATCCTCAAGCATTATATCCAGAGTAGCATAAATTGCATCGTATGTTTCATTCCATGGTGTACCTCTTGCAGTACTTCTGAGATGTGTATCAAGCAGTTCTCCGCTGTCAGTTGAAATACCTCTTGAAATGTCAATGAACGGATTTTCATCTGCAAGCTCCTGCATACTGTTTTTCATTTCAATCATTTCATCAGTCCAACCATAGTCCTCTCTGAACTGCTGGTCACCGAGTTCACTTGTAATTTCATCAAGAATTGCAAAACGCTTGCAATCAAGATATCTTGCAACTCCCTCAGGATTCTGACCGCCCTTTACAAAGCAGTAGCCCTCCATACCTACGGGAATATAATATTCATCAGATTCGGGGTCTTTCGGCATTGGAACAAATCCAACATCTTCACCATACTTCTTTTTCCATGATTCCTCAGCCATATAGAACTCATAAAGTCCTACAGGATAAAAAAGCAACTTGCCCTCACCGATATATTCGGGATGAGAATCCCAACCGTAGTCGCCTACACCGATAGCGATGCTGCCGGATGTATAAAGATCATACATAAAATTCTGAACTCTTTCCATAGCAGGATCACTAATATTGTTTACAAGCTTACCATTCTGCAGCTCAATTGCAGGAACTCCCGTTGTAGCAATAAGACCGAACTCATACCACCAGCTGTCGATACCGAATTTTTCATTTTCTACATCAACAAAGCTTTTGAGCATTTCGTGGAAAGCGTCCCATGTCCATTCATCATTTTCATATAGAACAGCAGGATCGGTAAGACCTGCTTCCTCCACAGTTTTCTTATTATAGACACAAGCAACATTATCACCCGTAGTCTGCGTAACAGTACAATAATGCTTATCATTCCACAGCAGACTGTCGTTTACGTCCTTAACATCCTCCCAGAGAGGCGAACTGAAATCAATATAATCGTCAACGGGAACAAACATTCCTCTTATAGCGCCCTTGGGAAAAGCGTCCATATCTCCTGCATAGAAGAAATCTACACCGTCGCCGCTGTCTATCATCTGGGCAAGCTTTTCATATCGGTCACTATGCTCACACTGAATCCATTCAATATTACCGCCGTATTTTTCCTCAAATGCAACAAGCTCTGTAGGTTTATTCTTGCCTGTAGAATCAGGGTTTATATCCCATGTGGCAAGCCATTTTATAGTTTTGTTTTCAAGCTCAACGTCGGAAAGAAGATCGGTGTTCATAACATTTTCGTGAATTTTGTTGCGGACATCTTCGGAAACGTCAACATCTGCATAGGGATTCTTCTCCTCTTTTTCGCCGCAGGCAGTTGCAGATACAACAGCTGTCAAAGCAAGCAGAAACGCTGTAAATGCCTTTACTTTTTTCATTGGTGAACTCCTTTTTGTCAAAAAATACGTACATTATCTGTTTTATTAATTATAACATTTTTACACATATGCTGTCAATAGTAATTTTCCATAATAGAATGCACAAAAATTTGGGGATAATTTTCAAATGTAATTTTAATTTCTTTATTAATTTATGCGCAATAACTAATAAATCGTTCAGTAACATCTGAACGATTCTGCTTGTCGATAAACTATTGCTCCACCAATTATACCTTGTCAAAAAGACGAAAGCAGAAAGGGAATTTATCAAGGAAGAAAAACGCAGGAATGCTGTCGCATTTCAAGTTCTTCTGACGCAGAGAAATTTTCTTTATGCCGAGTATTTGATGGCAAGGTTTAGTTGGGGGAGCAATATAAATAAAATGGGATTCTAAAGGGTGAAACCCTTTAGCAGAGTCCAGAGACAGCGTCTCTGGTGGGTGCAGGGCAAAGCCCTGCGTAGCGTTCAAGCGCTCTGCAAGGGGTTGCCCGAACGTGAGGCAGGATGCTGTTTGAACGTGAGGGTATATCGCACTTGGATT
>JAFXDK010000076.1 GCA_017521805.1 Ruminococcus sp. | reverse complement strand
ACTTTTCGCACGAATTCTGTCAATCACACGTTCTGCCTTTAATGTCGCCGTATCAACATCACCGAGACTGTAAGCATAAATAGCTTGCTCACGGTAGTATTCCCCTATTTCCACAGCGTTGCAGAATGTTTCAATTCCTACATCAACATTTGCAGGATTAACATTGTTTAAAGCACATTTTACGCAATGAATTATTCCGCATAAACGCAAAATCAGTCCGTGATATTTACCTCCCCAATCCTTGCAGAATGCCATATCTGTAATAAGCTTTGGCTCAATATGGTTATTGTACAGATTAACAAATTCCATGTAAGAATTTTCATCAAAATGAAGATATATCTCATTTTCACTGTTGTACGAGAATTTGTTATAAAGCAGCTTATAGACAAGCTTTTTGTAATTTTCTGAAATATTTTCAGGAATCGGCTCTGTATCATATTTTCGTGTGCCTATGTTGCTTTTGGGGAAACAGTAAACGAATCGGGCTACAAGACCGCTTCCACGGAATGCTGCATTATTCATTATGCTATCGAAAACATAAGGCTGACAGGCAAGAGAAATCGAAAGATACGGATTCTTTAAAACAATACTTTCTCTGGTTGCTCTGTCAGAAATATATGTTTCACCATTCCACGATTTTAAAAGCAAGTCAAGATTAGGAATATTATTGCTGTATCGTCCGCTGAAATTGCCCAGCATTCCTGCTTCATCCGAAATCATAAGAAGTGTCCCGTTCTGTTCTAATTGGCTTACAAGAGATTCAGGCGTAATATCATCAACGACAATACGACGAAATGAATTTACGTCCATATCACACAATTTTGTATGAAGTTCTGCGATTTCATCAGAATCAGCATTCTCACTTTTTTCAAGAGCTGAAATCTGATTTTCAAGCATTTTTCTTTCAGCCATATTCTTGTAAATCTCTGTTTTATGCCCCTCATTCCAATCATAAGAAAACTGGACAAATGGACGTTTCACCATAGAAATTACAGGAGATTTTCTGAAACTCGGCTCTGCAATTGTAAGTGCATCAATGAGAAGCGGCTCCGTATGGTCACGCTTGGCAGACATTCTGTACATTCCCGTAAAGCAATAACTCATTGCAGAAAGAATTGCCGTTCCTGACATTGCAACATCTGTTGAGGTTGTTTCGGATATTCCCAATGTCATTTCACAAAGCAAGGGCGGTAATGCGTTTACGGGGAAAGAGAGTGTCGGCTCTTTTCCGCCTCGGAGCGATGTGGGGGGTGACCACGTTGTTTCATTAGTCAACTATTCATCATCCTTTCTGGATTTTTTATAGATGCGCATCTATGATGGTTGCGGTAAACATGAGGTGTGTTGTTCCGCTGTCAGATGTATTTCTCTCCTGACAATCCCATTTTACCATAACGTCACTTTTGAAATCTATAACATCACGTTATAATTCGTGCAAATTACGTTAAAAACTTCGCTTTTGCTACAACGTGTTATAAGTTGAACGTTATTATCTTGACTTTTTGGGGGCGTAATGGTATAATTATCATAACGTATTCTATTTTGGACGTTATAGAAAGGGAACATAATATGGATAAAGATAAAAAGATCCTGCTCTATCGTATCGACGATCAGGCTAAAAACGTTATTTTTTTAATCACAGAGAATGACGAAAAGGTGTGGAGAAATATATCCGAGGACGTATACAGAATTATCAGTTTCGATGATGTATTCAGGGATATAACAGAGTTCCGTAACAGTTTCCTTGACTACGAACAGCTCACCGATGAACTTATAGGAGCTATCAACGGCAGGGGCACGGTGTTCCGTGAGATAATGGAACGGTTTGATGATAACCGCCTGAATAGCTTCAATTTCTTTACACAATATTATTCTGATACACTCCGTGATGTATTTACCGAAGCGAGGACAGACATTGACAAGGCAGGAGCGTTTTTATACACTCATACATTAAAGAAATCCACCGAATATGTAAACGATGTTTTCAACCATATCCGTGAGGTTATGCGTGATGATTGGAATTTTGACTTCAATTCCAAAAGCGAAATAAAAGCATTCAAACTCAGTTTCGATAAAATAATCATACGTGGAAATGCTCGGAACGATATATATACCGTAGCAGATACTGCACTTGTAAACTTCTTCTATGATTTCAGCTTTGCGATACATAAGATGAAGCTATATGTTTGTAAGTGTAAGTATTGCGGTAAGGTATTCCTCGGAAAGAAAAATGCTGTTGCCTGTGAAGCAGAGAGCTGTCAGGCAACCTACCAGCGTGAAGTAAAGAATGCCAAAAGGCGCAAAAGAGAGAACGGCACTTATAAGGTATATAGCACAAGGCTCAGTAACTATATCGGTCAGCAGAAAACAAAATTGCCTGCCGAGGTGCTTGATGATCCTGCACTTGTGGAAAAGTATGACCAGCAGCGCAAGGTGTTCACGAAGCAGATGCAGGATAAGCTCGATGAGTATGAAGCCGAGAACCGCCTGCCCGATGAGGAGCTAAGTGCTTTCTATGAGAAGATGAAGCAAGACGTTATGAGCTTTGTGTATGCTTTGGAAGCTGAGGCGGAGTGAGAGGGACTTTGATTCCACTGGCGTCAAAGTTGGATTCATTGGTTGGTTTTACTGATTATTCTGCTTCGATTTTTAGCATCAGCCGTCATTTTTTATAGAAAAGCTATTGAACAATTCGTCAAAATGTGGTATAATTAGTTTAATTATATCATACGAAAGGACGATTCTGGATGGGTAAACCTATTACTTCTATCCCAAGTGCTAATATCCTGCTTTCTTCGCTGCGCTCTGTGGGATATACTCCTGAAACGGCAATAGCAGATATTGTTGATAACAGCCTGTCTGCTAACGCTTCGGCTATTACCATAGAGTTTGACTGGCAAGAGCAAGTCATTATCATTTCAGATAATGGCGATGGTATGTCTGAGCAAGAATTATTGAAATCGATGAATATAGGTTCCTCAGATCCGCTTGATTCGAGGAGCATTCATGACCTTGGCCGATTTGGTATGGGAATGAAGACTGCCTCCTTTTCTCTTGGAAAGAAACTGACTGTCCTTGCAAAGACCGGCAGCATCATTAATAATGCAAGCTGGGATTTAGACTATGTCAGAAAAGAGGATAAATGGCAGATACTTGTTGAAGACAGTTCTTCCACGTTTATCCGGCAATTGTCAGATAGGCTTTCAGAGTATGATAATGGAACAGTTGTATGCATTTCCAACATTGATAAGATTATATCATCAGATTCTGCTAATGAGAAGAAGAAATTCTATAAGATGATAGAAAATGTAAAAAATCATCTTTCTCTTGTGTTCCATAGGTTTATGGAATCAGGAAAAATATCTATTATTGTAAACGGAACGCCATTATCTCCATGGAACCCCTTTATACCCGACAATAATGCTCGTCAGGAATTAGAGCCTGAAGAAGTAAACGAAAATGGGCATAATGTTGTTATACGTCCTTATGTTCTTCCGCATAAAACTAAGTTTGCAAATGATGATGAAGTTAAGGCTGCCGGAGGATATAAAGACTGGCTTCACAATCAGGGATTCTATGTTTATCGAAATGAACGTTTAATCATATATGGAACCTGGTTCGGCTTATTCAAGAAAGAAATGTCATTCAACCTGGCAAGAATTCAGCTGGACATATATTCAGACAGCGACTTTGACTGGCAGATAGACATAAGGGCATCTCTAAAAACCCCTTTTGAGAAAAAACAGCTATGCACGACATCTATTTCGTCAACCTCCCTCGGAGTGCGAAAGCACGCCTTCGGAAGGTTTCCTTGTAGCTGTCATACCTATCTGTTTTTTCTTTAATCAAACGAGTTTTTAGAGATGCCCTTAAAAAAATCAAAAGCCGTTCCCCCTGCTTATACAGATGATATTATTCGGCTTGCTGCTGAGAAGGCAACAAAGCAGTCGGTAAAGGTATATAATTCACGAGGTACATATTCCGACCGCAAAGGAAATGCAAATGCTCCTCAGCTTAGTTATGTATGGGAACAGCGGAAGGATTCAAGAGGATCATATTCTTTTGTCCTTAATTAAGAAGCACATTTTGCTGAATAAACTTAAAACAACACTTGCCCCTGAGCAAAAAGAGCTATTAAACGCTTATTTGAACCTTGTTGAAAAATGCTCTCCTATGGAGCTTTCAGGGGTTAATGATATGTCAGTAAGCAAGGGCAGTCTGCCTGAAAATGAAAACTATTTACATTAGGTGTTGATAAGGTTCTAATGTAGCATAAAGGAATTAAGAGGTGATAATATGAATGAAATAATGAATGATTTTTCTCAATGGATGAAGCAAACTACAGGACTGTCTGACTCTTCTATCTACAAATATTCAAGAGCTGTAATAAATATCTCTAAGGATATGCACAAAATTGGAGTGATTAGAAAGCAACTTTATGAAATGAACTCCATTGAACTTGATTTGGCTATACAACTAATACTAAAAAATGTTGACTTTATAGATAAGAATACTCGAGGTAACAATATGTATAGCAGTAGTCTAAAACAGTTTCGCTGTTATCGAATTAATACCGAAGAAGCAAATCTAAATCAATCTGCTCTTGATGTTATAAAGAAAGATACATCTATTTCCATAACAGAACGAGAATCATTAATTAAATCTCGAGTTGGTCAAGGGACTTTTAGATCATCCTTGCTCGAAAAATATCATTGTTCTTGTGTTGTGACAGGAATAACAATAAAAAGCTTGCTGATTGCAAGTCATATCAAGCCTTGGTCAGTTTGTTCCAATGAAGAAAGACTTAGTACAGAAAACGGATTGCTATTATGTGCAAATTATGATAAGCTATTTGATAGTGGACTAATATCTTTTGACGATAACAGAAAAATAATTGTTTCGAGATATGTTGATGAAGCGAATAAAAAAAGGCTTTTCCTTAGCAAAGATATCTTTGCTAATATAACAATTTCTAACGAAATGAAACATAATTTTGAATATCATAGAGATGTTGTCTTCCTGAAATAATTATATTACCAGTCTTTTATTATTTTTAAAAATTATGGAATAATAAGGCGGAATTCAAACATATACTCGCATATGTTTGAACGGTATTACAGCTGTTATTCAGTCATATTCTGTTCTTGAATATATCACTAAGATGCTTGGAAACTACACTTTTAACATGGGAGTCTTGAATGCATTAGAATTTGGCGCACCGCAGAGAAGAAACCGTTTTGTATTTATTGGAATAAAGAAGAAGATAGCAAAAACAATTGAAATGCCAATAGGAACATTTACAGAAGATAATTACAGGACAGTGAAAGATGCCATAAAGGATATTGAAAACGTACAAACAGTGTTTGAAGCCTCTGAAGACATAGGTACCGAGCTGACAGACGATTATGAAGCCACTTCGCTCACCCCTTATCTCAGAGACAGCAAAAGACTGTATAATCACATCATTACTCAAACAAGAGCTGTAGCCAAAGCACGTTTTGAAGCTCTTAGTCAAGGTGAGAATTTTCATTCCCTTGATGCTGCACTAAAAGAAAACACCTATACAGACGTTAGCCGCACGCAGAATACAATCTATCAGCGCCTGAACTATGAAAAGCCGTCAGGCACAGTTCTTAACGTCCGTAAGTCTATGTGGATTCATCCCACAATAAACCGAGCAGTTAGCGTAAGAGAAGCAGCCAGACTGCAAACATTCCCTGATTCTTTTGTCTTCTGCGGAACAAAGGATTCACAGTATCAGCAGGTAGGCAATGCCGTACCACCGACACTTGCTGAAGCTATCGCTGAACATCTTGCATTATACTTGGATAAAAAGAAAAATGGCTGATAATCATAGTAAAGAAGTTCGCAGTATGAATATGTCTCATATTCGGAGCAAGGATACCAAGCCTGAGATCATAGTAAGAAGTTTTCTTCATCGCAATGGCTTCCGTTTTAGAAAAAATGATAAACGGTATCCGGGTAAACCAGATATCATACTGCCAAAATATAAAACAGCTGTCTATATCAACGGCTGTTTTTGGCATATGCACGATTGTGAAAACTTTATATGGCCTAAATCGAACACGGAGTATTGGACTAACAAGCTCATTAATAACAAGAACCGTGACAAAAAGTATCATGACCAAATGAAAGAGAAAGGTTGGAAAGTCATTGTTGTTTGGGAATGTGAGATTAATGAGTGCAGGCTAAACCGTCTTATTTCAGAGATTAAAGGAGAATAGAATATGGCTTTAATAACAAAGGATAATATGAAAAAACTTGATAAAGACAGAAACAGTGTACATAGCAAAGTTAGAGCTACATATACTACATTTACAAGTGACGGAAAGAAATATTTTCAGATTGATACTTATGGAAGCCCTACAAGAGAAATGAAGGACAAAATAAGTCAATCTATTCAAGTTGATAAAGAAATGGCAAAAGAGTTGATTAAGCTTATGATGGATACATTTGATATACTCGACTAATTCGAGAGAGCAATAAATTGTTATGTGAATCAGTATGATATCAACTGGAATTTTTAATAAGTAAATGTTACCTAAGCAAAACTGCTTACTACATGAGTTTATTAATAAGGTGCTCGACAATTTATTGACAAAACATGCTCTGTAATAACTGGCAAAGATACTATGAAAAAATATAGCAATCTTGTAATAGGAAAAACAAGTAAGCATTTCACAAAACTGGAACTTTGATTCCACTGGAGTCGAAGTTAGAAACAGCGTAAAATCAGGAAATGTTGTTGCTTTTTCGATATGGATATGATATAATAGTAAGTAAAGATTTACGATTGTCAGGCTAAAGAAAGTCGATAATGAAGCTGATGAAGATATTACATTTCATAACCCCATAGAGGAGGGCTGATCATGAAGCATCAAGTACATAGAAAAACTGTTACCGATAGAATCCATAAACAGCGTGTACAAAGTGTTGCCGGAACAATGGCGATCGAGGGGCTTACGCTGAGTGAAGCAAGCAGGCGCAACATTGACAGATATGCCAGCGGTCAGGCGGATTTCCAGCAGATCATGGCAGAGCTGAAAGCAAAGTATCAGAGGGCGGAGTAATGTTTTCAAAATATGATGTGTACACTACGGTGCAGTCGCTCTACTGCTATCCGGATTCTGATGTGCTGAAAAATAAGCTGAATATCCGGGACAGGAACGAACTGAAAAGGGCGGAGGAGGAGATCACCGCCCTCAAACAGTATATGCTTATGGAAACGCCTATCAAGGGGCGGTTTACCAAGACGCAGCTTATGAATATCCACCGCTTTCTGTTCGAGGATATCTATCCGTTTGCAGGACTTATCCGCCGTGAGCAGATCAGCAAGGGCGATACTATGTTCTATCCGCCGCATCTGATCGATCAGGAGCTGGACAAGGTGTTTGCCAAGCTGCACACCGAGAGGATGCTGCACGAAACGGACAGGAAACGCCAGATCGAGCATTTGTCCTATATCATGTCGGAATTGAATATCATTCACCCATTCCGTGAAGGCAATGGAAGAAGCCTCCGTGAACTGATACGGTGTATGGCACTGCATTATGGCTTTACACTGGACTGGAGCCGTGTGGATCGGGATACGATGCTCAATGCAGCGGTAAGGTCGGTGGTTGATGACAGGGCGTTTTGTGATGTGATCGTGGCGTGTATTGTTGAGGGACAGAGATGCACTGAAATAAGTCTAAATAAGAAATGAGGTACAAATATGAATAGCAATCCGTTTTATAATCAGTTTTTTAATCAGCAGTATGTAAATCCCGACTATTATCGCCAGAGTCAGGAACAGATCATTCAATATCAGCAGGAACAAAGCAAAGAAGTGCTGAACGTGGTAAAAGCTGTTCACGACCTTTGTGATGCCTACAAGAAGTTAGATTCACAGCATCAGCAGCAGGCGTTTTATCTGGCTCTTGCGGAGATGGCGAAGGAATCCGGATGGAACAGCAGATAACTATTATTTGAGAAGGTGATATATGCCCCGAGGAAAAAACATAAATCTATTCCTTATGGACGGAGATGCAAGCGGACGTATCAAATGCACCCTTGCTAACTGGACAGGCGTTGCATATAAGATACCTCGCACCGAAATAGAAAAATGTAAGAACCGTGAAGATCTCAAATGGAGCGGAGTTTATTTCCTTTTTGGCGTTTCCGATGACACCGGGGAAAACATCGCATATATAGGACAGGCTGGCATCAGAAAGAACGGTGAGGGCATTCTTTACCGACTTATGGAGCATAAGCGGAATCCTGATAAGGATTACTGGACAGAAGCTGTAGTGTTTACAACCTCCAACAACTCCTTCGATCCGACAGAGATAAGCTATCTTGAAAATAAGTTCTGCAACCTGGCAATCGAAGCCAACAGGTACATCGTCAAGAACGGAAATGATCCGTCTCCCGGACATATCACCGAAGAGAAAGAGAGCGAGTTGGAGGAGTTCGTGGACTATGCGAAGCTCATTATGGGTACGCTCGGTCATAAGATATTCGTTCCGCTGAATAAAACCGCTCCTGTTACCGAAGATACCTCAGCTACTGCATCTGAGGAGATAGAGCTTTTCTTCACTCGCACTATCAAGAAGCTCAACTTTACCGTCGAAGCATCTGCCAAGCAGACCACAGAAGGTTTTGTCGTTCTGAAAGGCAGCAAGATCGCTCCCAGCAGCGGTACTGATGATACTATATCATCCGGTAATCGTAAAAAGCGTGAGGAATGCAAGATCATTGACAATATCTTACAGGAAGATGTGCTGTTCACCAGTCCGTCCAGTTCAACTGAGTTTGTTACGGGGAAAAGCTGTAATGGCTGGGTGTCATGGAAAACTAAGGACGGAAAGACATTGCATGATCTGGAAGAAACGATTGATGTAGAATAAAAACAATATGTCGATAGGGGGATGTATATGTTTTTCAAAAAGAGATTTGAGAATGCTATTAAATCTCATGAATCTGAAACGATTATTTTACAAAATACTGTTAATGAAGCGATAAAAAACGAAGAGTCTATTAATCAACTTAGAAAAGATAATAAATCAATAATCCCCAATATAGAAAAGCTTATCAATTCCATTGCGAATACCCCAAAGGAGTTTGATGACGAATTTGAAGCACTTCATTCTAATTATGATAATATCACGCAACTACATGGCACAGAGAAATATGAACACAAACTTGAAGTATCTCTTAAAGTGTCTAACTGGTTTCTTACCGTTGGAGCATCTCTGTTGGCTGGTGTAGGTATCAGTATGGTTGTCCCAAATGATTATAATGAATATAGCGAAGAAGCCCCCTTAGAAGAAATAGATAATAACGAACTATACTCTGATCTTGAACCTCATGATGAATCAGAAGCAACTAATGATTCTGATAATGCAACTGTTATCATAAAAGTAATACTTGCATTGCTTGGCGGTGGATCTGTTGTAATCGGAACCGTCATTCGTCCAATCAGTTACTTTAATGCAGCTCGAAAAATAGAGGAACAAGTGTCTGGAATTAAAGAAAGTGTTAATCAACTTGATAAATACATAGCAGATTTATCAGAACTCTATAGCAACACCGATAATACTTTTACTACTGTTCATCAGTTATATGATAGCCTTTTCTACCTTTTTGATTGCGATTATATGAAAATATCAGATCAAGAAAAGACACGGTTATTAGAATTGGTTAAGTATGCGAAGATAATTTCAGAATTGCTCCATAAAAAGTTGGAGGTGCCAAGCGATGAATGATGAGAAAATAACAAAGTCAACGCAGGAACAAGCTGTCGCTTCATGGATAGACTATCTATACCAGTCAAGAATTGCAAGTATTATCAGGGCATTGGCAAATCAAGACTTTAATCTTGAAAACTCACTTGCTGAATTGCAGAAAATAAAAGAGTTTATTAGCAATCCTGCACACATTCTTGGTAATCCGCTTAGTAAGCATGGAGAAATAGCAGAGAATTTTCAAGTATACGTTTCAAATGCGATTAAGATGCTTACAGGCGAAGCAACTGAATATACTTTTGAGAATGTTGGCAGAACTGCTCCAGAGGACTATCTAAAAAATGGTGCACCTGTACAATCGAAGTTTTACCATGAGTATGCTAAAACATTTAAAGCAGTATGCAATCACTTGAATACATATTCTGACTTTATAAGAAACGGTGGAACTTATGATATACCCAAAAATCAATATGAATGCATAGTAGATATACTATTCCGTGGTGATAACGCAAGATCATCTTTGTCAAGAAGCGATGAAACACTATATAAGAACATTCGTGAATGGGAAAATCAGAACAATATCAAGTTTGAAGATGTAGTAAAACCATCTATCGTTAATTATGATGATGTTCAAATTAACAGATCATTTGATACATTAGAAGCCGAAAAACAGGATATTATACATCAAGATAATGAAATCAGAAAAGAAATATATCACAATAATAGTTCAACCGTGAAAGAAGCAGCGAAAGTTGCTGGTGTATCGGCTTCATTAGAGGGCGGAACGGCTTTCATCTTTGGCATAATCAGAAAAATCAAGTCAGGGAAGAAAATAACTGATTTTACAACCGAGGATTGGAAAGAGGTTGGTGTCGATACAACTATAGGAACAGCAAAAGGCGGAATTCGAGGAACCGCTATCTATTATCTTGTAAATCAGAAAAATGTTTCTGCCCCTGTAGCCAATGCAATTATGACAACATCATTTGGGATAATTGCAGAAGCACTAAAAGTCCGTCAAGGAAAAATAACAACAAATGACTTTTATGATAATTCTATGTCTATAAGTTTAGAAGTATCTATCAGTACCATTTCATCTGTTGTGGGTTCTGCAGTCATTCCTGTTCCGATTTTAGGCACTATTGTAGGGAATACTGTAGGAATGTGGATATACAATATTGCCAAATCTGTTCTTACTCAGGCTGAATTACATTCAATCAAACAGAAAAATCTGGAATTAGAACTTTTACAACAGAAACTCGATATAGAATACAAGCAGTATCTTGAGGCAATAGATAAGCGAATAAATGATTATAATTGCATTCTTTCATACGCTTTAGATGATGATGCTTTAGTTGCATACGAAAGTGCAGAAAAGGCAGCATATCATCTTGGCTTGACTGATAAAATAGAAGAATTGTCGATTGAGGAAAGAGATAAATATTTTTTGAGCTAACATAATACGGCTGCACCCGAAGGCACAGCCGAAAATAATCAAATATAAACCATACAATCAAACACCGCTTCCCTCGCCATAAAGAGTAAACAATTTTCAAGCTGTGCAGCAGTTTTAATATCGCCATTCTCAACTGCAAGGAGGTATTCTTTGTCGGATTCTTTCCACAGCTGAACCTGACGGTCAATTGCATCAGCGACTTTCTGTTCTAAATCATCCAAATATACTATGATTTGTCCGTTATTTACAAGCTTGCGAAGTCTGTCGGGATACTTGCTTGCAGAAAAAGAAATATGATATTTCACGCTGTCGCTATGATATGTTTTAACGCTTTCTTTATGCGTATCGGCATCATAATGAGTTACAGTATTGGTAGTTGTATCAAGTAACCACAACGGAACTGATTTGTTCGTTTGGGGATTGATTGCAGTCTGGATACTTTTGAATTTTTTCATAAAAACATCTCCATTTTTCATAATCGGAAAGATATGTCGTGATTAATTCTTGTTCTTTATTTGTTCTTTATTATCACGAAAAGTTACGAAAAAGCAGAGTGATCAAGTTTTGATAACTTACTCTGAAACGACGTAATATCCGCATTTTCTTGGAGTTGGAAAAAGTCGTAAAAAACGTGAGGGGATTTTCAATTCCCGTACGGGTCACCACACCACATCCCCACAAATGCCTATATATCGGCATTTGTGGGTTTTGTTTTTGTCCGAAAATACCGCCAGCCACTTGTCAGCCACTTATTTTCAAATAACGTTTATATGTACGGCGCTGTAAAAAAAGTGAAACCAAAAGTCCGAGTGAGCCATGTAAATGGTCTACTCGGACTTTTTTAAAATGTAAAAAGTGAAAAAGTGCAAAACTGTTGAAAACAGGGTATAACGAACACACCGGCAGAAAAATAAT
>JAFXDK010000075.1 GCA_017521805.1 Ruminococcus sp. | reverse complement strand
CCGATAATACGGCAAAAATACAGCGAATAACTATACATATATGCCGCTATTTCAGCATTTTTACTGATTTAGCGGCTCTTGTTTTTTCTGTACCCATTGATTTTTGTTTTTTATGGGGTTATTAGAGGTGCCCTTATGAAAATCGAAGGACTTAATTCGACAAGTTTTTGAAATTATAAGAATTTTATTAGAATTTCTCTTGACTTTTTCTTATAAATTTCTCATAAATTGAATAATGAGGCTTCAATCATTTATAATACAAGAGCTGAATTATTCGTATCTCCTAGCACATAATAATATTCAGGAGAAATTACGCCTAACCGCTTGACTTTTCTCCTAAAACATATTATAATTATGAGAAAGGAGCGTGAATTTATGAGAAACTTTGATTACAGCGAACTTGAAAAAAGTTTATGGGACAGCGAGATAATAGGTCTTATAGCCCAGATTCACGAGTATAAGGGCAGACAGGAGCTTTACCTTAAACAAAAACCTGCAGAGCTTGACCGCCTTATTGAGATTGCAAAGGTACAAAGTACAGAAGCTTCAAATGAGATCGAAGGTATCCGCACTACTAATACTCGTCTGTTACAGCTTGTCAAGGACAAAACTACTCCTCGTAACCGTGATGAAGAAGAGATCATGGGATACCGTGATGTGCTGAATACTATTCACGAGAGCTTCGAGTATATACCTATAACATCGAATTATATTCTCCAGCTCCACCGTGATCTGTATAAGTATTCTCATAAAAGCATTGGCGGTACATTCAAGAACTCCCAGAATTATATAAGTGCGACAGATGCGAATGGACATGAATTCGTATTGTTTACTCCTTTGCCGCCCTATGAAACGCCAGCCGCTATCGAAGCGATATGTGACAGTTATAATCGTATTATTGCAGCACAGGATGTCGATGCACTTCTTTTGATACCTGTATTCATTCACGATTTTCTTTGCATTCATCCCTTCAACGATGGTAACGGCAGAATGAGCCGTTTACTCACAACTCTATTGCTATACCGTTCAGGCTATGTAATTGGTAGATATATCTCCCTGGAAAGCAAGATAGCCAAGAATAAGAACATTTACTACGATGCACTGGAACAGTGTCAGAAAGGTTGGAACGAAAACGAAGAAGATCCTGCTCCATTCATAAAGTACTTACTACAGACTATTCTTGCTGCATACCGTGATTTTGAGGAGCGTGTGGCATTAGTAGCTGAAAAGCTGCCGGCAATAGAAATGGTACGTCGTGCTGTATATAATAAAATCGGTAAGTTTACCAAAAGCGAAGTCATGGAGCTTTGCCCGACAATCAGCAAGGCTTCAGTTGAGAATTCAATCAAGCAACTCGTTGAACAGGGACTTCTGTTAAAGCACGGCAGCGGTAGAAGCACTTTTTATACCAGGAGCGATATATGATACGAGGTAAACCTCAATCTGAAAGACAACTAACCGACGGAAAAAATCGCACAATTGTTTTTCGTCAATCTTCAAACGAAGAAACATAATAAATGCTCCACTAGCCCGTAGTCTATCGAAACACAGTAAAACTGTTTCACATAAGCGGTATTTCCGCTTTTGCAATATTGCAATAATAACGGATTATTTAAGTCTATAGCTGTTGCTGTGTCAATAATTCACAGCAACAGCTATAGGCTTTTTATGTATAATCAAAATGCACAGCTATATCCCTCATAAATATTTTCACACTCATCAAATCTGATAGCCCTGAGTGTTTCATGGAGCAGGTTGGTATCGACAAGCATATCCTCAACCTCATCAGGAGTATAGCCATAGTCAAGAAGAAGTTCAACATCAGACGAATCTACGCCATAACAACCGCAATATGCAAGGAGCAATTCTTCATGTATCGGATAATAGTCAGCAGAGTTATACCAACCGAAATGGCTTGAAGCTGTGAGGTATTCAAATTCTGCTCTTGACACAATTCCGTTTTCATCGATTTTAAGAATATCGCCCTCGACAACTTCAACCTTTTCAGCATCAAACTTATGGAAGCCGACTTTCTTTAAAGCGTTTTTCATGATACTTTCAGTTGAGGCATAAACATACAGTCCAAGAGTTTCAAAATGGAGCAGGCACATGGGATTGCTTCCTTTTATAATATATAAGCAGTTGTGCTGGTCGAGAGCCGTGAAAGTGAAGTTGCCCTCAACGGTTTCTGCCATATATTTCAACGAATCGAAATCAAGCTTGCCCTGTTGTTCGATAAGCTGACAGGCAACATAGCTATCAGTTTCGATATGACTTTCAGGCACTAATCCCTTTTTACGCAATTCCTTATCGTTCCAAAGAACTCCGTTATGTGCAAATGCAAACGCCGTATCTCCTGCAATGCAGGAGAACGGATGATTGTTGTAATTGTTCTTTTTATCGCCTTGTGTAGCCATTCGTGTGTGTCCCATGATTGCCGTTGTATCATCCGGAGCATTAAACTTGATGAAATGTGCGGCTCTCGGACGCTTATAAATCGTGATTTTACCGTCTTTTATGTAGGATATTCCGGCAGCATCCGTTCCACGTTCCTCGGCAGCATTAGCCAATGCCTGTGTAAGTTTTTTCAGGAGCTTTTTCGAAATAATCCCCTTATAATCAAGCCAACCAAACAATGCACACATAGTTACTCCTCCTACTTTAATAAGCCAATAATGTCATTGGGATTGTCGAGTTTCTCGACATGTTTGATAGTTTTGTTTACTTTATTCACAAGATGTGTTGCTGCCAAAACTGTAACAAGTCTGAGTATGACCTGAATATCACTCTGTTTTAACTGTGGGATAGGGAGTTTTGTAATTTTATCAATAATACCATGAGATTTCACTATATTTCCTCCAATTCTTCAACACTTTCGTTGATGTAAAGATTTCTTTCCTTGAGATACTGAATAAGTTCAGCATCCTTGATATTTGATACGAAATCCGACCAGGAAAGTTTCTGTAAGCCCTCGTCAGACATAGAAACAGCCACATTGCAAATCTCATTGACGAGCTGTAATGTGGCTATAAATGTATTGATTTTCAGCGTTCCACGGAACAGGCGAAACTCTATTGTGCTGTAATTACAGAGATTAACAGCAGCATATCTGCCGAAGTTGCCTTTCTTTGCCTTATCCATAATTGCTTTAGGCGAATTTTCATAACCATAACGAGCTGCCCAGCGATTAATCGTATATTCGGAACGACGGCTGAATTTCAGCATTTCATTCCAATGATGTTCCACAAAATACAGCACTCTTGAAATTACCACATCCTGCTCCTCTCTGGTTTCTCCGAAGCAAGTTCTGTTCACATGGATATGAAGTCCACAAGTTGAGGTTTGATGTGAGCGATAACCCAAAGATACAGCCTTTTTCATTATCTCGGACCAGCAATAATTTTTGTGATAATCCAGCGTCATAGGATGACTTACAATCTCCATGCCGTCATCAAGTGAACCGTCTGATTTAATATAAATATGCTCACCGTCCTCGTTGCCAATATCAAGGATTTCTCTTGCGTTATCGCAGTCTTTTCCTGCTCCGTCTATTTCAAGTTCAACGCCAAAATATCTCGAATTATCGCCGTAAAATACAGGTTCAGGCTTGTAACCATATTCCTTGATTGCGCTGTTTTCATTGGCGATGTCGTGATAACACTCCGAGCAGTAGTCTGAATTATTATGGTGATACGCGTCGTCAACGTGAACAAGTGCGTCACAATTTTCACAACGGATATAAAAATTATCATAACATGATTCGCAAAGATTCGTATATTCGTCACCAAAAGCGTCGGAATCGAAGATAGTCGCTCCACATCTGTCACAAGTGCAGCAATAACGCTCTACGCAGTCAGAACAAACAACTTGTCCGTTGACCATGCTGTAGTCGTCGTCTGTAACTTCTGCTCCGCAATGAGAGCAAATTATTTTGTTTTCTTCCATTTTGATTTCCTCCAAATAACGTAAAATAGGCGCTGTAAAAAAAGTGAAACCAAAAGTCCGAGTGAGCCATGTAAATGGTCTACTCGGACTTTTTTAAAATGTAAAAAGTGAAAAAGTGCAAAACTGTTGAAAACAGGGTATAACGAACACACCGGCAGAAAAATAATT
>JAFXDK010000074.1 GCA_017521805.1 Ruminococcus sp. | reverse complement strand
TTCGGGCTGGATGTACTGTGTGGACGGCTGGTACCCCAACTACGGCTGTTCAAGATATCAGCTGAAAGACGGTGAAACAGTTGAATTCAGATACACTTGTGACCTCGGCAAAGATGTCAGCTGTGATTGGATGGGATAACTATGCGTGATACCTTTCGTGATTTTCACCCTTTTGTGAATTTTCTGTACTTTTTGCTTGTCATATCCTTTTCATTCTGCCTTACACATCCCATTGCACAGGCAATATCGCTGATATGTGCAGCTGTGTATTGTATCAGCACGGAGGGCAGAAAAAGTATTATGTTCATACTAAAATTCTGTCTGCCGTCCATTCTTGTTACATCCTTTATCAATCCTGCATTCAACCATGAGGGACAAACTATTCTGATATATTTCAGCAACGGTAATCCTCTTACCCTTGAAAGTATTTTGTATGGCATTTCATCGGGAGTAATGCTTGTGACAATACTTTTGTGGTTTGTATCATTCAATCGTGTTATGACATCGGATAAGTTCATATATCTTTTTGGAAAAATAATCCCGTCGCTGTCCCTCGTACTGAGCATGTCCCTGCGGTTTGTACCGAGATTTAAAGCACATATGTTCTCCGTTGCGGAAACACAGCGGTGTATTGGCAGGGATGTATCAAGCGGTAGCCTTATTTCACGCACGAAAACTGCGATTACAATTCTTTCGGCATCTGTAACATGGGCGCTTGAAAACGCAATTGAAACAGCCGACAGCATGAAAAGTCGTGGATACGGACTGAAAGGGCGGACTGCATTTTCTATTTACCGCTTTGAAGAACGTGATGTATATGCTGTAATATGGTTTGGATTCTGCGGATTATTTCTTCTTGCAGGGAGTATTGTGTCTGCATTCGGCTTCCGTTATTTCCCGAATATCCGCTATGCCGCCTTTGATGTGACAACAATACCATTTTATTTTGTCTATTTGGGAATGTGTATCACACCGTTCTTAATAAATGTAAAGGAGGAGCTGAAATGGAAAGCCTTGTATTCAAAAATGTGAGATTTGCATATCCACAGGAAGAAAACAATGCTCTGAATGATATTTCCCTTGAAATCACACAGGGCGAATTTGTCATAATCTGCGGTTCATCAGGTTGTGGAAAATCCACGCTTCTGCGGCATATGAAATCCTGTCTGACTCCTCACGGTAAATTCAGCGGTGAAGTATTTTTCAACGATAAACTGCTGAAAGATATTGACGAACAAACACAGTCACAGGAAATCGGATTCGTTCTGCAATCTCCCGAAAATCAGACAGTCACGGATAAGGTATGGCACGAGCTTGCATTCGGATTGGAAAGCCTTGGATATGATATCCCTGTTATCAGACGGCGTGTTGCGGAAACTGCCGCATTTTTCGGGATTGAAGCGTTGTTCTACAAGAATACGGCAGAACTGTCGGGCGGACAGAAACAGCTTTTAAGCCTTGCGTCCGTGGTAGCAATGGAGCCTGAAATCCTTGTTCTTGACGAGCCGACAGCCCAGCTTGACCCCATAGCCGCAGTTGATTTTCTTAATCTGCTTGGCAGAATAAACCGTGAACTCGGCATAACGATAATCCTCACCGAGCATCGTCTTGAAGAAGCGTTTCCCTTTGCCACAAGAATTGTAGTAATGGAAAAAGGACGAATTATATGCGATGATACTCCCGAAAATGTGGGGATGGCTTTAAAGGAGAAAAACAGCGGAATGTTTCTTGCAATGCCAACCGCAATGAGAGTGTGGGCAGGTATTGAAACAAAATTGCCATGTCCTGTGACAGTCCGTGACGGAAGTCATTTTCTTGCGGAGAGGAATAAAGAACAGGAACTTCTTCTGCTTTACAAAGCTGATGAATATATAATTGATGAAGAAATTATCCTTGAATGTGATGAAGTGTTTTTCAGATATGACAAGGAACTTCCTGATATTCTGAAAGGCTTTTCGATTAAGCTTCATAAAGGCGAATTCTATGCGATACTTGGCGGTAATGGTGCAGGCAAATCAACGGCATTGAAAGTTCTTGCAGGAATTCAGAAAGCATACAGAGGAACGGTAAGAGCAGTCGGCAAAATCGGAATGTTACCGCAGAATCCGCAGACACTTTTTGTGAAAAAGACAGTCAGAGAGGAGTTATATGACGCTTTCGGCAGAACAAAAATCTCATCTGATATGAAAGAGCGACTTATGTCGTGGACTGTGTCAACTTGTGAGCTTACAGATTTACTCGATCGCCACCCCTATGATTTATCAGGTGGGGAACAGCAGAGAGCCGCACTTGCAAAGGTTTTGCTGACTTCTCCGGATATTCTTCTGCTTGACGAGCCAACAAAAGGCTTGGACGCTGAATTTAAGGTTCATTTTGCCGGAATTATAAAAAAGCTGACTGCAAGCGGTATATCTGTGCTTATGGTAAGCCATGATGTTTCATTTTGTGCTGAATATACCACATATTGCGGAATGTTCTTTGACGGTAATATTGTGGCTGAGGGTACGCCGAGGGGATTCTTTTCGGGGAACAGCTTTTATACAACTCCTGCAAACAGAATGGCGAGAAATCATATTCCTGACGCTGTTACTGTAAACGATATTATCCTCTGCTGCGGCGGAACAACGATTGAAACTACCAGTGTTTCAGAAAAATTACAGCCTTTGCCTGAAAGAACAGTAAAAAACACAAATTCAAAGCCGATTTTTTTGCCATTATGGAGAAAAGTTATTGCTGTGATTTCAGCCTTAACTGCCTTTGGAGTATTTATTTACGCAACAGGAATTTCTGATTTAACAGCGATGATTGACGAAACAGGAATAAGCACCGCAGGAGAAAATCAGCTGTATTTATATATCATTCTCTTTGTGTCCCTTGCTGTATTTCTGCTTGCAATTGGCAAAAGAAGCGAGCCGTTAATCGAAATACAGACACCGAAAGAAAAACGAAATCTTAGCAAGAGAACGGTTGCTGCAGCTGTTTCGATACTAATTCTGATACCGCTGACTATATTTGCAGGGGCATTCTATCTTGACAGCAGCAGTTACAGTCTGATTGCATTTCTTGTATTGACGGAATGTATGCTGCCCTTTTTCATTGTATTTGAGGGACGAAAGCCTATGGCTCGTGAGCTTGTAACAATAGCTGTTATCTGTTCTATCGG
>JAFXDK010000073.1 GCA_017521805.1 Ruminococcus sp. | reverse complement strand
CGGCAAACTTTCTATGCCAAATATCACTTACTGCGTTGCCAAACCTTGCAATACATCAAGTATTACTGCGGTTTGTCGCCTTGTAACTGATATTTGTCATACACGAAATTTCGCTCGTGTTCCGGTTTTTAGAGAACCCCTAAATAATCTTTTTGAAAGAATAATCAGTGACAACGTTAAAAATTCTCTCAACGAAACAGATAATTCGGAAACAGGCGGTATTGTTGAAATTGACATGAAGAATCTTCATCAGCCTGTTTTACATAAGATTGACTTTGATTTTTCTGAATCGGGTTACAGTCTTTGTATTGTTGGTAATGGTGTAGAGTTCAGCTTTGAATCTGAAATTGAGTCAGATATGAAATCTGTATCAAATGCAATGGGGATTGATTATCTCGGGCAATCCGATGGTGATGAATTTTATGATAAACTTCCCGTGATTCGCGAAAAATGCACAGAAAGAGCGATTGTGAGTGCGATTTGCTTTTTTGAGGAAAATAGACTTATAAGACAGCAAAGAGATGCACTTAATAATGGCAGACTTAATGAATTTTTTACCCATATCAGTGAATCTGCTGAATCTTGTGCATTGTTCCGTGCTTTGTATGGTGCGGATGATTGTGAGCTTTCTGTCAGATTTTATGCCTGCAAGCGTGTTCTTAATGGTTCCGGTGCTGTCAGAATTGATGAAAATGGCAGGATACAGGCATTTGTGCCGAATTATATGGTTAATGGCTTTATCAATGAGATTGACAAGATTTTTGGACAGGGCAGTGTGCAGGCTATGAGTATCAGAAGTGAAAGAGTAGTTAAAATATTTGGCTGAGGAATGTAAATGTTTAAAAGAAAAATACCTGATGATGGAATAATGCGGCTTATACCTAAGCAGAAAAAAGGCTTTTTTAAGCTGATTTTCAGCAGATTTTTTATGATTCTGCTTCTTATAGCTTTACAGATATTCATACTTGCATCAATATACATTCATTTTGAGGAATCGTCGCCATATTTCAACATTTTTTTCGGATTGCTGACAGCAGCATCTATTATATGGCTTTTTAACTGTGAAATGGATTCTACCGCAAAATTAACATGGATGATGATATTTTTCGTTTTTCCTGTTCCGGGAACAATTCTGTTTGTTCTTACACAGACGGACTTCGGACATTATGCAATCAAAAGGCGTGTGGTGGAACTTATAAAAGAAACGCAAGATATAATCCCTCAGGATAAAACAGTAATGGAAGATGTTCAGCTGACTTGTTCGGGAACGGACGACTTATGCAGATATGTCAACCGTACAGGCTGTTTTCCTATATATACCAACACGGAAACAGTGTTTTTTGCCAGTGGAGAAGAAAAATTTGCGGCAGTTCTTGATGAACTTGAAAAGGCTGAAACCTTCATTTTTATGGAATATTTCATTATTGATGAGGGTTTTATGTGGGGGAAAATTCTGGAAATGTTGAAAAAGAAGGCGGCAGAGGGCGTCGAAATTCGTGTAATGTACGACGGAATGTGTGAAATGTCTACCTTAACCCATGATTATCCAAAGCGTATGGAAGAGCTTGGCGTGAAATGTAAAGATTTTTCGCCTGTTACGCCATTTCTCTCAACCTATTACAACTATCGTGACCACCGTAAAATACTTGTTATCGACGGAAAAATTGCTTTCACAGGAGGCATAAATTTTGCAGATGAATACATTAATCGCCGTGAACGATTCGGACACTGGAAAGATTCAGCTGTTATGCTGAAAGGGGAGGCTGTACGCAGTTTTACTCTGATGTTTTTACAGATGTGGAATATATCCGAAAAAAATCCGGAGTGGAAAAAGTGGCTTGCACCTGTCCATTCTGAACAGTGCAGCGGATTTGTTATGCCTTATGCCGATTGTCCACTTGATGATGAAAAAGTGGGTGAAAACGTTTATATTGATATCCTCAATCGCGCCACAAGCTATGTTCACATTATGACACCATATCTTATACTGGACAGCAAGCTTGAAAATGCCATAAAATATGCGGCACAGCGCGGAATCGATGTAAAGATAATTCTGCCGGGTATACCAGACAAAAAGACTGCTTTTGCTCTTGCAAAAACTCACTATAAGGGACTTACAAATGCTGGTGTGAAGATTTACGAATATACACCGGGATTTGTTCATTCCAAGGTATTTGTTTGCGACGATGAAAAGGCTGTTGTTGGTACGATAAATCTGGATTATCGCAGCCTATATCATCATTTTGAATGTGCGGCTTATATGTACCGCACAGGCTGTATTGCTGATATCGAGGAGGATTTTAACGAGACATTGAAAAAATGCAGTGAAGTAACTCCTGAGACTATAAAAAAAGAGAGATTTTATTACAAAATCACGGGGCAGATTCTGAAATTTGTAGCGCCCTTATTTTAGGAGGAAAGTTATGTTCGGAGCAATTTTTGGTGATATCATTGGTTCACGTTATGAGGGGATAGGACACAAAACAAAGGATTACAATTTCCTTTTCCACAAGGACAGCAGATACACTGATGACACTGTTATAACTGCTGCTGTTTGTATGGCTATTTTATTGAATGACAAACCTATTGATGAAAGTCAGTTGGTGGAACGCGCAAAGGAATATGCTGTACAATATAAGCTCTTTTATGCTCATTATCGTCATGCTGGGTATGGTTCGGGATTTAAAACTTGGGCAAGAGAACCGCATAATTATGAAATAAGACATAGCTATGGAAACGGTGCGGCTATGAGAGTTGTACCCATAGGGTATGCATATAACACTATTGAACAGGTCAGGCTTCAGGCAGAGGCGAGTTGTTATTTTACCCATAATTGTGAGGAATCTATAAATGCGGCACAGGCTGTAGCGTGTGCGGTATTTCTTGCGAAAAATGGCGAATCTAAAGAAGGCATACGGAAATATATAACCGATAATTTTAATTATGACCTTAATTATACTGTTGATGAGATAAGAAAAGATTATCATTTCCATGTTCGTTGTTTGTTGTCGGTTCATCAGGCAATTGTTGCATTTCTGGATTCAGAGGATTACGAAAGCGCGGTGCGAAACGCTGTATCTTTGGGAGGCGATGCAGATACAATGGCGTGTATTGCAGGCGGAATTGCCGAAGCGTTTTATGGTGAGATTCCAGAGGATATAAAAAATTTCTGTTACAGCAGGCTTGATTATTCCATAAAAAGCGTTGCGACGGAGTTTTGCAGAAAATTTGCAATATCTATTTATCAGAATACGAAATCTGAAAAAATAAGATTATGCTGAAAATATTTTGACGCATGCAATAAGCATATTGACAAAAAAATATCAGTATGCTATAATATACTTATAATCTTCGGGGCAGGGTGAAAATCCCTACCGACAGTAAAGCCTGTGAGCCGCTTTTGTGGTTGATTCGGTGAAATTCCGAGGCCGACGGTGAGTGCATTTAGCACAAGTCCGGATGAGAGAGGATTATCTGCTGAAAAAGACAGAGTAATTCCCCGAATTTTCGGGGAATTTTTGTTAGTTAAGGCTAAAGGAGGCGTGTATGTCCCACGAAAAATTTATGGCGCAGGCTCTGGAACTTGCCGCAAAGGGTGTGGGATTTGTAAATCCTAATCCAATGGTTGGTGCTGTAATCGTCAGAGACGGTGAAATAATCGGCAGGGGATACCACAGAAAGTGCGGTGAGCTTCATGCAGAGAGAAATGCCTTTGCAGACTGCGACAGCCGCGGAATTGACTGTACAGGGGCGGATATGTACGTCACACTTGAACCATGCTGTCACTATGGTAAAACTCCGCCATGCACGGAGGCAATCATAGAGCATAAGATAAAACGCGTGTTTATCGGCTCGTCTGACCCTAATCCACTTGTTGCGGGCAAGGGAGCTAAGATTCTCCGCGAAAACGGAATTGAAGTTACAGAGGGTATATTAAAGGAAGAATGTGACAGTCTTAACGAGATTTTTTTTCATTACATAACGGAAAAAACTCCCTTTGTAACTATGAAATATGCCATGACTATGGACGGCAAAATTGCTTGTTATACGGGGAAATCCAAGTGGATAACAGGGGAGACAGCTCGTGAAAATGTTCATCATGACCGATTGAAGCACATGGCTATTATGATTGGTGTAGGAACGGTTCTTGCGGATAATCCTATGCTTACCTGTCGCATAGAAGACGGACGTAATCCCCTTCGTATAATCTGCGACACAAATCTGAGAACTCCTATTGACAGCAATATAGTCCGCACAGCTAAGGAGATTCCCACAATTATTGCATGCTGTAACGGCGATACTTCGGCATTTGAAGCCGTGGGCTGTCAGGTTGTGAGAGTTCCTGAAAAGGACGGTCATGTTGATTTAAAGCAGCTTATGGTTATTCTTGGCAGAGATTACAAAATCGACAGCATACTTTTAGAGGGCGGCGGTCAGCTTAACTGGTCGGCGATGAAATCGGGAATTGTCAGCAAGGTGCAGGCTTATATTGCTCCAAAGATATTCGGCGGAAAAGGTGCGCCTACGGCAGTTTCGGGAATCGGTGCAGAATCTCCAGATGATTGTATTATGCTGTACGATACGCAGATTAAGACAATTGGCGGCGATATTCTCATAGAAAGCAGGGTGAAAAATGTTCACGGGGATAATTGAAGAAATCGGCACAGTTAAGAATATACAGCGGAACGGCAGTAATTCTTTTATTGTAATTGAAGCGAAAAAGGTTCTGGAGGACGTTCACCTTGGCGACAGTATTGCTGTAAATGGAGTATGCCTTACGGTGACGAAAACTGACGGAAGTATATTTCAGGCGGATGTTATGAATGAAACTCTCAGCCGTTCATCTCTGGGTGAACTCCGTCAGGGGAGTAAGGTGAATCTTGAACGTGCAATGGCGGCAAACGGACGTTTCGGCGGTCATATTGTGTCAGGGCATATTGACGGTACGGGAACAATCTCCGATATTGTCAATGACGGAATTGCCATATGGTACACGATTTCAGCAAATGCCGATATTATGCGGTATATCGTGGAAAAAAGCTCAATTGCCATTGACGGTATAAGCCTTACTGTAGCGAAAATAACAGACAGAGATTTCAGCGTGTCTGTTATACCGCACACAGCTGAAATGACAATTCTATCGACAAAATCAAAGGGACAGAGGGTTAATCTTGAAAATGATATTATAGGAAAATATGTGGAAAAGCTTATGAAGCCTGCGGAAACTGAAAAAACAAGCGGCATAAACACGGCTTTTCTTGCGTCAAATGGATTTATTTAAAAGGGGATTTTACTATGAAAAAAATTATTGCATCATCGGTTATTTGTGCTCTTGCTTTGAGTTCCTGCTCATTTTCCATAAACGGAGAGAAATTGGATTTTGATACCAAGGAAAGTAAATCCGAAACTGTAAGCATCAAGCCCGAAAAGGCTGTAAAGCTTGATATTGATATTAAAGTCGGACAAATTGATATAAGGTACGGTGATACAAAAAATGTCGAAGTTATCGGCAGTTACACAAGCAAGGGCGCAAGTGCGGACAAAGTAAGTGCGGCTCTGGAAAATGTACGTCTGGAGAGCAAAATTAAGGGTGATACCCTTTATATAACAATGTCCGAAAGAGATTTTGATACACGCTTTGTAAATGTCACTACCGACCTTGATATAACTCTGCCCAGTGAATTTTCGGATTATACAATTAAAACAGATGTAGGTGATATCAATCTCGAAAACCTTAAAGGCAGTTTTGATATTACAGCAGATGTGGGTAATGTAAGCCTTGAAAGTCTTGTGGGAGATTTCAGTATTTCTGCTAATGTTGGTAATATCGAATGTGAGAATATATCAGTTAAAGATGATTCTAAGATAACTGCTGATGTGGGAGATATCGATGTTTCTGTTGAAAGTGTAGCCGAATGTGAGCTTGAAATAACTGCTGATGTAGGCGATATAGACGTTGATACACTTGGACTTGATTTCACGGAAAAGGAGCAGTCTGAGGATTTTGTAGGCAAGAAAAAGGAAATCGTAATTGAAAATAAATGCACCGTAAAGCTCAGTGCGGATGTTGGAAATGTAAAAGCAGCGAAATAGGAGGAAAATATGACGGATAACGAATTCCGCTATAATACCGTAGAAGAAGCCCTTGAAGCTCTCAGAAACGGCGAAATTATCCTTGTTACCGACGACGAGGACAGGGAAAACGAGGGCGATATGATATGCGCCGCTGAATTTGCCACTACCGAAAATGTCAATTTTATGGCGGCTCAGGCAAAGGGACTTATCTGTATGCCTATGAGCATTGAGCTGTGCCATAAACTACATTTAGGACAAATGGTTGATTATAATACAGATAATCACAGCACAGCTTTTACCGTATCAATCGACCATGTAAATACCACCACGGGAATTTCCGCAGAGGAGCGCGGATTCACGGCTCGCATGGCTGTTGACGACAACGCAAAGCCTGAGGATTTCCGCCGCCCGGGACATATGTTTCCGCTTATGGCAAAGAAAAACGGCGTTCTTGAACGTGAGGGACATACAGAAGCTACAGTTGACCTTATGCGTCTTGCAGGCTTGAAAGAATGTGGTCTTTGCTGTGAGATTATGCGCGATGACGGCACAATGATGCGTGCTGAGGAATTGCAGAAAAAGGCTGTGGAATGGGGAATGAAGTTCATCACCATTAAGGCTCTGAAAGAATACCGCAAGGTAAATGAAACTCTTGTGGAACTTGCTGCAGATACGAAGCTTCCCACGAAATACGGCGGATTTCGCGCTGTATGCTTTGTAAATAAGCTTAACGGAGAGCATCATGTTGCACTTGTAAAAGGCGATATTGGCAACGGTGAGGATATTCTCTGCCGTGTACATTCCGAATGTCTGACAGGTGACGCTTTTGGCTCACTCAAATGCGACTGCGGACAGCAGTTTGCCGCCGCTATGACGCAGATTGAAAAAGAGGGTAGGGGAATTCTGCTATATATGCGTCAGGAGGGCAGAGGAATCGGACTTGTAAACAAGCTCCGTGCCTATGAGTTGCAGGACGGCGGAATGGATACCCTTGACGCTAATCTTGCACTTGGTTTCCCTGGGGATATGCGTGAATACTATATCGGCGCACAGATTTTGCGTGAACTTGGCTGTAAGACTCTCCGACTGCTGACAAACAATCCCGAAAAGATTTACGGTTTAAGCGGATTTGGGCTTGAAATCAAGGAGCGTGTGGCTATTCAAATGGACGCTACGGCATACGACCTTTTCTATCTCAAGACTAAGCGAGACAGAATGGGACATATTTTAGGGGACCTCTAAAAATCGCTTCACGGCAGTCTTTCTATGACAAATACCATTTACAGCGTTGTCAAACCTTGCAATACACAAAGTATTACTGCGGTTTGCCGCCTTGTAACTGATATTTGTCATATGCGAAATCCTGCTCGTGCTGCGTTTTTTAGAGAACCCCTTTAGATTATTAATTAATAAGGAGATTTTTAAAATGAAAACATACGAAGGCAATCTTATTCCAAGAGATGTAAGAATAGGAATCGTTGTTGCACGATTCAACGAGTTTATCACAAGCAAGCTTTTAGGCGGTGCTCTTGATACTCTCAAAAGACATGATGTACCAGAGGATTCCGTTGATATTGCATGGGTTCCCGGTGCGTTTGAAATCCCACTTATTGCAAAGAAAATGGCTGACAGCGGCAAATATGACGCTATAATCTGTCTTGGTGCAATTATCAGAGGCAGTACATCACACTATGACCTTGTATGCAACGAAGCAGCAAAGGGTATAGCTCACGTATCTCTTAACAGCGATATTCCTGTAATGTTTGGTGTTATTACAACTGAAAATATTGAACAGGCTATTGAGCGTGCAGGCTCTAAGGCAGGAAACAAGGGCAGTGAGTGTGCAGAGGGCGCAATCGAAATGATTAACCTTATCAGAGAGATTGAGGACTAATGGCAAATCTTATATTTGACTACGACGGCACGCTTCACCAGTCAATGCTGACGTATGCTCCTGCATTCCGTGCGACCTGCAAAATGCTTGCGGATATGGGATATATGCCCGAAAAGGAGTACACCGACGAGGAAATAAGTTACTGGCTTGGTTTTAATTCAACTGATATGTGGAATAATTTCCTCCCCGATGTGCCTGTTGATATCAAGGAAAAGGCACGTGTATTTCTGGGGCAGGACATGGGACAGCGTATTGAAAATGGCGAGGGTGCGTTATATCCCAATGCCGAAAAAGTCCTTGAAGAGCTTAAAGTTCAGGGGCATACGCTGATTTTTCTCAGCAACTGCCGTGTGAAGTACATGGAGCGACATTCAAGAGTGTTCAGGCTTCGTCGATATTTCGATTATTTTTACTGCTGTGAGGAATACGATTTTATCCCTAAATATCAGATTTTCCGCCTGTTCAGCCTACAGCACAAGGGTGAATTTGTTGTCATAGGCGATAGATTTCACGATATTGAAACAGCTGAAAAAAACGGCTTGAAATCTATCGGTTGCGGATACGGCTACGGAAATCCTGAGGAGCTTTCGGTGGCTGATATAATTGTTGACGATATAACAGAAATTCCCGAAGCTGTAAAAAAATTGCTTGCATAACAATAAAGCGTACCACATTGAAATTGCGGTACGCTTTATTCTATACCAATCCCTGAAACAACAGTAGACAAATCTAATGGCATAAATGGTGTATGTCGTCGTTGTCCTCCTCACCATACGACAGTATGTTTTCGTCGTCCGCCTTGACATACATCATTTCTGCTCATCATCTTTGTCTACTAACATTTTAGGAATTGGTATTATTTACTGTCCTTTTTTATCGTTTTTTGATGTCATAACTGCGGAAAGCTTCTGAGAAAGATATTCATGATTGAAAATCAATTTTGCCAATTTGTTATTTTCTGCCTTTTTGCCGAAATAATCGTATGCAGCTATTATGCCATAAGCGCCAAAGCCAATCATCAGTATAAAATATGGCATGGCGTACTGTGATTTTGCCTCTGCAAGAATGTGGTAAATTACACCGCCCAATATAACAACGGGAAGTGTTACACTGAGGAAGTTTTTATTTTTGAGACAGGCAAGAAGTCCTACGAATACAGCGGCGAAAATCAGCTGTGCAAAGTAGTCCATATACTGCTTTACGGTGTCCTCTCCGTCAGTGCATACCCATTCGGCAAGAGATGTTCTCGGTTTATAGTTCTGGCGAATCTGATTGTTCCATATACTTTGATACGTTGTTTCATTCCACTGTGACATGAATTTTTTATAGAAAAATTCCTTGCGGTACTGAGGGTGTTCTTTGAAATAATCAAGACGTTCCTCTATGAGTTCCATTGATTTCTCACTTGCTTTATCGGGATTGAACTCACTCTGAGAAAATATATCTATTGTAAAATATGGACTGTACCAACCCGGCGCGTTGCCTGCCTCGTGAAGTCCCATTGATATCCATGAAGTAATCGGAATAGATTCGCCTAAATCAACATCTGCACGCTTTTCATAGTGGGATTTTACAGCGGGATTCACTGATACTGCAAGGGCAACAGCCGACGCAATGTATATGATATCCTTAATGAATTTTCTGCGTTTGAACATTGCTGTAAATGTTATACAGCATACAGCTACAAGAACTATCAGATAATTTTGTTTAATCATAACTGCTAAGGCTGTGCAAATCACAGAAAAGGGGGCATATATGATTTTGTCCTTTTTCAGATAAAGCACCATAAAGAACAGACCGTATACCGCAAAGGCAAGTCCCGGAATAAAGCCGTAAAGGAACGAGCAGAATATAATCGGCTGAGCTGCAAGTATAAATAAAAGCGATGTAACCGCGCACACTCTTTCATCGTTGAAGATGTGCTTGTTCATGAGAATCAGAGCTCCATAAGCTGCAGCAAGAAGAAATACGTTTATCACTTCAAGGAAAAGCAAATTTTCAACAGGTCCGAATATATGCGCAATGCGGACAAAAAATTCGTTGAAGAAAACATATCCCAGCTGATAGGAGTAATTCCTGAAATATCGCTCATTTTCCGCAAGAAATCCGAAATCGCTGTTATATGCGCTTAAAGCCGCTTGTGTAACTCTGTACGAATCTTCTGTAGGGGAGAGGTTGGAGGAGAATATCCATATAGTGCCTATCATAATTGTCCATGTTACTGTAATTGTGACTTGTGCCCATATAGGTATTTTCTTTATCAGTGGCAGCAGCAGGGATATAAATGTGAATCCGCATATAAGCCATATTGCATTGGCGAAAACGTCGTCGCTGTAGTATACAACCGTTTCCCAGCCTTGTCTTACGCGGAAAAGGATGTTGTCTACAACGTTTTCCTCCATTACAATCTGCATATCCGAAGTACCGAGCATACTTTGTGCTGTAAGTATTCCCATTACAGCAAGCATGATTACAGCGACTGTAATTCGTGCAATTGACATGAATTTATTGTCGTGATTAAGATTAACTTTACTTTTTTTAAATTTTGTCATTTGATTATTCCTTTCATTAATATTTCATAATATATTATACTATGAATATAATGCTGTGTCAACATTTTTCTACAGGAAATCCATATAGAAAAAGCACGCCGATTTTCGGCGTGCTTTTGCGGTTTGCCATTTATTTAAAAATTCTGTTTTTAAGTCTTTTTTCGAATTCTTCCACAGGCAAAGGCTTATCAAAACAAAAACCCTGTGCCTGATAGCAAGCGTTCTCTTTGAGAATTGCAACATGATTTGTTGTTTCAACTCCCTCAACAAGACATTCAAGACCAAGGCTTTGTGCCATTGTAATAACATTCTTGAGCATAGTTATTTTCTGACTATTATAGGGATCATTTTCTTTCGGGAGGAAGCTTTTATCAATTTTCAGCGTATTCCATGGCAAATCGCGGATAAGATTAAGTGAAGAATATCCAACGCCGAAATCATCTATGGAAGTACTGATACCTACGTTGTGAAGTGCTCCCACGATTTTTTTCAATTCGTCAAAGTCAACATCAGAAGTTGTCTCAGTCAGTTCAATTTCGATGTACTGGTGAGGAACATTATATTTTTTGAGTGTATTGATGATTCTTTCTGAAAGATTCTGTTTACCAAGATGAATGCGCGAAATATTTACAGATACTCTGACTACTTCAAGTCCGTTATCAAGCCATCTGCGAATATCTTGGCAAACATGCTCAAGCATATAGAAATCCAGAGTACAGATATTATTGCTTTGTTCAAGAATAGGTATAAACATATTTGGAGGGATAAGCTCTCCGTTATGTTTCCAGCGACAAAGAGCTTCTGCGCCATTGAGAGAGTATCTTCTGAGTTCTACTTTAGGCTGATAGTATACAAGAAATTCCTCATTTTCAATAGCTTTCAGAAAGTTCTCTTCAACAATACGCTGATTTTCAATCTGCTCAGCTACACGTTGATCATAGATAATAGAAGTAGAATTGGCAGTCTTTTTCATTATATTGTAAGCGCTTGTTGCTCTATCAATAATCTCTGAGACAGTTTGACATGTACCTGTAATATAATAAAAGCTGAAACGTGCGGAGATTTTAGCATAAGGTTCATCAGGATTTCCTGTTTCAACGGAAGTATTTGTAAGATAATTTTTAACAACTTCAGACTTGTCTGCTTTAAAAAGATGCAGAAAATTATCTCCTCCAAGTCTGCAAAGACAGCAGTCATCACCTGAAAGAGCAGAAAGGCCAAGCGCAAATTGTTCCATTATTTTGGTTCCCTGTTCTCTTCCAAAAGCTTTGTTTATCAGGGAGAATTTCTTTAGATTAAATCGACAGCAAATATATTCTGCGGCTTTGTTTTCGCGGATTAATTCGCGGAGTTTTATTGTGTAGTATTTAATATTGTATGCTGCAATATCTCTGTCATGGAAAGTGAGACGGCTGCAAAGAGCCATACTGCGCATTCTTCCGTTAAATACAAAAAGAGTTACAATAAATACATTGATTTTATCAATTTCTGTTTCAGACCACGGTTCAGCCTCTTTTGCAGGATAAACCTTATATATGGCAGTTCCCCCGGGAGTTTCACGTGTAATTGTAAAAGGTTGTGAGCTGTCATATTCATCTGATTTAAAATAATCAATGGAATTTAATATGGGTTCTTTATGCGGCAGATCCGGATATTGTATATGTGTTGCTTCCAGACGTGATATTCTCAGGAAATTGCACAGATTCTCACAAGCAGATGCTATATCAGGATGTGTAGTATCTGTAGGAACTTTTTCCATATCGAGAATAAAGGAGCTCAACAGCACCGAAAAATTTTTCTCATATTCATCATTATTCATAATTATTACCCCTTACGTCAAGCTGCGGAATAGTCATTCGAGCTTTGAATTTATTGTCTTCTGTGACCCAAAAATCAATAATACCATTTAACTTGTTGAATATTGCTTCCTTAATTCTTACAGAACCTGCATTTACTGAATTTGAATTCTCAGAAAAGCAATTATTCATAAAATCTGCAAGTTGATTGCATGAAGAATCTGTATCTGCAATAATTTCCATTGAAAGCGTATACAGGTAATATTCCTTGCTGCACGAAAAATTTATCAACATGTTTGTTATATTACATTGCTTTACTATAAAGGAGATTATACCCTCAATGACAAACTGTATTGTTTTAGGATTTCCGAGAAGCTCATCCGGAATAAAGCTTAATGTCTTTATTTCAAGAGTGATATTTTGTCCATTGCAGATAGTTTTTATACCAGCCATAACAGTGCTTGTAAGAGCGTGTGTGTTGTATATCACATCATATCCGAAATCAAGGGCGGTTTCATCTGCGTTGACATAGACAGATGAAAGTCTCAGGCGATTACTTTTTATCAGAATATTATTCTTATAAGCAATATTTGAGAGTATCTTAGCGATTTTAAAGGAATAGTCAGCGGTTTTCTGCAATTCTTCCATAGTCATTTTTTTTAGATTGCCTGTCACTTCGGAAAATTGTTTTGCAGAGATATTCATATCAGATAGATGATTTTTTACATTTTCTTCATCCTCATCGGTACAGACAATCTGACCGCAGACTAAAGAACCGATAATAATATCTTCAAGCATAATAGGACAGGAAATTTCATATAATCCTGCGTGACATTTGTAAATACATGGTTTATCGTTTTCAACGGTTTTTCTGGAACCCTGCTTTGAGTATTCCATACATTTTGATACATTTTCAGCTGAGTTTCTGATAAGTTTTTTGCAGATGCGGCTGAAATTTGAAGATTGTGTAACTTGTTTTCCCTCTGAATCAGTAATTACGGAAGCAATTCCTGTATATTCTGAAAATGCGTCCTGAAACTCCTGCAGAATTCTAGTGTCAAAAAGTTGATTCATAGAAATATTGGACATTAATATCACCTCGATGCTGATACATTTATGGGAATCTCCGGAAACTATCTTCAAAGCTTGAATTTAGTTTAAAGAGAATCTTTATAAGTGGATATGTTTTCTATGTTTTACGAAACGCACCTATACTATATTTTTATTATACCATAGTAAAATAAAAAATGCAAGTTTTTTGGAAAAAACCATAGGTGTACAGAAAAAAATGTGTAATAATACACAAATATATGGGCGCGATTTAGATGAAATAGTCAAAATATTTGTGATTGAATTATGACTTGGATAAATTGAATTACGAATTAGTTAAAATGTTCTAAGTTTTTGCTGTAAATATTCTGATTTTTGAAAAAAGTTTTGGAAATTCTATAGACATTTATAAAAAAATGTGATATAATATTGTTAATAGTGGTTCTGATTTTATCAGAACTAAGTCTTAAAAAGATTCGGGTGTTATAATTATGAAATCTATTGTAGTACAATTTTTAGCTGTAATGACAGCTGCTCTGTCACTGCTGTCACCTCTTTCTTCCTTTGCAGACGATGATGGAATTGTGGAAAGTACGGAAGCTGCAGTTGGTGATTCAATAATTCTGGAACAAGATTTTGAAAGTCAAAATATAGGAAAATGGACACCCTTTGGCGGCGGGAATTTGTCACTTAGTGAGGAGACAAGTCATTCAGGCGGTCAAAGTCTGAAAATAACGGGACGTAAAAATCCATACGATGGTCCGTCTTTTTACTGCGATACCCTGGTAAATCCCGGTGACGCATACTCCTTTGACGGCTGGGTATACCATGAAAGCAGTCAGACAGAACCTTTTTCGTGGACAATCAGAACGAGAGATGTATACGGAAGTGATGCGTTTACTCAGATTGCATCTGTGGACGTTGAACCTGGGGTATGGACAAATATTTCGGGAATTGTTACTGTTGCTGAGGATGCAGTTTCTTCTTTGATGTATTTTGAATGTGGAAATGCAGCGCTTGACTTTTCTGTTGATGATGTTGTGGTAATTGGAAATACCGCTGAAAATACAGATAATGTTGTATCTGATTTTCAGGATAAGTACTATATGGATTTTGAGCAAAGCTTTGAACAGTGGGTTGCAAGAGGTGATCTTACTGTTGCTCATACCGATGAATACAGCTATACAGGTAATTATTCGATTTATGCCACAAACCGAAAAGAGCCTTGGAACGCACCTACAGTTCCGATTTCTGATAAAATCATAAAGGGTGAAAGTTATTATTATTCTGCTTATGTGATGTACAACGGCAAGGAGTACAGCGATTCCCACGGTTTCAGAATGGAAATACAGTATACTCTCGGCGGCAGTGATCAATATAATCTGATATCTGCCAAAACGTTGAATAAAGGTAAATGGACAAAAATTGACGGATATTTTACAGTTCCCGTAGAAGCTGAAAATGTATATTTCTACATACAGACTGATAATCTGGAAGAGGGTGAACAGCTCACTAACGATGATTTAATGTCCTATTATGTTGATAATGCTGTAATATGTAAAGCGGAAATAAAGGAAAAAGAAGAAATAACACGGAATATTATAAATGCTGCAATTGCAGTTATTGTGCTGATAACTCTTTTCTTTATCGGAGGTTTTATCCATAAGCGCTTTAAGAAAAAGAGCGAGGCGCTGGAGCTTGTCTCTCTGGACGCTATGACAGGTGTTTTCAACAGAAATGCATACGAAAAGAAAATTGAGGAGCTTGAAGCGGAGGGCGAAAAGTTTAAATCCCTGTATTTTGTCCTTTGTGATGTGAATTTCCTGAAATATATCAATGATAATCATGGGCATGAAACGGGTGATGCTGCAATTATCAGATGTGCGGAAATACTTAAAAGGGTGATTGGCAAAAACGGCAATGTGTATCGTATAGGTGGTGACGAATTTGTGTGCATAGCTGAAAAGGAATTAAAAGATTCGCTTCTTGCAGAAACTGAAAAGGAATCCGCTGTTGATAAGGGTTATCCTTTTGAAATTGCCTGTGGATTTGCACAATATGACAGTGAGAAATACCCTACAGTAAAGGATATTGTAACTCAATGTGATAAAGAAATGTATGTGCATAAGCAAGAAATCAAGGCTCGCAATAAGGAGTTTTCGAGAAAATAATACAACAAAGAGGACGGTTTGAGCCGTCCTCTTTTATCTTATATTTTTCATGTTGCGGATGACCCGTTTCATAGCTATATCCAGCGGTTTGCCAAGAACTATTGCGGCTGTGAAATTGCTGATGCAATGGACTATATCAAAGCTTATACCTCCAAGCCAGTAACTAAGTGCATATGTTGGGGATATGAAAATATAGGGCAGAGCAAAAAGTGCACCGAAACATAGTCCGAATCCGCCGTTTATTACTGCCCATATCAGCCAGCTGTCGATTTTCCGCAGTTTGTATACCAATAGAGCGAATAATGGCCATACAACAAGATAGGTCGCCCACCACAGACCAAATCCTGCGGAAAACAAATTCAGCCACACATAAATAAAACAGGCTGAGATTCCGTCTTTTCCGAGATTTTTGGTGAATACCACGATAAGCAACGTAACAAGCTCTATATTAGGCAGAAATGCCAGCGAAATCTGCGCAACATAGAGAGTTGCACCGAGAAGTGCGATGCGCGTCAGTCGGAGAATTTTTTTGTGCTTTACCATCCGATTTTCAGTTCGAGGAGATAAGCATCTCCGTCTTCTATAACGATTTCATCAACTCCTGTAACGGCGGATTCGCCGTTTACCATGATACACCACCATGATTGTTCCTCATCGTTAGCTTCAAAGCCTTTTGCAGATTTTATGAATCTGCCATAATCAGATGTTTCAAATCCGATGAGTTTTTCACTTTCAAGGAAGTTTCCAAGGTATTCTTCGTCCGTAGTGTATTTCTGCTCGAAATTATAATTATCTCTTTCGGATTTAATCTGTACTGTAATGGACTTTTCGCCCTCTATAGCATTCTTTTTTGTGGATTCGCGCAGAAACCACAATCCAATGCAGAGAAGTGCAAGTATCAGGACGCCTGCAATACTAATAACGATCTTTTTAGTGTTTGACTTCTTTTCCATAAAAAAATTCCTTTCATTTAACGGGAAGTCAAAGACAAAAAGTACACAGGCACTACGAAAAAACTCTCCGAGGTATAAAAAATATACACGGAGAGCGATTTTTGCATAACAAATAAACTACAGTTCATCGCTCGTAAACTGTAGTCAATGAAGCGACCCGACTTAGCGCTCATACGGCGCAACACGGTAGCGTGACTGCGCGGGATTCTCACCCGACTTCCCTTATTTTTACTTTTAAATTATATCATATATTCATCTGTTTGTCAAGATTATTTCAGAATAATTGATTCTCCGTCGCGGCTTATGGTTGTATTTTTGAAAATGCTGCGTATGTTTTTTGCATAATCATCGGGATTTGTTAGTGCTGGGCTGTAATGTGTAAGCCATAAATCTTTAGAATTGGACTTTTTGGCGATTTCAGCACTTTGCGAAAAGACCATATGCCCCTTTTCTTTCATTTTTTCGATATATTCATCGTCACCGTACATACCCTCGCAGACAAGTAAATCTGAATTTGCGGCGAAATCGGCAAGGTCTGTGAAATATCGTGTATCAGATATATAAGTTACCTTAATGGGAGGACGGCTTTCTGCTGTTACCATATTCGAGGTTATAGTTCTGTTGCCAATGGTGACTGATTCTCCTGAATGAAGCTGTTTCCAGTATTTCACATCGATTCCGAGACTTTTCGCCTTTTCGGGAGCGAAAATGGGTTTGCGGTTCAGAACAAATGAATAGCCAAGGCAGTTAATGCTGTGGTCGAGCGGCATGGAGAATATTACGATATCGTTCCACATGAAATGAGATATTTCGTTCAGTGGTAATTCGTGTATTTCGATTTCAAAAGGGAGCACAGGGCAGATACATAGTAGCTGTCGGATAATGTGCTTTATTCCCTCATGACTATATATTTTCAGGGTATCGGTTTTGCCGCAGTTGCCTAGTGAAAGAAGAAGTCCCGGCAGACCTGATATATGGTCGGCGTGAGTGTGTGTAATAAGCAGGATATCAAGGTGACTAAGCTTTAATTTGTGTTGATTTATGGCTATCTGTGTACCCTCGCCGCAGTCGATGAGGCAGGCTTTTCCGTTATATTCCAGCCACATACTTGCAAGCCAGCGGTCAGGGAGGGGGAGCATGCCTCCTGTTCCAACAAGTGTTACGTTTATCATAATACACCTACTTTCATATAAAAAGATAACCCTTGAATCAATCAAGGGTTATCAATACATCTATTAAATTAGATGGCGCGGATTGAGAGATTTGAACTCTCGCGCCGGTTTCCCGACCTACTCCCTTAGCAGGGGAGCCCCTTCACCACTTGGGTAAATCCGCAAACCGACGAAAAATCGCCGAAAATAAATTGGCGGAGAGGGTGGGATTCGAACCCACGTGACCGTTAAGTCAAACGGTTTTCAAGACCGCCTCGTTATGACCGCTTCGATACCTCTCCATTTTTTAATCAGCTGAATTTTCACTCTCGCGTTTCAGCTTTATTATTATACCACGGCTGTGGGAAAATGTCAAGAAAAAAATAACAAAAAAATATACAAATAATTTTCAACAAATTTGTTTAATATAACGAAATATGATTTTTACGGTAAAAATGCAATCAGGATTAAAGTTAAAAAAATAAAATAAAGTTAAATTTGGAAAATATACTTTACAGAAAGGTGTTTTTAGTGTAAAATATATATAGTGAGCGTCCATTTGTCCAAAAGGCGAAATGGGATATTTCCTTGCAGGAAATTATTGCTTATAGGTTAAGAAGTTTTATATCAAAGAGGTGCAAACTATGGAACCAGTTTATAAGAGAATATTATTAAAGCTTAGCGGTGAAGCCCTTGCAGGCGATAAGAAAAGCGGTCTGAATTACGACGTTATTACTGATATCTGCACAAGTATAAAAAAAGTAGTTGACGCAGGTGTTCAGGTTGCTATCGTTGTGGGCGGTGGAAACTTCTGGAGAGGCCGTTCAAGCGGTGCTATGGACAGAACTCGCGCAGACCACATTGGTATGCTCGCAACTGCCATGAACGCTCTTGCTGTTGCAGATGTTCTCGAATCCCTCGGCTGTGAAGTTCGTGTACAGACTGCCATTGCTATGCAAGCTGTGGCAGAGCCATATATCCGCAATCGTGCAGTTCGTCATATGGAAAAGGGCAGAGTTGTTATTTTCGGCTGTGGTACAGGTAATCCTTTCTTCTCAACAGATACTGCCGCTTCTCTCCGTGCAAGCGAAATTGAGGCTGATATTTTCCTCAAAGCAACTCTTGTTGACGGTGTATACGATAAGGATCCCCACAAGTATGAAGATGCTAAGAAGTACGAAAAGCTTACATTCTCACAGGTTATCGGCGATGGCCTTGCTGTTATGGATTCCACAGCGGCTGCTATGTGCCGTGATAACAACAAGAAAATGCTTGTATTCGACCTCAGCCGCCCCGATAATATCTACGATGCTGTTATGGGCGCAAATATCGGTACTGTAGTATCAGAGGATTAATTATCACAAATATATTATTTATATAAACGAAAGGAATGATTTCAAATGAAAGAAACAATTAATCATGCAAAGGAAAAAATGACAAAGAGCCTTAACGCTCTCGATAAGGAGTTTGCCGCTGTTCGTGCAGGTCGTGCAAATCCTGCTGTTCTCGACAAAGTTATGGTAGATTATTACGGCTCACCTACACCTGTAAACCAGATGGCTGCTATTTCTGTTTCAGAGGCAAGAATACTCGTTATTCAGCCATGGGATAAATCCTCACTTAAGCTTATTGAGAAGGCTATTCAGGCTTCTGATATCGGTATCAACCCCACAAATGACGGAAATGTGCTTCGTCTTGCTTTCCCACAGCTTACGGAGGAAAGACGTAAGGAGCTCTGCAAGAGCATTAAGAAATATGGCGAGGACTGCAAGGTTGCTGTTCGTTCTATCCGCCGTGATACTATGGATAAACTCAAGGCTATGAAGAAGAATTCCGAAATCACTGAGGATGACCTCAAGGATTGTGAGAAGAAGGTACAAGACCTTACAGATAAGTTCTGTGCTGACGCTGATAAGGCTGTAGCTGCCAAGGAAAAGGAAATCATGACGGTTTAACGGTGGATTATGGCTATCTTTGGTAAAAAAGAAAATTTAACTCTGCCAACGGAGCTTCCGCAGCACGTAGGATTTATCATGGACGGCAATGGCAGATGGGCAAAAAAAAGAGGTCTGCCCCGCCCTTTCGGCCATAAGGAGGGCGCTAAAAACTTCAAGAAAATCGTCCGCTACTGCAAGGATATTGGCTTGAAGAATATATCTTTCTATGCCTTTTCAACTGAAAACTGGCAGCGTCCTGACGATGAAGTCAACACCATTATGGAGCTTTTCCGCGAATATATCGTAGATGTCCGCAACTTCCTCAGCGAAAATACACGTATGATTTTCCTTGGTGATAAATCCGCATTTGATGAGGATTTACAGCAGAAAATGATTAAGCTGGAGGAGGATACAGCGCATTATACGGAAATGACGCTTATGATGGCTGTGAACTACGGCGGCAGAGATGAGCTTGCTCATGCGGCAAGAATACTTGCTCAAAAAGCTGTAAACGGCGAAATTAAGCCTGAGGATATAACGGAGCAGTCAATTTCTGATGAGCTTTACACTAAAGGAATTCCTGATGTTGACCTTGTAATTCGTCCTTCGGGTGAAATGCGCCTTTCAAATTATCTTATATGGCAGTGTGCATACGCTGAATACTATTTCACAGATATTTTATGGCCTGATTTTACACCTGCTGAGCTTGATAAGGCATTGATTGAGTTTGGCAGACGGAATCGTCGTTTCGGAGGTGTATGAAATGGCTACACGTTTAATTTCAGCGGCAGTGGGTATTGTCATCATGGTTTCCATGCTGATACTTCACAAGACTTTTGTTCTGCCCTTTGTAACTGCCGGTATAATCGTCATTATGTTGTACGAGCTTCTCCGTGCAGTAAAGCTTGAAAAGAGCATTGCGATTCTTGTTGCTGCATTTACTTACGGAATTACTGTTCCATTTATTTACAGCCCAAGATACAGTATGATTTCATCTCCGCTGACTTTTGCAGAGTACAGAGAAAACCGCGGTATAATACTTTTCTTAATTGCTTTGGTATGCTGTTTCGGTGTATTTGTAATATGGCTTAATCAGCATAAAAAAATACGTTATGAACAGATATTCTTTGCAATTGCAGCAATAATACTTGTTCCCAATGCTATGAGCACAATGGTTCGTATTGACCGTGATAACCCGAATCATGGAGTATTTTTCCTTGTGCTTGGTTTATGCGGTGCATGGATTGCGGATTCAGGTGCGTATTTCACAGGCGTGGCTATCGGCAAGCACAAACTTTGTCCTGAAATAAGCCCGAAAAAGACAATTGAAGGCTTTATCGGTGGTATAATTTCTACAGCGGTTGTTTTTGTTGCCTGCTTTGCAGTGTACAATAATATGATTGCTAATAATCCTATGAAAGAGGCTATTGGCAGCTATATTGCTGTTGCTGTTACTGGTATGTTCTGCGCTGTTATAGGAACGGTGGGAGACCTCACAGCTTCCATGATAAAGCGTCAGATAGGTTTTAAGGATTACGGAAAAATTATGCCTGGTCACGGCGGACTTATGGATCGTTTTGACAGTGTTCTTTTTGTGCTTCCCACATTTTACTGCCTTATAACTATAGCTAATAATTTAAACATATTATAAAGTACGAAAGGCGACTGTGGTTGCCTTTCGTATTTTATGGAAGATTTTTTCATATATTTGGGATAACCGTATACAAAGGAGTAATAATAAATGAAAAGAGTTTCAATATTAGGCTCAACAGGTTCTATAGGTACTCAGTCCATAGAAGTCTGCGAAAAACACGGACTTGAAATAATTGCTCTTGCCGCCCACAGCAGCATTGATATGCTTGAAGAACAGGCGAGAAAATTCCGTCCGAAATACGTGTGTATTTACTGTGAGGACAAATACATTGAGCTGAGAAATCGCCTTGCAGATACTGATATAATTGTTCTCTGCGGCATGGAGGGCTTGTGCCGTATTGCCGCACTGGAGGAAAATGATATTGTTCTCAATTCCGTTGTGGGCATGGTTGGACTTTTGCCAACTCTTACTGCTATTAATGCAGGCAAGGATATTGCTCTTGCAAACAAGGAAACTCTTGTTGCAGGCGGCGCGCTTGTAACATCTCTTGCAAAGGAAAAGGGTGTGAAGATATATCCCGTGGATAGTGAACATTCGGCTATATTCCAGTGCTTGCAGGGGAATAAGCCTGAACAGGTGAATAAGATTATCCTGACAGCTTCGGGAGGACCTTTTTATGGATATTCCTATGAACAGCTGAAAAATGTCACAAAGGCGGACGCTCTTAAGCATCCCAACTGGGATATGGGTAATAAGATTACCATAGATTCAGCAACTCTTATGAACAAGGGACTTGAATTCATTGAAGCAAAGTGGCTTTTCGACCTTGAACCCAAGCAGATTGAAATAGTTGTACATCGTCAGAGCGTTATACATTCCGCTGTTGAATACAAGGATTTTGCTGTAATTGCTCAGCTTGGCGTTCCCGATATGAAAATCCCGATACAGTATTCTCTCCTTTATCCAGAAAGAGTTGAGTGTCCCACAAAGCCTCTTTCCCTTACGGATTACGGAACACTCACTTTTGCGGAACCTGACAGCAAAACATTCAAATGCCTCGGTGCCGCAATTGAGGCTATTTCAAGAGGCGGAGCATATCCCTGTCTTGTTAATTCAGCCAACGAGGAGGCTGTAAGAGCATTTCTCAATGATGAAATACAGTTTGTGCAGATAGGCGAAATTGTTTCTTCTGTACTTGAAAAATTCCCTTATACCGAAATAAAATGCTATGAGGACGTAACAGTTGCAGACAAGGCTGCAAGAGAATACGTCAGAAGCATTATTGGTTAATGGGTTCACTGAAAGGATAATTATGGGTATAATAATAGCGTTAATTATTTTCGGACTGATAGTAACAGTTCACGAATTCGGTCATTTCATATGTGCAAAGCTAAGCGGAATCAAGGTGCTGGAGTTTTCCGTAGGAATGGGACCAAAGCTTATACAGAAGCAGAAAGGGGAGACAATGTATTCCTTGCGTGCCCTTCCAGTTGGAGGATACTGCGCAATGGAGGGGGAGGATACATCAGGAGATGACCCCAGAAGCTTCCGAAATGCAAAGCTCTGGAAACGTATGCTTGTACTTGTTGCAGGTGCGCTGATGAATTTCATACTCGGTTTTATTTCCATTGTGGTTATGGTATGCATGATGACTGATATTCCCACAACCCAGATAAGAGGATTTGCGGGAGTTGTCAATGATGACGGTTCAAAAACATACTACGCGGACAGCTATAAAACGGGACTTCTTCATGATGATATAATTATAAAAGTTGATGATACCCGTGTTTACAGCGTTCTTGACCTGAATTTTATGCTTATGCTTGACCCGAATGATACTGACCATGACCTTGTTGTAAAGCGTGACGGTCAGAAAATCAAGCTTGAAAATGTAAATTTCCATAACTCTGAAACAGGAGATAAAATGGATTTCGGACTTGTTTACCTTGAAAAAAATCCTGTGAATGTTATAAGATATTCGGGACAGACTTTCGCTTCCATGGGGCATGTTGTGGGACTCTCCCTTAAATCCCTTTTCACTGGAGAAGTTAGTAAGGATGAAGTATCAGGCCCTGTGGGAGTTGTAACAACCATAAATGAGACTACACAGCAGGCTGAATCCACTGAGGACGCGATATTCAATCTTTTTTATATGATGTCGCTTATTACTATAAATGTGGGAATATTCAATCTTCTTCCTGTTCCAGGACTTGACGGCGGCAGATTACTTTTCTGCTTTATTGAGCTTATCAGACGCAAGCCAGTAAAACCTGAACATGAGGGATATGTTCACCTTGCAGGAATGATTCTGCTGTTTGGTGTTATGATATTTGCCACCTTTAACGATATTATGCGTTTATTCCAGAAATAAAAACCATTTATGCCGTACAAGGATTTTTCTTTGTACGGCATAGCTGAAAAGGAGTAAAATAATGAGAAATGTCAAAGCTGTAAAAGTCGGGAACTGTGTTCTTGACGGAAATCATATCTACATACAATCAATGCTCAATGTCCGTTCAGACGATATTGAGGGAAGCGTAAGACAGACCGTTGAACTTGAAAAGGCAGGCTGTGAGATTGTTCGTGCGGCAATTCCCGATATGGAGGCTGTAAAGCTTATTCCTGCAATAAAATCTGCTGTGAATATTCCTCTTGTTGCTGATATTCATTTCGACTACCGCCTTGCAATTGAAGCTGCCGCAGCAGGTGTTGATAAAATCCGTATAAATCCCGGAAATATCGGCGGACTTGACAGAGTAAAAGCTGTTGTAGACGCTTGCCGTTCAAGGAATCTGCCTATCCGTATCGGCGTAAATTCTGGTTCACTTGAAAAGGAGCTTCTGGCGAAATATGGTTCACCGACTCCCGAGGCTCTTGTGGAAAGTGCGCTGAATCATGCGGCACTTTTAGAGCGCTTTGATTTTGATGATATTGTAATTTCTATAAAATCCTCAGATGTAAACAGAATGTTGGCTTCATACCGTTTAGCCGCTGAGAAGTGCAATTATCCGCTTCATCTTGGAGTTACCGAGGCTGGTACAGAGCGCATGGGACTTATAAAATCCGCAATTGGTATCGGCTCACTTCTCTGCGACGGCATCGGTGAGACTATCCGCGTATCTCTTACGGACGAGCCTGTCAAGGAAATTGCAGCGGCTAAGGATATACTCAAATGTATCGGCAAGCGTAAAGGCGTTACTATAGTAAGCTGTCCAACCTGTGGACGTACAAGAATTGATCTTATCGGTACGGCAAAAAAGGTTGAAGCGGCTCTTGCAGATTCCGAAAAAGATATAACCGTTGCGGTTATGGGCTGTGTTGTGAATGGCCCCGGAGAAGCTCGCGAAGCTGATATCGGTATTGCAGGCGGCGACGGCTGTGCGGTTATCTTTAAAAAAGACGGTACACAACGTAAAATCAAGGAGGAGGAAATAGTTTCTGAACTTCTTGCGGAGGTTGAAAAACTTTAATGGATATAAATCTATCTGAATTTTTAAAGGAATATTGTCCCGATATTCCGGAATCCGTGCGGAATGGACGGATATACAAGCTGACCTATTCTGATAATCTGAAAAATTTCAATTTTTTTGCTGAATTTAACAGTATTGTGCCATATTGCGATATATCGGCGTTTAATGCCGCTGTGACAAAAGCGTTGGAGGTTGAATCAGTAAGCCTTAATCCCCGATATCCTAAAGAATTGTTTGAATTGTCCTGTATGGGTGATATTATTGAAAGGCTGAAACGTGAAGTCTCTGTTGTAAATGGATTTCTCAACGATGCAGAAATGGGCATAAACGGCGGAAATATTAATATTCAGCTGAAACACGGCGGACTTGACATGCTTTCAAAATGCGGATTTTCCCGAAAGCTTTCACAGCTGATATATAATCAATTTGGTTTAAGCTATAATATCAATCTTGGCGGAGCTGACGCTGTAACAAATGACGAATATGATGAAATCATTGAAAGAGCGGCGGCAGAGCTGCCTGACTACAGCGAACAGCTTGTACCTGAGAAATCCCCTGAGGAATTACATTCCGAGGCTGCAGCTGCGGCTGTTCCCACAAAAGCAATTGACAAGGAATCCGCAGACCTTGTTTTTGACGGCGAATCTGCGGAAATAATCATGGGCAAGGCAATACGCGATACACCTGTGACTATATCCGACGCTGTGACAAATCTCGGTACAAAGGCTGTAATTGTTGGAGATGTTTTCGCTAAAGAGATAAAAGAACTCCGAAATGGAAATAGCGTTGTAACATTCAGTATTACCGATTACAGCGGTTCGCTTCTTGTGAAATGCTTTGTAAAGGCCGAGGATAAAGATGATCTCGATAAGCTTGGTGGTATAAAATCGGGTGCGGCACTTCTTGTATCGGGTAAAATAGACTATGACGAATATGCAAGGGATATATGTATACTTGCTAATTCAATTATTAAGGTAAAAAGAAAGCAGAAAACCGACAATTATCCTGAAAAGCGTGTGGAACTTCATTGTCACAGCACCATGTCAGCTATGGACGCTGTAACCGATCCTGTAAAGCTTATCAGCAGAGCGGCTGAATGGGGACATCAGGCAATGGCTATAACTGACCATGGCTGCGTACAGGCGTTTCCTGATTGTATGTACAATATGCCTAAGAATTTCAAAGTCATTTACGGTATGGAGGCATACGTTGTAAATGATATTGACCGTGAACTCATACTTAAAAAGCCCGATGACCGCGATTTCAACGACGAAATTATTATATTTGACGTTGAAACAACTGGATTAAGCTTTACAAAGGACAGGCTGACAAGTATTGCTGCTGTAAAGGTAAAGAATTTACAGAATGTCGATACTTTTGAAACTTTTGTAAATCCGGGTATGCATATTCCCGAAAAAATAACGGAATTGACGGGAATCACTGATGAAACCGTTGCAAATGCGCCCTCAGAGGATGAGGCACTGCGCAAATTTATGGAATTCTGCGGCGACAGACCCGTACTTGCGGCGCATAATGCAAACTTTGATATTACGATGATAAGCGAGGTCTGCAAGCGGCATAACATAGATTTTGAGTACAACTGGCTTGATACCCTTATTCTTAGTCAGGCTATGCTGCCCGAAATGGGACGACATCGTCTGAATAACGTGGCAAAAGCGCTGAAATTGGGCAGCTTTGAGCATCATCGCGCAGACGAGGACGCGTTAATACTTTCAAAGATTTACATAGAACTTGTGAATCGTCTTAAATCACAGAGAGGATTTACTAATATAGGACAGCTTAATGAAATTGTTAATGATATTGATGTAAAAAAGCTGAAATCCTATCATCAGATAATTCTTGTAAGAAATCAGGCAGGACTTAAAAATCTTTACCGACTTGTATCAATCAGTAACCTTGATTACTTCTACAAAAAGCCGTTAATTCCTAAATCCGTCCTTATGGAACACCGTGAGGGACTTATTTTCGGAAGTGCCTGTGAAGCAGGTGAACTGTTTCAGGCTATGCTTGACAGAAAGCCGCAGGAGAAAATCGAGGAACTTGCAAAGTTTTACGACTATCTGGAAATTCAGCCTCTTTGCAACAACGAGTTTATGGTTCGAGAGGGAGTTGCCGCCGATGAGGAGGAGCTCCGAACATTCAATCGTTTCATTATTGACTTGGGTGAAAAGCTGGATATCCCTGTATGCGCTACCTGCGATGTTCACTTTTTAGACCCAAAAGACGCTATATACCGTAAAATAATCCTTGCCAGCATGGGCTTTAAGGATACGGAAAATCAGGCTATGCTCTATTTCCGTACCACTGACGAAATGATGAAAGAATTTGCATATCTCGGCGAAGATAAGGCGAAAGAAGTCGTAATAACAAATACAAATGCCATTGCGGATATGGTGGAGGTTGTACGTCCAATTCCCAAGGGAACATTTACTCCCACTATCGAAGGCGCAGAAGATGACCTTGTTCGTATTACCCACGACAAAGCCTATGAGATATACGGCAATCCACTGCCTGAACTTGTTGAAAAACGTCTTGACAGAGAGCTTTCATCAATTATCAAGCATGGTTTCTCGGTGCTTTATATTATTGCACAGAAGCTTGTGTGGAACTCAGTTGAAAATGGCTATCTCGTGGGTTCGAGAGGCTCTGTAGGTTCGTCCTTTGTGGCATCAATGGCGGGGATTTCAGAGGTTAATCCTCTGCCGCCTCATTATATATGTCCTAATCCTGAATGTAAATACAGTGAATTTATCCTTGACGGTAAATGCGGTTCGGGATTTGACTTGCCACAGAAAAACTGCCCTAAATGCAATACGGATATGCTTCGCGAGGGACATGATATTCCTTTCGAGACATTCCTTGGATTTGACGGCGATAAAGCCCCTGATATCGACCTTAACTTTTCGGGAGAATATCAGTTCTACGCTCACAGATACACGGAAAAGCTGTTCGGCAAATCCAACGTGTTCAAAGCGGGAACGATTTCAGCTGTTGCGGATAAAACTGCATTTGGATATGTTAAGAAATACTGTGAGGAAAACGGCATAAATCTTAACAATTCCGAACTTACACGACTTTCAATCGGCTGTACTGGCATAAAGCGTACCACAGGACAGCATCCCGGTGGAATGGTTGTTGTACCCTCTGATTATGAGGTGTACGACTTCACTCCTGTGCAGCATCCTGCGGATTCTGCGGATTCCGAAGTCATCACAACCCACTTTGACTTCAATTCCCTCCATGATACGATACTTAAGCTTGACGAGCTTGGACACGTTGTACCTACTCTGTACAAGCATCTGGAAGATTTAACGGGACTTGAAATAAAGAATATTCCCGCATATGATGCAAAGGTAATACAGATGTGTACCGATTGTACTGTTCTGGGAGTTACGGAAGAAGATATCTTCTGCAAAACAGGAAGTCTTGGCATACCCGAAATGGGAACAAACTTCACCATTGGTATGCTTCTTGACGCTAAACCCTCACGATTCAGTGACTTTTTGCAGATTTCGGGACTTTCACATGGTACTGACGTATGGCTTGGAAATGCAAAGGACTTAATTGAAAACGGAACTTGTACGATTTCTGAGGTTATCGGTACCCGTGACAGTATTATGACATATCTGCTTTATAAAGATGTTGAGCCGAAAATGGCGTTTCAGATTATGGAGTGGACCCGTAAGGGCAAGGCTTCAAAGCAGTTCACTCCCGAAATTATCGAAATGCTGAAAAGCCATAATGTCCCCGAGTGGTATATCGAAAGCTGTCTGAAAATTAAGTATATGTTCCCGAAAGCACACGCGGCGGCATACGTTATAGCCGCAATGAAGCTGGGCTGGTTCAAGCTTTACAAGCCGCTGGAGTATTATTCCACATATTTCTCGGTACGTGGTGAAGATTTTGACGCTGAGCTTGCCACAAAGGGTATGGAGGCTGTTCGGGCAAGAATCGTTCAGCTTAAAGAGTTGGGAAATGACCGATCCAAAAAGGAAAGCGATTTATACGATATTCTTCTCATTACAAATGAGATGATGTCGAGAGGCTATGAATTCCTGCCTATAAATCTGTTTAAGTCTCACGCTGTTGATTATCTTATAGAGGACGGCAAGCTGAGAATTCCCTTTGCAGCAATGTCGGGCGTTGGAGAAAATGCTGCAAAGGGACTTTATGAGGCGGCACAAGCAGGGGGATTTATCTCCATTGAGGAATTCCAGCAAATGAGCGGTGTGTCAAAGACCACAATAGATATGCTGAAAAGCATAGGGGCTTTTGGTGATTTACCCGAATCTACACAAATGAGTTTCTTTTAACTTGACTTTATTATAATATTATGGTATCATATTATCATAGTAACACGCTAAAGCGATTTGATACCGAAACGTGAAAGGAGTATTTATGAAGAATTACGATCTTATAACTCCCGAGGGCACAAAGGATTTGCTTTTCGGTGAGTGCGTTGTCAGAAGAACAATTGAAGATACGCTGTTAAAGCTTTTCAAGAGCAGAGGCTACAGCGAAATGATTACACCGGGACTTGAATTTTTTGATGTATTCAATATGAAATCCCGTTATTTTCCTCAGGAAACACTTTACAAGCTGACCGACAGCAAGGGCAGACTTCTTGTAATGCGTCCCGATTCCACAATGCCTATTGCAAGAGTAGTTGCAACTCGTCTCCGTGACGCTGAGCTTCCATTGAAGCTTTGCTATAATCAGACTGTATATCGCAACGAATCAGTGCTGAAAGGCAGAAGTGACGAAACAGTACAGGCAGGCATTGAGCTTATCGGTTCTGAGATGAAAATGGCTGATTTGGAAGTAATTTCCGCCGCTGTTGACGCTCTCAATGCATTCGGACTCGAATTCTCTCTTGAACTGGGACATATCGGCGTTTTCAAGTGCCTTGTTGATCGTCTTGATGCTGATGAAAAGGATAAGAATTATATCCGCAAGCTTATCGAGAATAAGAATTTCCCTGCTCTTAACGATTTCCTTGATACATTCGGAAATAATAGTATAACAACAGCATTGAAGAAGCTTCCGGCACTTTTCGGCGGAGAGGAAGTTTTCGAAAAGGCAGAGGAGCTTATCCCCGACGAAAACGTAAAGCGCATACTTGATGAGCTCCGTGAGATTTACTGCGATATTGCTGAAATCTGCGGCAACGAGGGCAATATTACAGTTGACCTTGGACTTGTAAATAAGACTGATTATTACACAGGTCTTATTATCAAGGGTTATCTCAAGGGACACGGTGAGGAAGTTATTTCAGGCGGACGCTATGACAAGCTTATCTCTGACTTCGGATATGATATTCCTGCTGTTGGTTTTGCGGTAAATGTAAACGCAATTTCAAAGGTCATTGAGAGAAACGGAATACTTCCCACAGAGCCTGCTCCTGATGTTATCGTATTTGCAGAGGAGGGCTGTGAGGCTGCCGCAATCAAGCAGGCAAGAGAGCTTCGTGAACAGGGATTTATTGTTGAAAATGCGCTGTTCAGCGATATAGAATCAGTACGTGAGTACGCTAAGGAAAAGAAAATCAGTAAGGTTGTAGTAGTAGACTGCGACAGCGAGGAGGACGAAATATGAGCAAGCCTATAAGAATCGCTCTTACAAAGGGCAGACTTGAAAAAGATACAGTAGGACTTCTTGAAAAGCTTGGATTTGACTGCACAGCAGTACGCGAAAAGGGAAGAAAGCTGATACTTCCTGTTCCTGACGCTAATCTTGAAGTAGTACTTGCAAAGGCAAACGACGTTATTACATATGTTGAGCATGGTGTGTGCGATATGGGCGTTGTTGGTAAGGATACAATTATGGAGATGAAAGGCAAGTTCTTCGAGCTTGTTGACCTTGGCTTCGGCAGATGTAAATTTGCCCTTGCAACTAAAAAGGGATTCGATTTTTACAGCGGCTATGGAGTAAAGACAATTGCTACAAAATATCCAAATGTGGCAAGAAGCTTTTTTGAGAAAAAGGGAATGGACACAGATATTATCAAGATTGAGGGTTCTGTTGAGCTTGCTCCTATTCTCAACCTTGCTGACGGTATTGTTGATATAGTTGAAACAGGTACAACCTTAAAGGAAAACGGACTTGAAGTTATTGAGGACGTTGCACCTATTTCCGCAAGACTTATTGTAAATACAGTAAGCCTTAAAATGCGTCAGGCTGAAATTGAAAGACTTATCACACTTATTGAGGAGAATTTATAAATGAAGAAGATTTACGCAAACGGCACAGACGAAAAATCATTTCTTGCAGAGCTTAACAAGCGTGCAGGAGAGACAAATAAAAAGGTTACGGAAACAGTATCTGCAATCATAGAAGATGTCCGCGAAAACGGCGATGAGGCTGTAAAGAATTACACTCTTAAATTTGACGGAAATCTTCCCCAGTATTATGAAGTTCCCCGTGAGGTTATAAATGACGCTCTCACAGAGGCAGACCCTGAATTTGTAACAGCACTTCTCAACGCACAGGAAAATATCGCAGATTTCCACAACCGCCAGAAAGAACAGGGATTTATTGACCCTAAGGAAAACGGTGTAATTCTCGGACAGAGAGTGCGCGGATTGTCTCGTGTAGGTCTTTATGTTCCCGGCGGCACAGCTGCATATCCCTCCAGCGTTCTTATGAATGCAATTCCCGCAAAAATTGCAGGAGTTAAGGAAATAGTAATGGTAACACCTCCTTTAAAGGACGGCACACCTAACAAGGATATACTCGTAGCGGCAGCTATATGCGGAGTTGACAGAGTATTTATGTCAGGCGGTGCACAGGCAATTGCGGCTCTTGCATACGGTACAGAGGAAATTCCTAAGTGTGACAAAATCGTAGGCCCCGGAAATATCTACGTTGCAACTGCTAAGAAGCTTCTTTACGGCGTTGTAGATATTGATATGATTGCAGGTCCAAGTGAAATTCTTGTAATTGCCGATGAAACAGCTGACCCTAAGTTTGCAGCCGCTGACCTTATGTCACAGGCTGAACACGATGTTCTTGCATCTTCAATTATGGTAACAACAAGCGAAAAGCTTGCAGATGAAACAATAGCTGAAATAAACCGTCAGAAAGAGTATCTCTCACGTAAGGAGATTATTGAGAAATCTCTGGAGGATTACGGTGCAATCATCATTGCTGACAGCCGTGAAAAGTGCGTAGAACTGGCAAATGAAATTGCTCCCGAACACCTTGAAGTACTTATGGAAAATCCCATGGAGCTTCTTGGAAGCCTTGACAATGCAGGCTCAATCTTCCTTGGAAATTATGCGTCAGAGCCTCTTGGCGATTACTATGCAGGACCTAACCACGTACTTCCCACAAGCGGAACAGCACGTTTCTTCTCACCTCTTGGAGTAGCAAGCTTTACAAAGCGTATCAGCTACACATACTACACAAGAGAGGCGCTTGCAGAGGCACACGATGATATCGTTCTCATTGCAGAAAAAGAGGGACTTACAGCTCACGCAAACGCTATCAAGGTAAGATTTGAATGAACGAGAATATAGTGACAACGGATATAAAGCAGATTAAGTTTGAAAAGTTCAACAAAGCTTTTACCATAATTAATGTTGTAATTGCTGGTTTATTTACCTTGCTGTTTCTTGTGCTGTTTATACTGGTGGAAAGCGGACTTGTTCGCCTTGTAATAAGCGGAATTTGGCTGATAAGTAATGTTATATGGCTTTTCAGAGGAGCTGAGAAAAAGCATTTTTTAAGAAGCACACTGAGTTGTATTTTTATTCCTGTGACAATTATGATGATGTCTGTTATGATTGCAGGGGTACATTCTGATTCTCCTTGGAGATATAATTTACAGTTGGATTACGTTAAATATTATAAAAGTCATGCCTTTAAAGTTGCTCCTGAAAAATTACCTGATGATATTAGCGACTATGGCTTTCATTTTGTTGCAACATTAGGGCAGGGAGCAGGACATTCCAGTGTGCGTTTCGAGGCTTCACAAGATGTAATAAAAGCTTACGAAGAAGAATATTCAGCAAAGGCTATATATACATATCCTTACAGCGAATTTGAGCATGGTTACTCAATATACGTTGATGAGATAAGTCCTAAAGCATCGGCAACGTGGGAAGATGATAAAAGTCTTTATATTTATAGTGATACTGATTTCTGGGCTGAAAGCACATCTGCAACAGTTTATGTAACTTCAGCAACACATAATTGGAATCATCCACACAGCACAGCCGTAATAATCGACAGCGAAAAAAATATGATAGAATTTGCTCAGTTAGGATAATTTGGAGTGATAAATATGAGTAACAATTGGGAGAGCTATGTTCGCAGGGTTGTGCCCTATACTCCGGGCGAACAACCACAGGTATCGGACGTTGTAAAGCTCAACACAAACGAAAATCCATACCCTCCGTCACCTTCTGTAAGGGCGATACTGGAGGATTTTGAATACGGCAAAATGCGTCTTTATCCCGACCCCGATTCATCGGTATTGGTTGACGCAATTGCAAAGAGATACAATGTAAAGTCGTCACAGGTATTTGCAGGAGTAGGCTCTGACGATGTTTTAGCCATAGCCTTTATGACATTTTTCGGCTCTGAAAAGCCTGTGATTTTCCCTAATATAACATATTCTTTTTATGATGTATGGGCGGATGTTTACCGTATCCCTTACAAGCAGATTCCTCTCAACAGCGATTTCACAATCAACAGAGAGGATTATCTGACGGAAAACGGCGGTATAGTTATCGCCAACCCCAACGCTCCCACAGGAGTTATGGAAACAATTGAAAACATTGAATATATCGTGAAAAAAAATCCCGACAGCGTAGTTATCATTGACGAAGCTTATGTAGATTTCGGCGGTGAAAGCTGTCTGCCCCTTGTGGAAAAATATGAAAATCTCCTTGTTGTGCAGACTTATTCAAAATCACGTTCAATGGCAGGTATGCGTATCGGTTTTGCAATTGGAAGCGAAAAGCTTATAAAGTATATGAACGATGTGAAATTCTCCATAAATTCATATACAATGAATCCAATTACACAGCTTTGCGGTGCGGCATCAATGGCTGACGAGGAATATTTCCGTGAAACCGTTGACAGAATTATTGCCACAAGAGAGCGTTCAAAGGCACGTCTTACAGATTTGGGATTTGTATTCCCCGATTCAAAGACAAACTTTATTTTTGCAAGTCCGCAGAAAAAATCGGCTCAGTATATTTTTGAGGAACTGAAAAAACGCAATATTTTTGTCCGTTACTGGAATAAGCCCATAATCTGCGATTATCTCCGCATATCCATAGGCACAGATGAGGAAATGGACAGGCTTTTCAATGCACTGGAGGAAATTATAAATGGATAATATAAGAAAAGGCGAAATCACACGCAAAACCCGTGAAACTGATATTTATATCCTTACAGAGCTTGACGGAAAGGGAAATTCCGACATTGATACAGGTGTGGGATTTTTCGACCATATGCTCACCGCACTTTCAAAGCACAGCGGAATAAGTATGACTATCAAGGTTAAGGGCGATTTGGAGGTTGACTGCCACCACACAATTGAAGATACGGGAATTGCTCTCGGACAGGCACTTAATATTGCTTTAGGAGCAAAGTCGGGAATCGTCCGCTATGGTACGGCATATATCCCTATGGACGAGGCTCTTGCAATGTGCAGCCTTGATCTCAGCAACCGTCCATTTCTGGTGTTCAACTGCGATTTTACAAATCAATCCTGCGGCGGCTATGACCTCTGTATGACTGAGGAATTTTTCCGTGCATTTGCTTTCAATGCAGGAATTACAATGCATATTAATCTTATGTACGGCACTAATGACCACCATAAAGCCGAAGCCGTATACAAAGCTGTGGCTCACGCTTTAAAGGCGGCTGTGGCTTATAATGCTGACGGAACTACACTTTCTACAAAGGGGGTACTGTAAATGATTGCTATTGTTGATTATGGCGCAGGTAATATTTTCAGCGTTAAAAATGCCCTTGATTATCTCGGACTTGATTGCAAGCTTACATCTGACAAGGACGAAATAAAGGCGGCTGATGCTGTTATTCTCCCCGGAGTTGGTGCATTTCCTGCTGCTATGGCTATGCTTGAAAAAAGCGGACTTATTGACACTATCAAGGAAGAAGCCGCAAAAAAGCCGTTACTTGGAATATGTCTTGGCATGCAGATGCTCTTTGAAAAAGGCTATGAATTTGAAGAATGTAATGGTCTTGGACTTATAAAGGGAAGTGTTCGTTATATGGATGAACCTGATCTTATTATTCCTCACATGGGTTGGAATAAGCTTGAAAAGCTTAATGAATGTCCGCTTCTTGAAAATATCGGAGACGATGAATATGTGTATTTCGTTCACTCCTACAAGGCAGAGTGTGCAGATGAAAATATAGCCGCATACAGCGAATACGGCGGACGAGTTCCTGCTCTTGTTTTTGACGGAAAATTCGTCTACGGTGCTCAGTTCCACCCTGAGAAATCCGGCAATACAGGACTTAAAATTCTCAGAAACTTCGGAAATTTAATCAAGTAATTTTTTCGGAGGGAAATATGAAAAAATGGTATGATGAAGAATATGAATTTGAAATTGAGGTTGTAAGTTTCCTTCAAGGCAATCATACAGAGAATTACTGTCGAAATGGTGAAGAGGTTGGAGATAAGTACCATTGTACTTATGGCTGTCCCGTAAATAATGAAGGATATGGAATTTGCAGTAAAGCAATGGTAATGTTATATCCTCTTATGGAGTCTATCAGAAGTGGTGGCGATTTAGAAAATCTGGGTGGAGACGGAAAATATAGTAAAAATATTGTCTGTCCTGATGGCTGTGTTATGTTTCGGCTTACTGCAAAGCCACTTGGAAATGAAAATTTTCATAAGGGGGCTTATTGGAAAGACCCTAAAGAAAGTTGATTTATAACAATATACAAAGGAGGACATATATGATAATTTTACCTGCGATTGATATAAAAGACGGCAACTGTGTACGCTTATTTAAAGGCGATTTTTCTACAGTTGAAAAAGTAGCAAGTGACTACCTTGAAACAGCAAAAGGATTTGAATCGGCTGGTTCGGAGTGGATACATATGGTTGACCTTGACGGAGCGAAAGAGGGCAGACCTGTAAACACAAAGATTTACACAGATGTTGCTGAAAAGACTAATTTAAAAGTAGAGTTGGGCGGCGGTATTCGCTCACTTGAAACTATTGACGAATATCTCAAAATGGGCATAACAAGGGTAATTCTCGGCTCTGTGGCTTTGAAAAATCCTAAGCTTGTAAGCGATGCCGTGGAGAAATTCGGCAGCGAAAAAATCGTTGTTGGGATTGATGCAATGAATGGTATGGTTGCAACTGAGGGCTGGCTTGAAAGCTCCAATGTGAACTATATCGACCTTGCAAACAAGATGATTGAAGTTGGTGTAAAGTATTTTATCTTTACAGATATTTCCAAGGACGGCACACTCAGCGGTGTAAATGTGGAGCAGTTAAAAGCTCTCGCTGACGCTACAGAGGGACGTGCTAACATCGTGGCAAGCGGCGGAGTTCACACAATGACGGATATTATAGCCTGCAAGGAAATGGGACTTTACGGCACAATCTGCGGTAAGTCCATTTATAAGGGTACGCTGAATTTAAATGAGGCTATCAGATATGCAAATATGGAATGAGATAAAAACTGAGGATGATATTGAATTTTTTATGAATCAGACACGCTGTATGCATGATGCTGTGATAATATCGTTGGAATATATTTCCGGCTGTAATGTAACTGAGGATAGAACTACAGTTTTTTCGTTTGATAATGGAAATACTATTAGACTTGTTATCGGAAGCTGTTGGTTCGGAAAAATCGAAATGATATTCAGTGGCGTGATGTATTTCTGTTCAGGTAAAAGTGCTGATATGTGGGAATGCCACCTTAGTTTCCGAAGAGATTTATTAGGCAGAACCCGTGATGACCGTTTAATTGTCTGGACAGACAGCATATTTAATCCTGAGATATATGGAACAAAAATTGAACTTGGTGCTATAGATCTGAGACAACCAACAGATACCAATATTATAGCTGATGAATTAAAATGGCGGTTTATAAAAGATATTGAGGAGGCAGAATAATGCTTGCTAAAAGAATAATTCCCTGTCTTGACGTGCGAAACGGCAAGGTAGTAAAGGGCGTAAATTTTGAGGGAATACGTGATGTAGGCGACCCTGTTGAATGTGCGGCAGAGTACAATAAGCAGGGTGCAGATGAAATCGTATTCTACGATATAACAGCGTCATTTGAGGGACGTGGAGTGTTCCTTGATGTTGTGCGTGAAACTGCAAAAAAAGTATTTGTTCCCCTGACAGTTGGCGGCGGAATCAAGACAGTTGACGATATACGTGAAACTCTCCGTGCAGGTGCGGACAAGGTTTCTGTGAACTCGCAGGCTGTAAAAAATCCGCAGCTTATCAAGGACGGAGCAGATATTTTCGGCAGTCAATGTATATGTGTTGGAATTGACGCTAAAAAAATAGCGGACCACAAGTGGACGGTGTACATCAATGGCGGACGAGTTGATATGGGAATTGACCTTATCGACTGGGTGCATACAATTGAAAAGCTTGGTGCAGGGGAAATATGCCTGAACTCCATTGACGCTGACGGCACAAAAGAGGGCTTCGACATTGAAATGCTGAAAGCCGTATGCGACAACTGCTCAATTCCTGTAATTGCCAGCGGCGGTGCAGGAAAAATCAATGATTTCTATGAAGTTTTCGAGAAAACAGGAGCAACTGCGGCTCTTGCGGCTTCTCTGTTCCATTTCAGAGAGCTTACTGTAGGCGAGGTTAAGGATTATTGCAGAGAACGTGGAGTAATTGTGAGGTAAGATATGGAATTAATATTTATTATAAATATTGTTATCTCATTTACTGTATTGTTGGGCGGATTTGTTATGAAAAAATATTCGTCAAATGATAAGGAAATGAAGTACGGATTTCGTACTGAATTAGCAAAATCAAGCTTTGAAGCATGGAATTATGCAAATACGGCTTGCGGTAAACAATGGATTATAATAGGAATAGTTTATCTTTTGCTTGGTATTCCTGCAATATTTCTTATGTACTATTTTAAAGGAGATAATGTTGCAAGAGCTTTATCACTTGTGTATTCTGTTGTTCTTATTGCTAATGTTGTTTATTCGTGCAATTCAGTATCAAAGGAACTTCAAAATAAATTCGACGAAAACGGCGTACCTAAGGAATAGGAGTGTAAAATGATTAAAATTGATTTAAACGACCTTGACAAATTCTTTGAAAAAGGGGAGTTAATCCCTGCAATTTGCTACGAGATCAACACAAAAACAGTTCTTATGCTTGCGTATATGAACAAGGAGAGCCTGAAAAAAACTCTTGAAACGGGTTATACATGGTTCTGGAGCCGTTCCCGTCAAGAATACTGGAATAAGGGTGCTACATCGGGACATTTGCAGAAAGTTGTGTCAATTTATGGCGACTGCGATAATGATACCCTGCTTGTAAATGTGGAGCAGACGGGAGTTGCCTGTCATACAGGAAGCTACAGCTGTTTCTTTAATGAATTATATAACACGGAGGAATAAAAAATGAACGTATATCACGAAATTTTTGAAGTAATCAAGGAGAGAAAAAAGCAGTATGATAACGGATGTGCTGCTGAAAATTCTTATACCTGCTACCTTTTCGACAAGGGTGTAGACAAAATTTGCAAAAAAATCGGCGAGGAAGCTACTGAAACTGTTATTGCCGCTAAAAATAACGACAATGACGAGCTTATGAACGAAATCAACGACCTGCTCTATCACATCATGGTGCTTTGTGTTAATCAGGGACTTGAATGGACTGATGTTGAAAGAATCCTTGATGAGCGTAATGAGAAAATAGGAAACCTTAAAAAGTTCCATACCGTTGACAAGAACTCATAATACAACGAATCCCCCGAAAAATCGGGGGATTTAGTCTGTCGTAAAATCAACTTAGTGCATAATTTGAGGGGACGCTCTCTCTTGCAGAGCGTCCCCTCTTTTCAATTCAATCGCAGTCAAATCCAAGTGCGATATACCCTCATGTTCAAACATCATCCTGCCTCACGTTCGGGCAACCCCTTGCAGAGCGCTTAAACGCATCACAGAGCTTTGCTCTGTATGGGACGCTGTCCCATACCCTGCCAGAGACGCCGTCTCTGGACTCTGCTAAAGGGTTTCACCCTTTAGAATCCCATTTTACTCATATTTCCTGAACATTTTTGGTATAAGCACCACAACAATTATCAGCATAGCAAGAATACCCCCTGCAATTAGGAGAATAGCCGTCAATGTCAGGTGCGGTTCGCCGTATACCTGCGTGGTATAGGTGTATGTATCAGCTGTCAGAGCCTTGTCTACAGCCTCAGCAATAACCTTATGACCTGCTTCGTTGGGGTGAATATCAATCTCCCCGATACGCGTCAGCTCTTCACATTTGCCCACAAAATCTGCGGCAACATCGATTACTTTATAGCCATTTACGGAATTATCCTTGATAATGCGGTTAAATTCAGCTAATGTGGATTCTGAAAAATCTACCACCATCGAAATATCCGTAAAGGCTTCAAGGGGATTGTAAAGCGTCTGTATATAGACATCTCCCTCTGATTTATCGTTTAATATTACCGCGATTTCTTTCAGATTTGCCTCAAAACCAACGAGAGCATCTGCCACATTTTCCTCTAAAGTTGCAATCTGACTGAGAAGTGACAATATATCTATATCATCAATATTTATTGTCTGATTTTCGGGAGTGATTCCCAGTGATGAAATAATAGGATAAATATTTCCAAGCAGGTCATTTCCGCCGATTGATACAACAACTGCATCAGTTTCTGCGAGTGCAGAATCCAGTTTTCCGCTGTTGAGAAGCTCTATAAGGTCAGCGGAGGTTGCTCCTGAAACGGCGAAATTCTGCATTTCGTGGGAGTATGTTTCAGCTAAATCCGCTGTATATTTTGCATCAAGAATATTTGCATAGGAATCGGGACAGGAATAATTATCAGTGGAGGTATACCCCTCAAGCCCGTAACCTGCGGCTATGGAATCCCCAAGAAACATAAGTCGGGGAGGGGTATTTGTCTCGTATGTCTTGTCAACGAGGTCACGTTCTGTAAGGGCACAGCCCGTCAGAGCAATTGGCATAAAAAGAGCAATTATGGCAGAAAAAATTTTTTTCAGCATATATTCACCTTATCTGTTTCGGGATTTCATATTGCGGTCAATTTCGCGGTTAGCGTCACGCTTTGCGGCATCAGCGCGCTTGTCGTAAAGCTTTTTACCTTTACAAAGTCCCACCTGCATTTTCACGCGGGAATCCTTAAAGTATATGCTGAGGGGTATAAGCGAAAGACCGTCCTGCTTTACAGTTCCGAACAGCTTATTAATCTCGCGTTTGTGCATGAGAAGCTTGTGGACACGCATGGGGTCGCGGTTGAAGATGTTTCCCTTTTCGTAAGGGGAAATGTGCATACCGCGCACAAAGATTTCGCCGTTATCAATAGAGCACCATGCATCTTTGAGATTTACAGCACCCTGACGGATTGATTTTACTTCTGTACCCACAAGCTCAATGCCTGCTTCATATGTTTCAAGAACGAAATATTCATGTCTTGCCTTGCGGTTTTCGGCAATGGTTTTAGTTCCTTTTGAACGCATAATTTTCCTCCGAAAAATAGTATTATAAGTATTATAATAATTATAATGCAAATGGGCTAAAAAGTCAAGTAATATTATGTCACAAATTGTTATAATATTTATTTTTAATAAAGCTATTGATTTTTTTTTGCAAATCTGATATAATATTTATATTATGCAGCGGTATCGAAGTGGTCATAACGGACATGACTCGAAATCATGATGCCCCCTGAGGGACGTGGGTTCGAATCCCACCCGCTGCGCCAGAACAAATCCCCCTGATTTTTGTAATCAGGGGGATTTTTTTAGCCTATCTGCTCTGAAATATAAATTGTAATTCTGTCCTGTAAAGCCTCAGCACATTCCTCAGCAGTACAGCCGCCTGCAAAGAAACGGTCGATTTCTTCATAGAAAATTTCATACATCTTATCTTGTTTAAAAGTAATTTTATGCTTTCTTGTTGCCATATTGAAATATTTATCAATCGCCGCTGCATCTTCCTCTGTAACCTTGCCTATTTTCATTAATTCGTCACCGACATGGTAAACAAGTCCTACATAGCCTCTCATATCTTCATCGTAGTAAACATCGTTAAAGTCAGTATATTCATTATAGAAATGGTGGTCGTTGTAAAGCTTATAGCCTGTTTTTGTAACGGGGAAAGGAGCAGAATTGAGATTATCAGCATAATACTGGTCGGTCATTTGGGATTTTATAAATTCCCATGCAAGCTCCTTGTTTTCAGATGTCTTTGTAATTGCAAGTTGGTCACTGGCATTAAGTGTAATATCACCAAGAACAGTTATAGGCTCACCGCCGAACTTACCTTTCGTCATTTCTGTATAGTTGCCATATCTGAGAATACCTTCATGCGAAAAAATTTCCCTGTCCTCAATATATTTTAAAGAGTCAAGTCGCACTTCTTCCTTAAATTCATCTGAATTTATATACTCCTGCCATTCCTGTTCAGTCTTTTCTTCGAAAACATCTATTTCTTCCGCTTCATTGCAGAAATTGAGATAGCGTATAAAAGAATCATCAGTAAAATGACAAGTACCGTCTGTGTAGTCAATCCAGTCAGACCACGATACTCCGAGGCTTAAACGTGTATATTTTGAATCGCTTTCAATTTCTCTTTCAATGGGCGGATTTATCGTCATATCAAGATGTTTCTCAAAGCTCCAGTCAGAGCCGTCACCGACGAATTTTGTCTTTGCTACTGTTCCAAGATCAAGTGATACGCGATTTGGAAGCACAAGAAGTTCATCGTTATATTCAAAACAATTCAGTACGCTGGGCATAAAATAATCACGGGTAAAAATTTCGTCCTTGTCCATGTAAGTGTACAAATCTTCAAGAACACCCATAGAGGCAAAATCAACGTCATTCATTACTGCATAATCACGATTAAAGTGCATAATATCAGGGAGATTTCCCGAAAGTGCGTCCTGTTTCAGCTGGTCGAATACTGCGTCCCTGTCCTCATAATCTGCGCTATATTTTACAATTTCCACAAGAAAATCATTGCCGCCGTCATTCCATTCGGTGACATAATCCTCAATGAAACTATTTCCCTCAATACCAAGAGTAATGGTCTTGATATTTGCCATTTCTTCCTCTGTTCGAGGAATAAACTTTTTCAGTTCAACTTTCCATTCCTTTGAATTATTCAGCATAAGAGCAATATTTCCGTCGGGCATAACGCTGTAGCCCTCGATTAAATTGGTGGAATAACCCGAAGTTGAAATATCAAAGAGTGAAACAACTTCCTGTGTGTCAGATTTTACACCGTATATCTGAGAATTTGTACGCAGCAGCAGGCTGTATTCTCCGCTTGTCGCCTGCATTTCGTAGACTGTTTCATCAAAGTTGTATTCTGTGTTGTTCAGCTCCGTGAGCTTTCCGTCTTTTTCAACCTTGCAGAGTGTAAGGATTTCCTGCTCATTTACGGTGTTTTTTAGGGCACAGATAACATTTCCTTGATTATCTTGTCCGAAGCAATCAACTTCGCCTTTATCTGTTGCGAACTCTCCCAGATATTTTCCGTTTATGTCGAACATTTCAAATCCGCCGCCGATTTCAGCGATAACAATTTCACCGTCAGAGTATACAGCCTTGAAATTTACGGATTTATCGGGAACTACACCGAAATCCTCTACAGTAGCATCAGATTTCAGCTTGCCGTCAGGTGAATATGTCTTAATCATAAAGGAATATTCAGCAGCAGCATCGTATTTTTCCTGTTCTTCCTCTGTTTCAATATATTCATACAGAGGAATAGGCGGTAAATCGCCGTAATCTGCGTGGCATACGAATAACACAATTGTTCCGTCATTTGTCGCCGTTAGGTTATAATTCACACCTACATCAAATTCGGGATATTCAATGATTTCCGATTCCGAAAAATCTCCCTTGATTTTCCATATCTCAGGTGTTCTTGTGCTTGTACCAAGCATGAGATAGTCCTCGCCGTTGTTGCAGGGCATAACAGTGTAGACCATTTGCATATTTTCAGGCAAGGGCAAAGTTTCCTTTTTGTAAGCTGCAACGCTCATTTTCTCAGCGGTATAGCTTTGTTTCGGCTGGGATTTTTTCTCAGTTCCGTTACTGCACGAAGCGGCTGACAGCATAACTGCAAGGGCAAGGGTAAATGATAAAATCTTTTTCATAGTAAAGCCTCCTTTGGCAAATTATTGTACACTATGGATCATATTTAATGCTTTCATATATAAGTGCATTTAGACAGCCAAAAAGACGAAATAAATTTTAAATTTTCTGAAATTCGTATACCTGCACAAAAAATGCGGTGCACTTTACAGCATACCGCATAAAAAATCCGTATATTTCACCGAAAAAACGGCTGATTTCATCACAAACTGTCAACCGCAGTCAACATCTTGAATATAATTTTCATAATAATATTGACTATATAAAATTTTTATGGTATAATAAAACCACCGAAAAATGAAACGGAGGAAAAATTATGAAAAGATTAACCGCATTTTTATCCGCTGTTGCTCTTATATCCTGTTCCGCTGATATTTATATGCCCTCTGCGGAGGCTATGAATACCATAAGTATTATGGATTATACTGCACAGCTTGAAGATGAAACAGCTGAAAATCCGGACCTTGAAGCCGACTGCAAAACTGTTACTGAGGGTGATTTCACTTTTTATGTTTACGAAGATTTTGCCTATCTCACAGATTTTACTGACAGAGAAGCCGAGGAGGTTGAAATTCCCGCTGAAATAAACGGCATACCTGTAATTGGCTTGACTGACGCTCCTTTTGGATTCTGCCGCAAGCTTAAAACAATTACTTTCCCTGATTCATTACAGTACATAAAATGGGAAGATATTATTACAACTAAAAGCCATAAAGAGCTCTTTGCGGCATCAAGTGAAGAAATGTCTGGAACCATAACAGAAGTAATTTATCCAACCATTGCGGAAATAAAGGTATCTGAAACAAATCCATATTTTATGGTATCTGAGGGGCTACTTTACTCCAAGGATATGAAAAAGCTTATAGGCTGTCTGCCTGCGTTGGAAATGACAGAGCTTAAAATTTCTGAAAAGGCTGAAATCATAGGCGATTACGCTTTTACAGGCTGTTATAAGCTGAAAAAAGCCGTTATACCCGAAAATATCAAGCAGATTAACAACAGCGCATTTGTCGCTTGTGAGGCTCTTGAAAGCGTTGAATTGCCAAAGAGTATCAATGCTGTGCACATGGACACTTTCTTTCTCTGTGAAGCGATGAAAGATGTGAAATTCAACGGCGATATATGGGCAATAGGCAGCGGTGCATTCAACAGATGTAAGTCGCTTACAGAATTTGATATCCCCGATTCTGTTTATTATATGGGCAGAAATCCCTTTGAAAAATCGGGCTGTGTGGAAGTAAAGGACGGCATACACTACGTTGATAACTGGGCTGTAAACAGCGATGAGGATATTGTAAATGCCGAATTTGCCGACGGAACGGTTGGTGTTGCAGAGTGGGCATTTCAAATGCGAAGCGATATTGAACTTGTGGATTTCCCTGAATCTGTAACATATGTATGTGATGCGTTCATTATCGGTTCAAATGATGTAACAAATACAATCCACTACAGAGCGCCGTATATAAATGAAAAAACACTTAAAGGTGCAAAGAGCACAAGTGATATTTATATCTACGACAAGGACTGCGATATTTTCGATTCTGAAAAGACAATCCCTGCGGAGTACAAGACAAATAAAACTTTGCCTGATATCAGCGACAACGGGGATTGGATTGTAAATACCCCCACAATCACCACAGATGAAGAAACTGTTGAAAATGCAGTTGTAATTCACGGCTATGCAGGCTCATCTGCTCAGGCATATGCTGAAAAATACAATAGAAAATTTGAAGTTATCGAGGAAGAAATTCCACAGGTAACTACAACAGCAACTACTACGACTACGACAGAAACTACAACAACGACTACTGCAACTACTGAAAAACCTACAGAAGATGTCGTTCCCGAAATTGTTGCTGGTGATGCAAACGGCGACGGCAAATTGACAATTGCCGATGTCGTATCTCTCACAAATTGGATTATGGGAGTTGACCATGCAAAGCTTGAAAATCCCGATGCAGTTGACCTTTGCAAAGACGGTAAAATTGATGTATTTGATTTGTGCGTTATGAGAAAAGAATTAGTAAAGGGATTGTAATAAATATTACATCAGAAGTTCCCATTATATAATTAATAAGCGGCGAGTTTACGAATTTATATTAATTCGTACTCGCCGTTTTTTCTATATCAGAGATTCAGTTCTTTTCTCAGCCTTATAATCACATTTTCGGCAATCGTGGCAATAAACTCAGCATTTTGGGGCATATAATACGCACTGATTGAGGTACTGAGGAGGGTGTAGTTAAATTTGTTTATTTTCCCATTCCACACATCAGAAATTGCTTTTGTAATTGAACGGTTTATGCTCAGTGGGATACGCCTGAATCTCTGGGCAAGCCTGCCGTATATTTCGGAAATAATATCGCTGTGCAGTGGTGTGCTCAGGTACATATATATAGCTTCCTGCAAGTAAATAAAACCAATACAGTCGGTTTTAAAGCCGATTCCTTTAAGTTCCTCGGCAATCATGCAGAATACGATTTCTTTTTTATAGCTGTTATTTTCCAAAGCTTTCTGTATTTTTAGTTCTATCATCGCTTCCTCCGAAAAATATTCTCTCATCATTTACTATACATTATAAAGCGACATTTGTCAATAGGACAGGGAAAAATTAATTCTAAAATTTTGAGCCATTAGCTTTAGGTGATTTCAAGAAGTCCAAGAAATTCGCTTACTACATACATGTATCCTCGGACTTCTTGAAACTCTTGCTTTACTTCGCTAAAACTTTGATGATTAAGAATTATTAATCTTGATAATACAGACATTACATCATAATTCAATACAAATTATAAAACATATAATTAATTTTATAGGGCTGTTTTGGCAGTCATTTATCATTGTTATGTAATAAAAAATTAACAAATAATTATAAAAATTATAACTGTAAAATTTATGAATATCGTATAAAATATCCTGTTGATAATTATTGAAAAAGTAGAAAATAAAAATTATTTTTCATTTTGCAACGTTTTTCCGTTGCAAAAAGGCTCATTTCAGCCCATTAGTGAGAGGGGTTATTCGAAAGGATAAACAATTCCCCAATCGCTGCGGAGCTTATCCATTAACTCCATGATAAAAAGAGTTTCCTCGTAAGGCATTTCCTCACATTCCTTTTTACCCTCGGATATCGCTTTAAGCGATGCAATAACTTCATATTCATATCCGCTTATCTGTGGCGGAGTATCGTATCTCTCGTGACGGCCGTCGTTGTAGTATACGTCAATTCCCTCACAGTTATTGATGTTGTGGAATTCAATTCTGCCCAGAGTACCGTGGATAATACCCTTTCTGTCAAGGGCGCAGTAGCAGCAGCTGTGAAGAAGTGCGGATTTACCGTCTGCATATGTGAGAATAATGGAATTGTGCATATCCACGCCGTATTCGTTTTTGGTACAGCATGATTTGATATCCACAATATCCTTACCGAAAGCCATAACAGCGAAATTCAGGGCATAAACACCTAAATCCAGCAGAGCGCCTCCTGCAAGCTCAGGTTTTACAAGTCTCTCCATATGATTAATAGGATATCCCAGATTGGCAGTAAGTGACATCAACTCGCCGATAGCGCCGCTTTTAAGTATGTCATCAAGGGTTTTGCGCATGGGAATAAAACGCGTCCAGATAGCTTCGCAGATAAAAACATTCTTTTTTTCAGCGGCTTTGAAAAGCGCCTCTGCCTGCTTTTTATTAGCAGTGAAAGCCTTTTCGCACAGGACATTTCTGCCGTTTTCTATACAGAGCATACAGTCCTCAAAATGACGTGAATGTGGAGTTGCAACATATATCAGGTCAAGACGGTCATCAGCTGCCAGTTCCTCGTAGCTGCCGTAGAATGTGGGAATATTATGCTCATTTGCAAAAGCCTCCGCTTTTTCAGCAGTTCTTGAACCAATGGCAAGAACCTCAGCGTTTTCCATTTTAGCAACTGTATCTGCCATTATATGTGCAATTACGCCTGCACCGAGAATGCCTATTTTCATAAAAAATACCTCTTATTTTCCTATAACAATTTTTCTCAGGGTTATCATATCGTAAACATCAATTACACCGTCAGAGTGTACGTCAGCCTGAGCGCCGTTTATATTATTTTCAGCGCCGAGAAGCCATTTGTTAAGCAGTACAAGGTCTGCGGCACTTACTGTTCCGTCAGAGTTTACATCTCCCTTAACATTAACAGCGCCCGACTGAGTATAAACCGCTGTAACGGTCATATCGGAAGTGAGTGAAATCTCAGCTGTAGGCGTATTGATAGTCTTTCCGTCAGATGTTTCCCAGTGAGAGAAAGCGTAGCCTGCCTGTGCCTTTGCTGTAAGAGTTACGGGATAATCCGTATAATAGCTTCCCGTCCACTTGTTATCCTTGAATGTGGGAGTAATTGTGTTAAGTATCACTGTACCCTTTGCGGCATCATTATTCAGTGTTATATTGACCTTATTACCCTTTAAACTACAGGTATTGCGGAGTTGTTCAGTAACACTTCTGTTTCTGTCGTTATAGAATGTTTTAATCGACTGAACTTCATTATTGAAGGTGGTGGCGTTATCCTGTACCTGACCGCCCCAGTTGCCGCCGAAGTTGGGGAATCCGCCCGGATTCTGTGGATTCTGAGGATTTTCGGGTGTCTGAGTAACATCCTTAGGCTCAAAACGGTCGAGGGTATCAATGGTCATATCGCGATATTCATTTGTAAGTTCCTCAATCATAGCCTGAACTTTTTCGTTATTGAAGTTTTCGTTTGCCATATCCATAAATGTGGTAGCAAACTGACGTTTGAATGTATCGTTATTCATTGCATTTTTTAACAGCTCAGATATAAAGCCTGTATTACGCAGAACCATGTCAAATGTATTATGGTTTGCAGTTGCGCCCATACCGCCGTAAAGACCTGTGCTGTATTCGGTATCAAAGAGGATAAAACGCCATTTTCCGTCGCCCCATTCGTTATCAGAGTAAACGGAGGTTGATTTCCACATAGCCGTATTATTTGGGGAGAAATCCATATTTCCATAGTAGATTTCAGCGCACATATAATCTATAAACGACTGCATATCTATCTTTTCGCAAAGCTGATTGTAGTTTGAAGTCTGTGAAAGGTCGTTGGAATTGAACCAGTTCTGGAGACTTTCCCATTCAGCGAAATCGGATTCTGTACCCTCCTCCAGTTCGCCGTTTTTGATTAAGCAAACATCATTCTTGTCAATTCCGTAGTGGGCTTCAATGTAATCGTCGCTGAGCTTTTCAGTGATTTCGTAATGTCCCCAATATTCGCCGTTTATAAAGACGATACAGGGCTTCATAGCCTGAGTCAGCATATCTCTGTCAGATACAAGAGCCTGATTAAGCTTGTCGCGGAAACGGGTAGCGCTTGCGTCATTACCGCCGTTTCTTATCATAAAGCTGTCAAATTCCTTGATTTTCTTTCCTGTATATTCGCTTCTTAAATCGCCGTCAAAGAGGTTGAAATCAAACTTTGAAACGCCGTAGTCAGCGCGTGCATAGATATTGAAGCTTTTCTGCATATGACTTCTTGAAGCGCCGCCGTGAATACGTATACCGATATTCTGAGTGTGCTTGACCTGTCCGTCCTCGTAAATCTGCATAATTGCAGGACGTTCCCATTCTCTGCCCTTATTGGAGTAGTTTCCGGGAATCTGCCATTCCTGAACAAATGCACCGCCGCCGTTTGTGTTTTTCCATTCGTCATATGTAGCGCCGAGGACATAAATGCCTTTGTCATGACCGAAAAGGTTATCCTCATGGGTTGTAAGGGAAATAACCTTTACATTCTGATAGTAGGAAGCGCGATTGCCGTAGCCTATGAAATAAGCCGCTGAAACGGTATCGCTGACATTTCCGTTTGAATCAATTGCAACGGCATTTATAACCATAGCCTTATCTACAGGCTTTGTGGGAGCGGTTACAGTACCGCCTCTTATATCTGTCCTCGCGCTGAGGTAGTTAGGCTGAGAGCTGATATCAGATATAGCGATAGGGGAGGAGTACATCTGGGAACTGCTGTCAGGCACGCTTCCGTCGGTGGTGTAATACACCTTTGTACCGCTGGGAACGGTAATATTGAGGTTGAATCCGCTGTCGTAGAAGCCGCCCTGCTGTGAGAATATGGGTTCCTCAATGTCTTTTTTCAGCATATCGCTTTCTCTGTTGGCGTTGTTGGGTGACATGTTCATCAGAGCGAAATTGTCCGAGCCGTCGGGGATTCTTCCGTAAGACTGGTCACTTGCAAGGGCGGGGAAATCCACGGAATCCAATAAAGCGTTATCGGGAGATGTAAGAATAACCGTTTCTCCGCTTGTAGAAAGTCCGAATGAGGCAGTATAAGCGCCGTTGATTTCGGGCATTACAGAATCGCAGTAAACGACGATACGCTGACCTGCGCCGATAGAAGTGCCCGAGGGGAAAGTAAATTTAAATGGTTCGCTGTCCTTGTCGGATAAGCCGCAGCCGCTAAGGTCTACGGCTGATGAATTTGGATTGTAAAGCTCTATCCAATCGTAGCAGTTACCGTCAGGTGCGGTATGGGTGCTGTTTTTGGCACATATTTCGTTGATTTTGATACCCTCGCCCGCAGCTGAGGCAGTAATTCCTGCAAAGGCATGGGTATAGGGGATAGTGAGAGCCGCCGCAGTGATAAAAGCGGTGACATTCAGGGATTTGTTTCTGTTAAACTTCATAAAATCACTCCATTTTGGCTTTTTTGGATTATTCCCCATAGAATTTTGTATCTTTACTTAATTATAATATAAAAGAAAAAGAAATACAATTCAAAAAATGCTTTTATTAATATTTACTTAAAAAACGTTGTATTAGACAAATGGCAGCTCGTTATTCTGTGCAGATTTGCCTGTGATATCACGAATTTCAAGGCTATTTCAATGTTATTTTGAATCAAGTATTAATACCTTAAAATATTATACAACAATTCCGCAAAAATACAGGCGGATGTGCTCCGCCCGTAATTTCAGAAATTGTCTTATTTCAGCAGATTTCCGTTTGCGTCACGATATGTAGACGATGAAAGTATAATAAATCCTTCAATAATTCCCCAGATAATACTTATAGTGCCTGCTGAAAAAATTGTAAGTAAAAGCTGTATTATAGCTCGTTTCTTATAGCCAAGATAGAAATTGTGAGCTCCAATGAAACCCAGAGTAAGTCCGAGAATACCTGCAAGTAACTTGTAATGCTGAGTAGTTGGTATTGGTTCAACGTTGGTGAAATTCCTGTCAATTCTGTCGTTAGGGGCATCAGAATAATAATTATTTGTAATGTTTATTATCTGTGGAGCTTCTTGTTTCATTTCACTTCCGCAGTATTCGCAGAATCGCCCTGTGACCTCTGCCGCACAATTTGGGCATTTCATATTAAAAAATCCTCCTTTTTGCCTATATCATTGTTCGATTAAATATAATCTTATTATATCATGTTTATATAATTTTGTCAATAATCTCAGTGATTTTTTTACATCGGGACAGAAAAAAGAGCTCCCGTAGGAACTCTCTTTTCCGTATATCATTATATTTAAGGCAACACCGCACAAAGCCCGCCTGACGGCTTTGCACGAAATCTGCTTGCATATTTTCCGCCATCTTGCACAAAAAACTCTTGACATACGACAGTATGCCTGCAAGTTTTTTATACAATCTGACGAAAAATCTGACTTCGCATCTTCCGCACAAGCTCTGTGCGGTGTTGCCTTAAGGAACGGGCAATAGATTATATTTACTGCACAGATTCTGGAAGTGTGTCGATTATCTTTGCATCATACTTCTTGATTGAAACTGCGTCTGCTGCTGTGATACCGTCGCCCTTGTTGGCTACGTCAGCATTTGCAAGTCCCTGTTCAGAGAGACCGTATTTATCGTAATTGCCTAAGTGCTGGAGAATTGCTGTTGCGTCAGCGATTGAAACCTTGCCGTCGCAGTTAGCGTCGCCTATAAGTGTTGCTGTAGGGAGATTGGGGTTAGCAGGTGTTGTAGGAGTTGTAGATGCTGTTGCGGGCTTTGTAGTTGTAGGCTGAGTTGTGCTTGTAGTTTGCTGGGACGCTGCTGTGCCCGTCTGTCCAGTGAGAACAGAGGCTGTACCCTTTCCGTCAAGGTGATAGCCGAGAGTTGAGTAAGTACCTGCGGATTCTGCAAAATTGCCTGTCTTTATTGAACCGTCTGAGGCTCTCCATGCTGTATGGAAATCTGTTCCGATTTTTGGTACGGAAAGTGATATGAAATCAGAAGCCTGAACTGTAACAACATCTCCAAGCTTTGCGCCGTTTGTCATTGAAACATTGCTTTTTGCAAAATAATAGCTGCTGTTGTAGTATACGGAATTGTTCATAACTCCCACAAACTTGTCATTGGAAAGCTTAATTCCTGCAGCACCTGTAGCAGATACCTTGCTTGTATCTGTAAAGGACATAAGATTTGTAAGAGCTGTTGATGAAGAACAGCGGTATACCATATAGTTTGATTTTCCATTACCGCCTACGCCGTTATTGTATGCTGTACAATTTTTCAGACTGCCAAGCAGGGGATTATTGTTATCTGTAAAGCCGCAGTTGAGGTTTTCAAATGCAAGACAATTTTCAACGATATGAGCAGTACCTACGCCTGCACCGCCAAGCTTGAAGCCGTTTCCGTCGCAGTCGCCGTAGCCCTCGCCGAACTCGGTATAGCCGTTTCTGAATGCGATACTGTTCTTTATTGTTACAACGCCGATAGGACCTGTTTCTGTTTTTGCATATAAATCCCAGCCGTCGTCAGAGTTGTTGTATGCCATGCAACCATCAAAGACATTGCCCTCTCCGCAGGTAAGTTTTGCGGCAAATCCATCAGCATTTTCCATAGTTGCGTCATCACAGTTGTTCTTTGACGTGCAATTGAGAATCAGATTGTATGAGGGCCACTGTGCAACAGTAGAAGCGTTGGTATCATAGCGTGAAAGCTGTAAGCCTGTATCCTGATTGTCATTGAATACCATTTCAACAATTCTGTTATAGTTTCCGGAAAGGAGCATACCATTATCGCCTGCTTTGGTAATCTCAAAGTTGACAAACTGCCAGTAATCACCGTCAAGGACAAATCCACGGTTAGAGCCGCTTACAGCCTGTGCGGAGAAGTCGAATACAACCTTGCCGCTGTTGCCCGGATATGCCTGAATCGTCTTGTATGCATTTGCCGAGCCGTTATTTGAAGAATCTATAATTATAGTGGAATCGTATTTGTATGTACCGTCAAGAAGATATATAGTACCGCCAGCCTTGACATTTTTTATGGCTGAGAGTACATCTGTGGGGGAATCCTTTGTGCCTGAGCCTGTTCCGTTGGGTGAGCAGTAGATTGCACCGTCAACAATTGTCTTTAATCCTGTTGAATTTGCATTTGAAGAGGGGGGATTTGTTACAGTTGTAGATGTTGAATTATTGTTATTTCCTGCGGTTGTTGTCTGAGCAGGCTGTGAGGGAGTTGTATTGGAAGAACCTGCACTGCCGCCGAATACCATATAGAACAGATTTACACTATCTGCCTTTGTGATTGTGTGCGCACCTGCGCTGAGGTCAACTGAAACGATACCGTTATTGGCTGTATACTTTGTTCCGTTAACCTTGATAGTAGCGGAGGGTTCAACAAACACAAGAGTAAGCTTTCCGTTAGAACCTGCATTGAATGAAATGCTTGTTGCAGATTCCATTTTCAGACACTGTGTAAGAGTTTTTCCGTCATATGTAACTGTTCCCTTGCTTGAGGAAAGGTTACCTGAAATTGAGAAGAATGAGCTGTTAAGTCCGTTTGCTGTAAAGTCGTGGACCTGACCGCCTGACACAGATGGAGTTGTGGGATTTGTCTGTGCAGGCGTGGTCTGAGAGGGTGCCTTCGTAGTTGTAGCGGAGGGTTTTGCTGTAGAAGGCGTTGTGGATGGCGGATTTGTCGTGGGAGGATTGGAAGCATCGTCCTTGAATCCTGAGCCGATTGCTGTTATGGAATCATTGTAAGCTTTGAGTGCTGACTTGAGTGCGGAATTTACACCGTAATCCTCGTCGTCAACTGCATTGTTGAATTCCCACTTGAAATCGCCGCCGTCAACACGGCCTGCCTTTGCCATAACGATTGCGGGAACATCATCAGCAGCATCAGCCTTATAGCTGTAGAAATCGCTTGCTGTATCGAAGTTGTTATATGAAGCTCCGCCGCTGATTGCCTTTACGGAGGAGGGGACTTTTTCATCTCTTGATGAAGCTACATAAGCGTCATATGCAGAGGGATTTTCGTTGTAGGGAACGAAAGCCTTTGCGCCCTCAATGATGTTGCCGTATGCTTTGATTACGCCGCCGACTTCACCTGAGAATGTGCCTCCTGTAGCTATATCGCTGCCCTGCTCTGATGTGAGCATGGGGTATTTGCAGTTGCGGAAATAGTTGTTTTCAGCGAAGATATCGGAATCTGTTGTTGAGCCGATACCGTACTTTGAGTTGCCGTCGTAGTAGTTATTGTATACATGAACTGTTGCAACTCTTACACGGGGATGACGGGAATCGGAATGGTCAAACCAGTTGTGGTGATATGTTATGTAATTTGATGTATCACTTGCGTTTGCGCCCTGGAGATTACATTTTCCGTTATCAAAGAAGTGATTGTATGAATGTGTGATGTGGTGGGATTTCTTTGTATCAAGAGCACCGTCGCCCTTAGCTTGGTCTGCATCTGAGCCTGCATCGCCATAGAAGAAATCGCAGTTGTGAACCCAGCAGTATGAATCGTTCTGCTGGAGGCCGCAGTTATCGCCCTCGGAGCTGTTGCAGTTCATGAAGCCGATATTTCTCACCTCAACATCTACACAGTTTTTAAGAACGATACCATACCCATTTGCTGTAGCGTCAGAGCCGATACCTTCAATTGTCATGCCTGCTGTAACTGTGTCAAGTACTAAATCGCCCTTTGTGAGAACCGAAGGGTCAGTAACGTTTCCGATAAATCTGATTGCTATAGGACGTTTTTCAGCGCCTTTTTTGTAAGCTGTGATGATATTCTGAACTCCTGTGCAGTCAACTTCGCCTTTACCCTCAGCATTAAGCTTTACTGTAACGCTGTCTTTGTTTGCATCTGTTACATATACAACGATTGCGCCGCTTTTGAGTGTGCCATCAGCGTTGTATGCACCGGGAGCGTGACCGTCTGCGAATGCATAGCCGCTTCTGTCATGGGCGTATACATTAGCTGTAGCCTCGGCAGCCTTAGAATTATCTGCTGTACCGCTGATTATTGGAACGACCTTGATTGTGTGGCTTCCTGCTTTAAGACCTACTGCATCTGCTCTCATGTAGCCGCTGTACTGTCTGATAAGCTCGGAGTCAATCTGTGTGCCGTCAACATATACATTGTATCCGCTTGCTCCTGAAACAGAGCTCCATGTTGCATACATTCCCTCGGCGTAGCCTACAGCAGCATTGATTTTTACGCTTGCTTCGGCTGCCATTGTTGTTGTAATTGTGTTTGCCATGGGAGCGACAAGTCCGCCGATAGTTCCCGTTACTGTCGATACACTTACTACAGCAGATGCGGCAATTGCCATGATTCTTTTCTTCATCATTGAATTCCTCATAATTAATTTTCCCTTCATAAGTTGTAGAACCTGTGCCTATGCAGGCTCATTTGTTAAAATGATAATGATATACTGAATAAGACAAATTCTTATTCCACGTGGTTGTTGAATGGCCGTTTCAACCTTACAACCATATTATACCGCACATTTCCGCAGTTTTCAATGATATATAATACTGAGTAGCTGACATATTATGCTTTTGTATCGCAACTAAAAAGATAATTCATCATACGGAAAAAATTCGGCTGTTTTATGGTTTCCGTATGTGTAAAATAAATGTAGGGTAGAAAAGGTAAAATCAGACATTCTTTCAAGGGGACGCTCTCTCTTGCAGAGCGTCCCCTCTTTTCAATTCAATCGCAGTCAAATCCAAGTGCGATATACCCTCACGTTCAAACAGCATCCTGCCTCACGTTCGGGCAACCCCTTGCAGAGCGCTTGAACGCATCGCAGAGCTTCGCTCTGCATGGGACGCTGTCCCATACCCAGTCAGAGACTCCGTCTCTGGACTCTGCTAAAGGGCTTCGCCCTTTAGAATCCCATTATATTTATAATTTTTCGACAACTACATAAGGGAACCTCTAATTTATTTGCCTACGAAAATTTCACACATACTGGTTTTCGTATGCTCTTGCATTTTCGCTAATAACGTGGTATAATGTATAGTACTTGAATAATGTTGAAACGGAGATTGAAAATGAGTATACTTAATGTTGAACACGTAACCCATGGATTTGGAGCGAGACAAATCCTCAATGACGCTTCATTCCGCCTGCTGAAAGGCGAACACGTTGGACTTGTAGGGGCAAACGGCGAGGGAAAATCCACTTTTTTGAATATAATTACAGGTAAGCTTATGCCTGATGAGGGAAAAATCGAATGGTGCAGACATATTACAACGGGTTATCTCGACCAGTACAGCTCCCTTGAAAAAGGTAAGACTATCCGCGATGTGCTTCGCGAGGCTTTTAATCATCTTTCTGAACTTGAAGCTGAAATGCTTGGAATGTATGATAAAATGGCTGACTGCTCAGAAGATGAAATGAATGAGCTTATGGAGGAAGTGGGAGAAATTCAGAGTATTCTCGATTACAGCGGCTACTACATTATTGATTCAAAAATTTCGGAATATGCCAACGGTCTTGGGCTTAACGAAATCGGTCTTGACAGAGAGGTTTCAGAGCTTTCAGGCGGTCAGCGTGCAAAGGTTCTTCTTGCAAAGGTGCTTCTTGAAAATCCTATGATTCTTATTCTGGACGAGCCTACAAACTTCCTTGATGAAAACCATATTGCATGGCTGACTAATTTCCTCCAGAATTATGAAAATGCCTTTATACTTGTATCACATGATGTGCCTTTTATGAATAGCGTTATAAATGTTGTGTATCATGTTGAAAATGCTGTAATGACGCGATATACAGGGGATTACGACAATTTTGTCCGTATGTATGAGCTGAAAAAGCGCCAGATAGAGCAGGCATATGAGAAACAGCAGAAAGAAATTGCTGATTTGGAGGACTTTATCGCACGCAACAAGGCGAGAGTTGCTACAACTAATATGGCGAAATCCCGACAGAAAAAGCTTGACAAAATGGACAAGATTACCCTCATGCGCGAAAAGCCCAAGCCTGTATTTTCTTTCAGAAAGGCGAGAACTCCGGGGCGTGTGGTTATCGACTGCAAGGATATTATTCTCGGCTATGATGAGCCACTTACTAAGCCTGTGTCCATACAGGTTGAAAACGGACAGAAAATTGCTATCCGCGGTGTAAATGGTATCGGTAAATCAACACTGCTTAAAACACTGTTGAAAATTATTCCTCCTATTTCAGGCACTGTTGAGCATGACCAGTTTGTTGAATACGGTTATTTCGAGCAGGAGGAGGAAAGCACTGATAAGACATCTCTTGAAGTGATATGGAATGAATATCCTGCTATGACTAATGCCGAAGTGCGTGCGGCTCTTGCCCAGTGCGGACTTACTACAGAGCATATTACATCTCAGATGAGAGTGCTTTCGGGTGGTGAGAATGCAAAGGTGCGAATCTGCCGCATTATGCTTAAAGAAGTTAATCTCCTTGTGCTTGACGAGCCTACAAATCATCTTGATGTTGACGCTAAGGAATCGCTGAAAAAGGCTATAAACGACTATAAGGGAACAGTCATTATCGTTAGCCATGAGCCTGAGTTTTACATGGATATTGTTGATAGCGTGTGGAATATTGAAGAATGGTCTACTAAAATAATATAAAAACATAGGGTATCGGCAGTAACCGATACCCTGATTTTTTTAGATTAGTTAGGCTGTCCCTGACGGTGACGGAGATTGTTTTCTTTGAGCTGTCTGCCCTCGGCAATAAGCCGCAGCATTTCGCTGCTGTCGGAATTTTTCAGCGCCTCGCTGTACTTTGCAAGATTATTTATAAGCAAATCAAGCTCAAATACAAGATTTTCCTTATTTTGCATAAATAAATCTGTCCACATTTTTTCATTCATAGTCGCAATACGCGTCATATCCTGAAAGCTGCCGCCGCTGAATCCACATTCAAGGTCAAGTTCGGGGCTTTTTACATATGCCGATGATACGATATGCGCAAGCTGAGATGTGTAGGCAATCATTTTGTCGTGATTATCGGGAGTTGTAACAACAATTTTTCCTGCACCTATTTCTTTTACAAGTGACGAAAGAATTTCCACATCTTCTGTTTTGCTGTCCTCAAATGGTGTTATGATGAAGTTTGCCTTGCAGAAAAGGTCTGCACTGCTGTTATGATAACCGCCGAATTCCTTGCCTGCCATTGGGTGAATACCCACATAGCGCAGACCTGCGGTTTCGGCAGTTTCCTTGATTCTGCGTGAAAAATCACCCTTTATACCGCAGACATCGGTGATAAGAGTATTTTTATCAAATTTGCTGATATTTTCGGTTATGTATTTTTCAGCCGCTTCTGGAAAAAGTGATACTATAATAAGGTCGTAGCCGCTGAAATTTCCGTCGAATGTGTCATCTATGGCAACATCGCGGAGGGCTGAAAACTCAATGTCGTGGTTGAGGTCACAGCCTGTGACATAGTGGGGAGTATATTTCTTCAACGCTTTACAGATTGAGCCGCCGATAAGTCCAAGTCCTACAACTAAAATTTTCATGTTCAAAACCTCTTTTGTAAAATATTGTATTGTATATTATAAGATTGTTGAAAATGCAATGATTTTTTAGGGGACGCTCTCACTTGCATTCACCCCTTGCAGAGCGCTTGAACGCTATGTGGGACGCTGTCCCACACCCTGCCAGAGACGCTGTCTCTGGACTCTGCTAAAGGGCTTTGCCCTTTAGAATCCCATTACTTTGTGGGATGATGTATTTTCGACAATCTGAATACTATTGCTCCCCCAACTAAACCTTGCCATCAAATACTCGGCATAAAGAAAATTTCTCTGCGTCAGAAAAACTTGAAATGCGACAGCATTACTGCGTTTTTCTTCCTTGATAAATTTCCTTTCTGCTTTCGTCTTTTCGGCAAGGTATAATTGGTGGAGCAATAAGCTATATATTATTATAACACTTTATCGCTTTAAAGTCAAGAGGTTGTCTGAAAAATTTACAAATTTATCCCTTATAATATTTTTTCAGCTGCTGGTAACATTCGTGATTTGCAATGCAATCTGCTAATGCACGGTGTGCTTCTTCGTGGCTTATTCCGAAATACTGTGTAAGAGTTGTAAGCTTGCGGTTTGGAACATCTAAATCGCATTTCTGGGAATATCTCAGCGTATCAAGCGTATCATTCATAAAGGGCGGCAGTCCAAGTCTTTCACAGTGCAGTTTTATAATGTTGCGGTCAAAGCAGGCAACGTTATGACCAAGAATTATATCATCTCCGATAAAGTCAAGATAATCGGGAAGAACTTCACGGATATTCGGGGAATTTTTTACCATATCGTTTGTAATTCCTGTAATTGAGGTAATAAGTCCGCTGATGATTCCCTCAGGCTTTACAAGAGTGCTGAATTGGTCAACAATTTTATTGTTGCGGACTTTTACAGCAGATACTTCGATAATCTCGCATTTGTAAATATTAACGTCCGTCGTTTCAAGGTCGATAACGGTATAATCACAGATATCTGCTTTAATACTTTTCCTTGTATTTGTATTTTTAATTTCAGTCATGATTCTCTCCTTTATTTTGGGAATTTCAGTGAATATGGGGATTTCGGTACTATCTCGTTAAGATTGAACAGGGGAGAGCTTTCAGGAAAACTAAATTGAAGTTCTACGGCGCATAGTGCCTGTCTGAAAATGCCATGACGCTTATTTGCAGCAATATTGCCATATTTTCCGTCTCCTAAAATGGGACAGCCGATATGCGCAAGATGTGCGCGAATCTGGTGAGTACGTCCTGTATACAGCCTTATTTTAAGAAGTGCCATTCCGGATTTTTCTTCTAAAATTTCATATCCTGTACGGATTTCCTTATACCCGTCTTTTTTTTCGTCGCTTATGCGGACCATATTTCTGCCCTCGTCCCGATAGTGCCATGCTGTAAGGATATCAGCAGATTGCGGTGGTTTATTTACAGTAATGCATTGATAAAGCTTATGTACATAGCCTGATTTTATTCCCTCGTTCATTTCTCGAAGAGCGGCGGCGGATTTTGCGGCAGTTACAATTCCCGAAGTATTTCTATCTAAACGGCTGCAAAGGGCAGGGGAAAAACTGCTTTCAGCGTCCGGAACGTATTCTTTTTTATTGTAAAGATAGAGTTTAATGCGGTTTATGAGTGTATCGGAATTTCTTTCGCCGTTGCTGTGGGAATCGAGTCCCACAGGTTTATATACGACAATAATATTTTCGTCCTCGTATACGATATCGAGATTTGTATCAGCTTTGAGGAAAGACATATCATGTTTTTTTACAGCGGCTACATCGTCCTTCACGTAAACGCGGACAATATCGCCCTCGGAAAGCTTTGTGGAGATTTCGCATCGCTTTCCATTGAGTTTTATATCTTTCTTGCGGATAAGTCGGTACATCATGCTTTTAGGCAGATCAGGCATTGCCTTTAAAAGAAACTTATCGAGACGCTGTCCGCTGTCATTGGGCATAATTAAAAATTCTTTCATTTGTTCACCTCAGAGAAATATGTGAAATATGCATAAATAATCCTTTTGTATTTAGTTTGATATGATGAAATGTGCAGATAGATTTTACTTTTTGTATTTAAAATGTTGCAATTCTGTAATTTTTGTGATAGAATATTTATTGATTGGTTTACGGATTATTGGATTTTTCATAAGCAACATGCCCACGAGATTTTCAAGGAGTAGATTCCCATGAGCTTAGCTAAAAATATAATGTCAGCCATTCTGGCAGTAGGTATGTGTATCATGCCATTTGCGGAAGTAACCGCATCAGCAGTCAATGACGAAAAAAACGTCTATGTATATGATAGCACAATTTCGGAAAAAAGTAAAGTCCCTGACAGTGAAAGTGAACAGCCTTTCAATGTATTTGATATTTACAATGCTTACTATGAAATGATATCACAAACTACAGCGCCTGTAACTTCTGCCGCGACTACAACAGCAGATACTGCTACAACTGCGGCGATTTCTTCAACTAAAAAGACTACTGCGAAAAATACAACAACTAAAAAGTTAACCACTACTACAAAGAAAAACACTACAATCACAAAAACTACAACTGAAAATACAACATCTCAATCCGCTTCAACTTCAGCTGTAACAACAAGTGAAACTACAGCGGCTACTACAACTGTTGTAACAACTCAGCTTGGACAGTTCCCTAACGGCGAATACATAAATGGTATTGACGTTTCTCAGTGGCAGTATATTATTGACTGGCAGGCTGTCAAGAACAGCGGACAGGTTGATTATGCCATTATCAAAGCAGGCTGGGGAAAGTACGCAGACCAAGTTGACCCGTTCTTCAAGACAAATATGGAACAGGCTCAAGCAGCTGGTCTTGACGTTGGCGTGTACTGGTTCAGCTATGCAATGTCCGTTGAGGAGGCAAAGCAGGAAGCTCTTGCCTGTCTTGAAGTTATAGACGGATACAGCTTTAATTATCCCATATACTACGATTTTGAGTACTATGCAGCGCTGAATAATCTCAGCTATGCAACTCTTTCTGCTATGATTGAAACATTCTGCACCACACTCCAGGAGCATGGATATTATGCAGGAGTTTACGGCAGCGGAAGCGATTTTGAATACCGTATATACAGACACGTTCTTGATAAATATCCTGTATGGGTTGCTGAGTACGACACACCTACTCTGACATGGTACAAGGGTACTCACGGTATGTGGCAGTACAGCCCAAAGGGACGCATTGACGGTATCGACTGCGACGTTGACCTGAATTACTGCTATGTGGATTATCCCTCAATTATAGGGGTAAATCCAGCAGGCGGAAAGATTCCCGAAACTACTGTGACTACAACAGAAACCACAACTACAGCAGATCCTATAACTACAACTGCTGTATCTGAGATATATAACGGAAAGATAGTTGAGCTTGATGCATCAGCGGTTTATGACTGGTCTGATTTCGACAAGGATACTTATGATTTTGCAATGATTCAAGCTGAAAAGGACGAAATAGAGCTTATCGGTGAAAATATTGATGCGGCACACAAGCTTGGAATAAATTGCGGTATCATATACGATTGTCGCACAGTTACCGTTGCTGGAATTAAGGAGGAGGCTGTTGCTATTGACAGTCAGCTGACGGGAAGAATGCTTGAATATCCCTTATACTTAGGCTTTACAGAAAAGAACAGCGATTTCAAGCTTTATGGTTTTGAAAAGGATAAGGCTACATCTGTTGCCGCTGAGTTCTGCTCTTACTTTGAAAATAGAAAGTATTTTGTGGGTATAATGGCAGAGGATAAGGCTCTGAAATATCGTTTCAGCTATGACCTGCTCAGCAGATATGATATCTGGCAGGTGAAGTACAATAATGACCCCTCTCTTTATGCAGGAAGCTGTGGAATCACCACACGCTTTGACAGAGAGCCGAATATAATATCCACAAGAGATTATCTTGATGTAATGAAGCATAACGGATTGAACGGATATCCTAAAGAAGAATCAGAAAATAAGTAAGAATTAATTTAAAACCGCACAGAGTTTATCGGACTTTGTGCGGTTTTGCCTTAAAGGAGTAACTATGGTTGAATTTATAATCGGAGCGTCTGGAACTGGAAAGACAACCGAAATGATCGAACGCATACAAAGCTATTCGGGCAGTGAGCGTATTGTTCTTGTTCCGGAACAGTTCTCAACAGAATTTGATAAAAAGCTGTATTTCCGCATTGGTGCAAAGGATTTTAACAGCCTGTTATCCCTTAGTTTCAGCAGTCTTGCACGACAGCTCTTTCAGATTTACGGTGAGCCCGACAGAAAGGGCGAATACGCCGATGATATGGCGCGTCTGATTCTTACTTATCAGGCTATAAATGCCGCTAAAAGTAATCCCGAACAGCTGCTTTTCTTCGGCAGGACAAGCTCTCAGGCTGGATTTGCGGAGGAAATTCTGAAGCTTATCGGCGATATGAAAAAATCAGGTGTAAAGCCTCTTAAACTTATGGAAAAATCATTGCTTCTGGATACAAAGCTTCACAACAAGGTGAGAGATGTTGCAAATATCTTTTATGAATATGAGTTTCTTATGGAGCAGTACGGATTCAAGGACCACCTTGAAAATATTCGTGAAGCCGCAAAAACTGCGGCTCTTAACGGCTTTTTCAAGGGGAAATATGTATTTCTTGATGAGTTTGAAAGCTTTACAGGCGACCAGATTGATATGCTGAAAGTGATAATTTCCTCTGCGGAAAAGACAGTTATCACTTTACGTACAGATAACGCTAATGCAGGAAAATTTACGCTGTTTGAAACGGTAAATGAAACATATCGTAAGATTTCTCAGCTTTGCCGCGAAAATAATATTCCAGTGAAGATTACAAAACTTGAACGTAGCAGGCGATTCAAATCAGCTGACCTTGAATACCTCAGCGAAAGAGCAATGAGAAATCTACCAAATGAGCCTGATACTGCTCCCATGCCTGAAAATATCCGTATATTTGAGGCCAGGGATATGTACAGCGAGGCAGAATATGTCTGTGCGGAGCTTGTGCGGCTTATAAACAGTGACAAATCGCTGAAATTTAAGGATATTGCGGTTATTTCAAACAAAATTGAGGACTATGCCGATGTGCTGAAAGCAGCTTTTGCAAGGTATGATATTCCCTACTTTATGAGTATTGAACAGCCTGTTGCACATACGGCTGTTATGGTGTTTTTCCTTTCAATCCTTGACCTTATGACTGCAAGAAAATTCAGAAGTGAACAGATTTTCCGCCTCCTTAAATGCGGACTTCTTGAGGCTGAATTGACAGATGTTTCATTTCTGGAGAATTATTGCTATAAATGGGGCATTGACGGAGATATGTGGATTGAGGCATTTACGGGAGAGGACGAAAGTCTTGAAATGCTTGAAAATCTCAGAAGCAGGATTATATCTCCCCTTATTAAGCTGAAAAAAAAGCTGAGAGGCGAAAACACTGCTGAGGGATTTTGTCGTATCATGTACGGTTATCTGACGGAAAGCAACGCTGAAAGCTGTCTTGGCAGGCTTATTCTGAAGCTTATCAGAACTGACAGGGACAATGAAGCTGCAGAGCTGAAACGTCTCTGGGGTTGTCTTATGGATATTCTGGATAGTGCCGCAGATACTCTCGGGGAGAATATGCTTGTATTCAGCGATTTTGCGGATATTCTCCGCACTATGACGGGACAGCTCAGATATTCCGTACCTCCCAGAACTCTTGACGCAGTTACAGCCGCATCTGCAAGAACTGCACGACTTGATTCGCCAAGAATAATATTCGTTATGGGCGCTTCAGAGGGAGATTTTCCGAATCAGGTAAATCTTCATGGACTATTCACAGAAGCGGATAAACAAAAGCTTGTGGGATTCGGACTGGAAATCGCCCGTCCGCTGACTGACCTTATAGCGTCTGAACGGCTGATTGTATACAAGGCTATATCTACAGCGTCGGAAAAGCTTTATATGAGCTATCCTCTTTCAGATTTGTCGGGACAAGCGAAATATCCTGCACGTATTGTAGAGCAGATGTGCGAAATGTTCCCCTCAGATTCGGGTATGTTTATAACAGAGGGAATGCTTACTCCCGATTTTTATGCTGTGACTAAAAAATCCGCGTATTACCACTATATGCAGTCCAGAGCCGAAAATACAAAGGAAACCGCTTCAATTTATGCAACTCTCCTTGATGATGAGGAGTACTGTCGAAGAATCACTCTTGCTCTCAGCAAAACGGGACAAACTCCCGATTTTTCTCTGGACAGCGGAATTATGGAACGGCTTATGAATTTCAATCCACTGTTTATATCTCCCTCGGGATTTGAACGGTATAATAAATGTCATTTCATGCATTTCTGCGAGACATTCCTGAAATTGCGCGTGCCTGAAAAAATCGAGCTTGACAGACGTATTACAGGTGAGCTTACCCATAGCTGTTTCAGTAATATTCTCGGTTCGCATACAAAATCGGAATTTGTTACAATGTCCTATGATAAGCTTTGCGAGGAGATAAACGCTGTTGCGGAAAATTACAAAAACGAGAAAATGGCTGGAGATTTCGGAAAAACACCGCGCTTTGAGCTCTTTTTCAATAAGCTTACGGAACGTCTGGGTGATGTTTTCCGCCATACTCAGTATTCCCTTATGGCAAGTGATTTTGTTCCTGACAAATTTGAACTTGATATCCGCAAGGGAAATTCTGTACGTATCGGCTATGGCGGCGGAAAAAGTCTGATATTCGGCGGAATTATTGACCGTACTGACATATGCTCCATAGGGGATGAAAAATATCTGAGAGTTGTTGACTACAAGAGCAGTAAAAAGGTGATAAACGAAAAAATTCTTGCAGGGGGACTTAATATGCAGATGCTTATGTATCTCTTTGCCGCTTGCGATGAGGGCGGATATTACTCTGACTGTAAGCCTGCCGGAGTTTTGTATACTCCTTTGGAGCTTGGAAAAATTGATATTGAACAGTCAAAAATCGAGGAATACAACCAATCTGCTGTTGATTCAGAACTGAAAACAACAGGTCTGCTTATTGATAAGAAAGATGTACTTGAAAAAATGGAACACGGCATCGGAGGAAAGTTTATTCCTGCCAAAATCAAAAAGGACGGAACTCTTGGCAGTACATCAAGTGTTGTTTCTGAATCGGGGATGAATAGTCTTAAAGAGTTTGTGTATGATTATCTCAGTGAGGCGGCTGAGGCTATGCATGGGGGGGATATTGCCGCAATTCCGCTGAAATATGGTAAGGGTACAGCCTGCAGCTATTGCAGCTACGCCAATATATGCGGAAACGGAGACGGTAAGATATGCCGTGAACCCGATTTGGAAAAAATCAGAAAAGCGGCAGAAATTCTGGGAAAGGAGATTGATGAATAATGGAATGGACAGAACAGCAGCAGACAGCCATTGAAGCGGCAAATGCCTCATTTATCGTATCGGCGGCGGCAGGAAGCGGAAAAACGGCAGTTCTTACAGAACGTCTTGTTAAGCTTTTATCCGATGAAAAATCCGGAATCAGAGCTGACAGAATCGTTGCGGTAACGTTTACAAATGCGGCGGCATCTGAACTTAAAAAGAAGCTGGACAGACGTTTCAGACAGCTTATTAATGACCGCCCTGATAACCAGTTTCTGCTTCGTCAACAGGTACTTTTGCAGAGTGCGAAAATCTCCACAATAAACTCATTCTGCTTTGACCTCCTGCGAGATAATATTACAGAGCAGGGGATAACCTCGGGATTCGGTGTACTTGACGAAAACGACGAAAAGGTTATAAAAAATCAGGCGGTCAATGAACTTCTGGATATCTACAGCCATGACGAATATGAAAAAATCTCCTATCTTTACGACAAGTTTTGCATAAACGACCAGCAGCCACTAATTGATGTTATTCTCAACACAGACAGATTCCTTTCATCGACAGCTATGGGCGAAAAATGGCTTGATAAGGCGGTTTCCGAATACGACAAGGAATTTTCTGATTCCATATATTTCGATGCATTTTTTGAGTATATATGCCGCAGATTGAAATATGCTCTTAGACTTGCAGAGGAAAATATATCTGCAATAAAAGACATATTCCCCGATATGACAATACCTCAGGCTGTAAAATCTGAGGAACAGGCTCGTGAGGATTACAGCAGGGTAATGGAACTGCTCAGCTGTGCGGAAAAGCGTTTGTTCCCAGACGATGAAACAGCGGAGTATGCTCAGAATTTTGCCCGTCTTGTGTCAATAAGAGGGAATGTGGAGTATAATAAGGCGCTCCGTGATATTTTCAAGGAACGACGGGACATCATTAAGGATATCATTAAGGATACAGCTCCTTGCTTTGCAGCTGCTCCAAGGGATTTTGAAGAGTCGGGAAAGGTTGCTCAGCTTCTGGCAGAGGCAGTAAAGCGTTTTCGCGCACTGGTGTGGGAGAAAAAATGCGCTAAAAATGCCATAAGTTTTGACGACGGTGAACGTCTTGTACTTGAACTTCTTGCAGATTACGACAGCGACGGAAGAATTATTCAGTCCGAAACAGCGAAGCGTATTGCAGAATATTACGATATTATCTTTGTGGACGAATATCAGGATTCCAACAATAAGCAGGATTTGATTTTTAAGCTTCTTTCTAAGGGGTACAAGCTTGACGGCAACGGAAATCCCATGTATGGCAGAAATGCCTTTGTCGTGGGCGATGTAAAGCAGTCCATATATCGTTTCAGACTTGCAAATCCGCGCAATTTTATCGGGGTTATGGAAAGCTCCGAGAGATACACGGCGGAAAGCGACTGTGAAAACAAGTCCATACTTCTTAACAGAAATTTCCGCAGTTCGCCGCAGGTAATTGATTTCGTCAATTTCGTATTCGGACAGCTTATGACGAAAAACTGTGGTGAAATTAACTATACCGATGATGAAAAGCTTTATTTCGGTGCGAAACAGTACGATGACGGCGACAATCTGAATCGTCTAACACATATAAACTTTATCGATACGGATTCAGAGGATTCCGAGAATATCGACGAGGAGGAACGTCTTGAAGCTGAAATTACAGCGGACAAAATTGCCGAAATGCTCCGAGAAGGTGTTGAAGTAACGGAAAATGACGGCACAAAGCGGAAATGCACACCAAAGGATTTCTGTATACTTGTAAGGACAAATCCAGCGGCAAATATTTATGCAAAGGCTCTTGAAAAAAGAGGAATAGCTGCAAAGGGAAGCGAAGAAAAGGGATATCTGAAATCCCGTGAAATAGCTATACTTACCGATTTACTTCGGATTATTGCCAATCCGCTGAAAGACATACCTCTTGCGGCTGTTATGGTTTCGCCTATGTATCCTTTTGATATACGTGATATCGCGATTCTCAGGGCATATGATAAAAAACAGCCTCTGTTTACTCTTGTGAGAGCGGCGGCAAACTGCGAACTTGAGGGAATTTCTCCTGATTTGTCTGCAAGATGCGCCGATTTTCTGGAGGCTATTGACAGCTTCCGTCTTAACGCTGTGACCATGACTATAGGTGAGCTTATAAGCAGTATATATGATACAACGGATTTTGTGTCTGTTATGCAGCAGTATATTAATGGCGAGAAGAAGCGTGCAAATCTGCGATTGCTTATACAGTATGCGCGTAATTATGAGGCGGCTTCGGCGGCAGAGGGAAGCGGCGGTTTAAGCGGATTTGCCGCACATCTTGACCGAGTGCTTGAAAGCGGAGATTATGAGCAGGGCAAAGTTTCTGCGGCTTCGGGAGATTATGTTGTAGTCCAGACAATGCATAAATCAAAGGGTCTGGAATATCCGTTTGTATTTATTGCAGAGCTTGGATATGAATTCCGCTATGATTCGGAACGGGTAATGTGCAGTGACGACGGAAGAATGGGTTTTATACTCTGTGAAAAAAAATATCTCCGCAGATACAGGACATTTCAGCAGATAATGCTTAGCAATGAGGGGCAGAGCGAAACGCGCAGTGAGGAACTGCGTCTGCTTTACGTAGCACTTACGCGAGCTAAACAGCAGTTATTTATCAATCTAAAATGCGGTACAAAAGAAAAAAAACGTATTTCTGAACTGGCAGGCAATTGCGTTATAAACGGAAATGATATTTCATCTCTTGCTGAATCTGCGAAGTCATATTCAGATTGGTTCTGGCTTGCGCTTATGATGCACGGTGAGTTTACTGCCATAGCAGATAAGCTTGAAATTGACTGCGTAGCGCACGGATTTCCTGCATATGAAACAGAGGATAATTTATTCGACTATGACCTTTTGTCAGGCTTTGAAAAAATATCCTTTATTGAAGCAGATTCTGAATTTGCAAAACCTGATGAGAAAATTGTGAAAAGAATCAAGGCGATGTTTGATTTCAGCTATGACCGTACACTTTCTAATACGCCCTCAAAACTCAGTGTAACTCAGATTTCAAAGAAATTCAGCGGCGAAGAAGATGTTGAGTTTCAGCTGAAACGTCCGCGATTCCTCAGTGAAAAGGGACGTTTAACAGGTGCGGAACGTGGAACGGCGATTCACACATTTTTTCAGTATTGTTCTTTTGATAATGCCATTGCGGACACTAAAGCTGAAATTATGCGCCTTACAGAGAGGGGATTTCTTACAAGGACTGAGGCTGAAAGTATAGATATCCGCAAAATACAGGCGTTCTTTCACACTGATTTGTATAGGCGTATATGCAGCAGTACAAATGTGGAGCGTGAGAAAAAATTTACCGTTGCGGCTGGACAGCTCAGAATAAATGATTCTGTTTTTGATAAACTCAGGGATTCCGACGGTATGATTAAGGGAATTATTGATCTTATGTTTGAGGAAGATGACGGAATAGTCGTAGTTGATTACAAATCTGATCGTTTTGTTTCTGAGGAACAGTTATGTCAGCGCTATGAAAAACAGCTTTTAATTTACAAAGCTGCAATTGAGTTGACAACGGGTAAAAAGGTTAAAGGATTATCTCTTTATTCTATTGAGTTGAAAAAGGAGATTGTTTTGATTTAGAGGTGCCTTTTAGTGAATATACAAATAGGAAAAATATGTTATAATTAACAGAATTAGTGGAGGATAAAACGGCCTGTAGTGGCAGAAATTAACAAAACGATTTGTAATATTTTGTCAAAAAAGCGAATTGACATTTATATAATATATTGATATAATATATATGTTATTATTAAAACATAGGAGTATAAAATGGATTTACCTGAAAAAGGACATTATGACAGTACAATCAGTGAATCAAAAGATGCGAGTCTTGCAAAAGCTATGGAAATAATGATGCAGGATATAAAAAAGAATCAGAAAATACAAGTCATAACTAGACCGAAAGTATCGATTCTAAAAGGCGTTATACCAATCATTTTAATTATTGGCAGTTATGTGGCTTTATTGATAAATTCCAATAGCATAGCTGATTATGTGTCTATAAAAAAAGGTTTGTTGATTATTTTAATTACATTGGTTTATATTGGTATTACAGCGATTCTGCTGAAAAAATTACTTATTTGGCTTATTCTTTTATATCAAAGATTTGCTCCGGAAAAAGTGAGAAAGCTATGCTTTTTTGAACCAAGCTGTTCAGAATACATGAAACTATCCATAGAGAAGTACGGTGTAATTAAAGGCGTATATAAGGGATTTAACAGATTGCGTCGTTGTCATTGGCCAAATGGCGGAATTGATTATCCTTAATGTAAGAATTAAAGGGAGATGTGTATATGGCTTTTCAACCAGCTGTTTGTAATAACTGTGGTGGAGAGATACAAGTTGACGATGTCGATATGAATGGCTTTGCAGAATGTATGTATTGCCGTACAAAGCATAGAGTAATAGACGTAATAACAATTGACGGTTTGCCGACGGTTAAAACCTATTTAATCAATGCAAATCAGGCAATAGAAGATGGTAATTTTGATAAAGCGGTCATGTTCTTTAATAAAATAATTGAAATTAAGCCTAATTGTCACGAAGCTTATTGGGGATTGTATTGCTGTCAGAATGCTTTTGACAGTTATTATGGATACAAAGATAAGTATGGAAATTCCGGAAATCTGACAAAAGCATCAATAATGCTTGACGCATTGAACAAATATGCTTATCGTGCAATAGAGTATGCACCAAAGGAACAGGCTGTAAAATATAAGCTTTCCATTAGAGATACAGAAGATTTTATTGAACTTGTTCGAAGTGGGCAATTGGATTCCAGAGAACGTGATCTTAAAGGAAAACAACATTCCGGATGTTATATTGCAACGGCTGTCTATGGTTCGTATACATGTGATGAGGTTGTGGAACTAAGAAGATTCCGTGATGATTACCTGTCAAAAAGTAAAATAGGCATTGGATTTATCAGACTTTATTACACAATAAGTCCGGCAATGATAAAGTATATAAAATCTGACTCAATTATTGAAAAAGGATTAAGAAAAATACTGGATTACATAAGATTCAAATTGAATTAATAATTAAATAAATGAATGGTAGGTCATTAAATTAAAAAATATAGGAGGTTTAGTATGCAGTATAAAACAGTTGCTGGTCCGATTGGACTTATGATTAAGAAAAATGATAGTTATGAGGAGGCTGTTAAGCAGTATGCAGCTATAATCGATCGTGAAGCAGTAGGTGGTTGGGAGCTTCTTTTCATTCAGGAGATTCCTGTTACTAAGGATAAGGGTTGTATGGCTGGATGTTTATCAATGTTCGGTCTTGCAAGTCAGTACGAGCAGATTTCTTTCAATATGCTTGTTTTCGGTAAGAAAGACTAATGGGAACCTCTAAAAACCTCCCTCACGGCGAACTTTCTATGACAAATATCATTTACTGCGTTGACAAACCTTGCAAATAATATTTGTCATGTACGAAATTCATCTAATGTTCCGGTTTTTAGAGAATCCCTTATATGCTTTCAGATAATTCCTGATAAAACCGCTATACAGTTACCTACCGGCTGTATAGCGGTTTTTATACCAATCACTGAAACAACAGTGTTTCTGCTCATCATCTTTGTCTACTAACATTTTAGGGATTGGTATTATATTGCAGAATTTTTATTTTTTTGTGAAATTTTTAGAAATATTTTTTTGTGAAATTTTTAGAAAACACTTGATTTTTTCAAAAAAATGTGGTATAATGTAAACATGAAAGAAATAAAATTTCTGCCTTGTTCGATATATTATAGTTTTTATAATCCAACACTTTTTACAAGGGAATTCGGCTCCGTTTGTGGACTGCAGACCTCCCGCTTATGCGGACGAAGGGAGCGAGAATCATTCGGGCGTTTACCCACCTGCTTCGTGCGGGTTTTATTCGCTATATGAACGGCAAGGCGGATTTTTTATATTTTGTTTTGAAATGCTTCTGTTTATGCAGAAGCTTTTTTATTTTTGAATCTGTAAATTTGTTAAAGATTGGGAAAAAGACTTGCAAAGGTATATGATAATATGTTATAATAATAGTACATTAAATTGTCGAAATTTATAAAATGAGGTGTTTTATGTCAGGTGAAGAGATAAAAAAGGTCTTTATGATACTTCTGGAGTATCTCGGACCTACGTTGAAAATTTTTGGTTTTACGCTACTATATTCGATTCCGCTGGGAATGATTGTGGCACTTTTGAAAATGTGTAAATTCAAGCCTGTTTCATGGCTTACAAATATATACATACTCATCATGCGCGGCACTCCGCTTATGCTTCAGATTATAGTTGCGTATTATGCTGTGCCAATGCTGAAACAAAATGAAAATTTGCCAGCGTTTGTGCAGTCAATTCTAAGCGGTGTGAATATTCAGAACGAAAACTTTATGTTTAACGCTGTAATCGTGGCATTTACACTGAATTATGCGGCATATTTTGCTGAGATATTCCGCGGCGGTATCGAATCTATACCAAAGGGACAGTATGAAGCCGCGGCATCTCTGAGTATGAACAAGTTCCAGACGTTTTTCCATATAATTCTGCCTCAGGTGGTTAAAAGAGTAGTACCTGCCAGCTCAAACGAGATTATTACGCTGATTAAGGATACTTCCCTTGCAAATGTTATAGCATTTGCCGAAATCACCCTTAAAGCTAAACAGCAGATGCAGACATACAGTTCTCTTACGCCGCTTTTCATCGCAGGACTTTTCTATTTTGTTCTTGCTATGATACTTACTGTTATTTCAGCGGCAATTGAGAAAAAACTGGATTATTACAAATAAGGGGGGCTGTATATGTCAATGCTTGAAGTAAGAAACCTTTCAAAGAGCTTCGGTTCAACAGAGGTTTTAAAAGATATATCTTTTACTGTAAATAAAGGAGAGGTATGGGCGATAATTGGTCCGTCAGGAAGCGGAAAATCAACTCTCCTCAGATGTATAAATCAGCTTGAAAAAGCAAGCGGCGGAGAGATTAACGTATGCGGCAAGGAGATGTTGATAAAAAATGATAATGGCAAAACAGTGTATGCGCCTTCATCAGTTTTGCGGGATATAAGGCTTAATATCGGGCTTGTTTTCCAGAATTTCAATTTGTTTCCCCATATGAATGTACTGCGTAATATTACAGAAGCGCCTGTTCGTGTTTTGAAAAAGAACAGAGCAGAGGTCGAAAAAGTTGCTATGGAGCTTCTTGGAAAAATGGGGCTCGCAGATAAAGCCAAATCATATCCTTGTGAATTGTCGGGCGGACAGCAGCAGCGTGTATCAATTGCACGTGCTTTAGCTTTACAGCCTGAAATGCTTTTTTTCGATGAGCCTACATCAGCTCTCGACCCTGAACTTACAGGGGAGATTTTAAAAGTTATCAAAGACCTTGCTGCTGAAGGAATGACAATGGTAATTGTAACGCACGAAATGGGATTTGCCCGTGATGTAGCTGACCATATTATATTTATGGAGGGCGGAGTTATTGCTGACGAGGGCACACCTGAAGAATTGTTCGGCGAGAACGCTTCTGAAAGAACAAAACAATTCCTCAGCAGATTCAAAAATAATTGAAAACAATACCGCACAAAACCTGTGCGGTATTAGCTTAAAAGAATGGAGTGATATTTATGCCACCGGTAGGCGGACCAAGAAGACAAAGCTTTTTAACAGAAGAGGAAAAGAAAAATCGTCCGAAAGTTACAAAAGAACTGCTTGTACGAATTTTTTCTTATCTTAAACCTTACTGGAAACAGTTGCTTATTGTACTTATCGCAATTGTAATTTCGTCCGTATTTAACCTTATGCCCTCAGTGCTTACAGGTAAGATAATCGACGAGGGACTTATCGGCAGAAGTATGAATAAGCTCATATTGTTCATTGTTCTCTCTCTGGCTGTTACTTTAGGAGCAAATCTAATCGGTGTACTTGAAAGCTATATGAACACATGGATTGCTCAGCATATAACATATGATATGCGCAACAAGATGTATAAGCAATTGCAGAAAATGTCCCAGCGATTTTTCACATCAAACAATCAGGGCGATATAATCACACGTATGACAAGCGATATCGCAGGGGTACAGCAGGTTATAACAGGTACGCTCACAAGCATACTTTCCAATTCCATAACCCTTATTGTAGCCATTGTCGTTATGTTTCAGCAGAATTGGGTTATGGCTCTTGTGGGAATTGCCGTAATACCGCTATTTATTATTCCTACGAGAAGCGCAGGTAAAACACGCTGGTCGATTACCACTGAATCGCAGGCTTGCAGCGACGAAATAAACGGTATACTTAACGAAACTATGTCTGTAAGCGGTCAGCTTCTGGTGAAGCTTTTCGGTATGGAACAGGTGGAATATGACAAATACGAAGATGCCAATAAGCGTATGGTGAAGCTTAATATCCGCGAGGGCATGGCAGGACGCTGGTTCCGTGTGGCGCTGAGCACATTTTCAAGCATAGGCCCTATGCTCCTTTACCTTGCTGGTGGTATTCTTATGATGAAGTACAACAGTGATTTGACTGTTGGTGATATCACTGTTCTTGTGGCGTTGTTGGGCAGAATGTACGGTCCTGTAAATCAGCTTCTTAACATACAGGTTGACTGGATTCGCTCAATGGCTATGTTTACACGTATTTTTGAATATTACGATATGCCTGTGGAAATTGAATCTCCGGCTGATGCCGTTATTCCCCAAGAGGCGGCAAAGGGAGAGGTTAAATTTGAAAATGTCGGCTTTTACTACGAAAAGGAAAGACAGATTCTTTCAGATGTTAATTTCACCCTTGAAAGTGGAAAGTGTATTGCCGTGGTAGGTCCGTCAGGCTCGGGAAAAAGTACCCTTGTAAATCTTATTCCGAGATTGTGGGATGTTACATCGGGAACTGTAACCTTTGACAATGTTGATGTACGCAAACTTGATTTGTCATATCTCCGTGAAAATATCGGTATTGTAAGTCAGGAAACATATCTTTTCAACGGTACAATCCGCGAAAACCTTCTTTATGCAAAGCCCGACGCTACAGAGGAAGAATTGATTGAAGCCTGCAAAAAGGCGAACATTTACGACTTTATTGAAAAGCAGGAAACAGGACTTGATACAGTCGTGGGAAATCGCGGATTAAAGCTTTCAGGCGGCGAAAAACAGCGTATTTCAATTGCAAGAGTTCTGCTGAAAGACCCTGCGCTTATGATATTCGATGAAGCTACATCTGCTCTTGATTCAATTTCCGAGCAGAAGATACAGGACGCAATTGAGCCCCTTATCGAATCACGCACAAGTATACTCATTGCTCACAGACTTTCGACTATTCTCAGTGCAGATGAGATACTTGTTATCAATAACGGCGTAATTGCGGAGCGGGGCACACACGATGAGCTGATAAAACAGGGCGGTGTATATACACAGCTTTATGAAACACAATTCTGCAAGAAAGATAATTCCCAACCCGAAGTCTTTGATTATACAGAGGGTGAGGATTAAAAGAAAAAACCGTACAAGATTTGATTCCTGTACGGTTTTAAATTTTGCATATATTTTTTACTGAACTGTAGTAATATCGCTTCCGAACCACTCTGTAGAGATTTCACCAAGCTTGCCGTCTGCCTTCATCTCGCTGAGAATTCTTTGAACTTCATCACGTAGAGCCTGGTCAGCCTTGCGGAAACCAATTGCGTATTCTTCTTCCTCAAGACCGTCAGGGAGTACCTTGTAATCTTTGCCTGATGATGTAATCTCATAGTTAGCAACGATAGAATCAAGGAATACAGCGTCAACAAGTCCAAGCTCCATTTGCTGAAGTGCTTCAATATTTGTAGCCATAGCCTGTTCTGTAATTGTAGAGCCGATTTCTGATGCCATGAGGATTTCTTCAGCTGTAGAGCCGTTCTGTACGCCGATAATCTTATCGCTGAGGTCAGACATAGCTGTAACATCACTGTTTACGGGAACAACAAAAACCATTGCATTTTTCATATAAGGTTCAGAAAGGTTCATTTCTTCTGCACGGCTGGGATTTATAGACATGCCGTTCCAAATACAGTCAATTCTGCCTGCATTCAGGTCCTGTTCCTTTGTTTCCCAGTTGATACCTTCTTTAACGAGTTCAACGCCCATTCTTGCACATACTTCCTCAGCTACGTCGATATCAAAGCCAACGATTTCATCATTTTCGTCTGTATAGCCCATGGGCTTGAATGTAGCGTCAAGACCAAGGATAAGTTTGCCGTTGTCCAGTACTTTTTGGAGTGACTGGTCAGCATCTGCTGCAACATCGTTTTGTGCTTCGGTTGCTTCCTCAGCTTCTGTTGCCTCTACTGTAGGAGCATCTGTTGCAACAGCTTTATCATCTGTCTTGTTGTCTGTTGCGGAATCTGTATTGCCACAGCCTGTGAAAGACAGCGTTGAAGCGGCAGCAACTGCTGTCAAGATACGTGTGAATAAATTCTTTTTCATAATAAAACTCCTTTATTTCAGCCCAATGGCTTTATTCATACATTATAATAGCACACATTTATAACAAAGTAAAGATATACTTATCATTTTTTGTTATATTGTCAAAATTACTTGACAAATGAACAAATCTATTGTACAATTAAATAGTGGATATTTTTCCACAGAGAAATAATATATAATGAGAGGAAAAATGACTATGAACAATTTTCAGTTCTACAGCCCTACCGAATTCATTTTTGGTAAAGAAACAGAAAACGAATGCGGAAAATACGTAAAAAAACACGGTGGTACAAAGGTGCTAATCCACTACGGCTCAGGCTCCGTTGTACGCTCTGGACTTCTTGACCGTGTTAAGAAATCTCTTGAAGCAGAAAATATTTCATATGTTGAACTTGGGGGAGTACAGCCAAACCCACGTGATACAAAGATTTATGCGGGCATTGAGATATGCCGTAAGGAAAATGTAGATTTCATTCTTTCAGTGGGCGGCGGTTCTTGTATTGACTCATCAAAGGGTATTGCTCTTGGTGTACCCTATGACGGCGATTTTTGGGACTTCTACGGCACAGGTAAGCCCGTTGAAAAAGCTCTCCCAATTGGTACAATTCTCACTATCGCTGCAGCAGGCAGTGAGGGCTCAGGTGCATCTGTTGTAACGAAAGAAGAGGGAATGTTAAAGCGCGATACAGGTTCTGATTTGCTCCGTCCTAAATTTTCTATACTCAATCCTCAGCTTACCTGCACACTTCCTGCTTATCAGACAGCCTGCGGTGCTACAGATATTATGGCTCATGTTTTTGAACGCTATTTCACAAATACAAAGGAAGTTGAAATAACAGACAGACTTTGCGAGGCTGTACTTCTTACTATGATTAAGGAAGTTCCAAGAGTTATTGCAGACCCGAATAATTACGAAGCAAGAGCGAATATTATGTGGGCAGGTACAGTTGCTCATAATGATATCGTTGGCGTTGGCAGAGATCAGGACTGGAACAGCCATAACATCGAGCATGAATTGTCAGGACTTTACGATGTTGCTCATGGTGCAGGCCTTGCAGTAGTAATGCCTGCATGGATGGAATTTGTAATGAATCATAATGTTATGAGATTTGCACAGATGGCTGTAAGAATCTGGGGCTGTGAGATGAACTTTGAGAACCCTGAGGAAACTGCGAAGGCAGGGATAAAGGAGTTCAGAAAGTTCCTACGCAGTATCGGTATGCCTATTAATTTTGCTGAGCTTGGAGCAAAAGCAGAGGATATTCCTGTACTCGTTGAAAAGCACGGTCTTGGTGACGGCAAAACAGGTGGATTCGTTCAGCTTTCAGCTGCTGATGTTGCTGAGATACTCAATATAGCTGTAAATGCTGAGGTTTAATTAAAATGAATGAAAATCAGACACGAATAGAAAGAAATTCGAAGATACAAACTATAGTATTATCGATTATACTTCCGTTAGCTTTTTTGTTCGGAATTCTTTGTTCATTCGGGAATATTACAGATGCTTCGTTTATGGTAAGATATCTTGCAAGAATAGATTTGGTTGTAATGCCATTTTTATATTATTTCATTGTCATGAGAAAACGTAAGAACGATATTCTGCTTGATTCCAACAAAAGACGAATTATTCTGAGCCTTTTGGTGCAGGCAGTAACAATGCTTGTGATTTGTGTCATTCCGTTTGGATATATGGTATTCTTTACAAAGCCTGAAAATGGACATTGGAGCGGAGTAGCGGCGGTATTACTTCTGATAGCTGTAATTGAACCTTTAATTATACATCTGGGCGGTTATCTGGTTAGTTTGATATTTCGTTTTATACATAGGTAAATTTATTAAGGGACGTTCGGCAATGAGCGTCCCTGATTATATGGCGAATTATGCGAAAATCATTGTTAAAATAAAAAAATATATTTTTTTAGAAAAAAGGCTTGACTTTTTATTCTTAATGTGGTATAATTATTATCGTTGAATGAGCAGTTCAATATTTCCCTGTAAGTCTGGGTGTGGCGCAGCTGGTAGCGCGCTACCTTGGGGTGGTAGAGGCCGTGGGTTCAAGTCCCGTCACTCAGACCATTTAAGTACGCTTTTTTGCGTACTTTTTTGTTTATATTTACGATTTTATTGGAATTAATTGAAAAATAATTTATGATATGGTATAATTACATTATTATAAGCGAAGGGGGGAATAATATGATTTGTCCATACTGCAATAAAGAAATGAAAAAAGGCATTCTTTCTGGTGATGGCAGAAGCATCGTTAGCTGGAAAGAGGGGGATAAAAAAGCTAACTTTTGGGATAAGATTGGTGGCGTATGCAATGTTGATGCGATGAAATACACACTTGCTACATTCTCCGCAGAAGCGCATTATTGTCCTGATTGCAAAAAGATGATTATTGATACAGATATTGGATGATACTAATATTAAATAAATTAAATTTTATTGAAATGCTTGACAAATACTTGAAAATATGATATAATTATTATCGTTGAAGTGATACTTCAATATCTCGTAAGTCTGGGTGTGGCGCAGCTGGTAGCGCGCTACCTTGGGGTGGTAGAGGCCGTGGGTTCAAGTCCCGTCACTCAGACCATTTAAGCACGCTTTGGCGTGCTTTTTTGTTTGAAAAATTTCATGTTAATTGTCTTTGTCAACTAATATTTTAGGGATTGGTATTATAAGCGAACAACAAGGCTTACCTGAAAATCAGATAAGCCTTGTTGTTATTTTTTGTATTTGTCAAATATGCCGTTGGAAACTGAAATAATATCGGGCTTAACCTTTTTTTTCAGCAAATCCCAATTGGGTTTCCGTGAAGTTGAATCGTGAGAATCACTGCCAAAAGCGAAAGTATCATATTCGTTAATTACACGCTTGGAAATTTTCTTTTCTTTCCAGTTGACAAATGCTTCATTATTTATCTGCAAAATTGCGTCTGTGGAGAGAATAGTTTCTATTTCGTCTTTGCTGTAATAGGGGAGATAGCGATGAACATGAGCCAGCATAACCTTGAGATTGTATTCAGCTGAAATATTATATATTTCCTCAGACATCCATTTAGCATATGCTCTATAAGGCAATTCAAGAAGAATAATACGCGTTCCCCAAATTGCAAGTTTTTCGATATCTGGTAATTCAGAAATACCATGTTCTATCGAAACCTCAGCACCAAGGCGGATATCTTTTATAGCAAGAGACTTTTTTATTTTTGCGTATGCAGATTCTCTTTTTTTCAAAAAATCCGCAACAGATTTTTCGCGATGAGCATAAAAATGAGGAGTTGCAATAATACGTTCTACGCCTTGTTCTTTCATCATTGCAGCCATTTTAAGCGATGTATCAGCATTTTGTGCGCCGTCATCAATTTGTGGTAATATATGGCAATGATAATCAGTAAGCATTTTGTTTTAACCTCTTATTTTTCGTTTGTTTGATTTTCTTCTTCATCTGGTTCAGACTTGACACTGTAATAGCCATAACCCTTTTTGTAGTAATATCTGTCCTTAGAGTAGTACTTTCCGCGATTTTTTATCTTGATTCCGTTGAGAATGAAACCGAGCATATTCATCTGAGCGAATTCAATTTTCTTTATAGCTGCATCGATATCGTCATTAGTTGTTTTACCATAACGGAGAACTGTGATGATGCCTGAAATATTCTTTGCAAGCTCCATTGCGTCTGTAACAACATTGATAGGAGATGTATCAATAATTATAATATCATACTTCTCACTGAGATTTTCAAGCATTGTGTCCATGTTTTTAGAAGCAAGGAGTTCTGAGGGATTAGGAGGAATCGGACCTGCTGTCATAATGTCAAGATGCTTTACAGCACATGACTGAATACATTCCTCAACCTTATTCATTTTACTGATAGCAGAAGAAAGTCCCTTTTTATTTTTAAGATTAAATATCTTATGCTGCATTGATTTACGCATATCAGCGTCAATAAGCAGTACATTTTTACCGCTCTGTGCAAAGGCAATAGCGATATTAGCGGAAGTTGTGGATTTTCCCTCTCCCGGATTTGCAGAAGATACAGCAAAAATCTTTTTATCTGTTGTTGAAAGTGAAAATGTAATATTTGTACGGATAGATTTATAGCTTTCAACAACACTGAAAGGAACGTTTTTGTCAGTCAGTTTAAGGTAATCTGTGGAATCTATATTTTTCTTTTTCTTATTCTTCTTGTTTTTCTTTTCAGCAGCAAACTGTTGAATTTCACCGATAATAGCCTTATTGTATTTATTACCCAGTGCGTCAGGGTCTTTAACAGTATTATCAAAGAAATCAATAGCGATGAGAAGCATGACAATAAGTATGAAGCCCATAGCCATACCAAGAATCGTGTTCTTAGGGATATTAGGAGCAATAGGGTTATTATATACCTTTGCCTTATCAATTGTATTAATTGAACCAACGCCAACTGCATCTTCCACGAATTCAGGAGCTACAGAAGTGAGATTGTTACATATTGCCGCAGCAATTTCAGCATTTTTAGCAGTTGCAACTACATTAACAGCTGAAGTATCTGTTACAGAACTGATAGAAATGCAGGAACGCAGAGAACCGGGGGTAATTCTGCCATTTGAAAGATTAAAGTTCTGTTCAATTGTATAGCTGTCATACTGGGTAATCAGCAAATCTCCTACAGCATTCATAACGGCGTCATCTTTAAGAACTTCCATATAAGTGTTTACAAGCTGTTTTGAATTGCTTATGTTATTCTGATTATTAATACCGTCAGACACACCGTAATAACTCTGTACATACATTGTGATATGGGAGGAATATTCAAGGGGCATTAGTGTTTTGGATATTCCGAAAGCAGCGGCACCGCCGATAACGGTTATCAGTATAATGAGCCATATCTTTCCGATCAATAGTCGTATCAGATATTTAAGGTCTATAGTTTCTTCCATTTTCAATACATTTCCTTTCCGACTTCTATATTGCTTGTATCGCAAAAATTTACGAAAAAATACGATTTCAAGCAAATTTAATTATATCATATCAAAAATAATTTGTCAAGCAATTGACAATTTTATTTCCTTTTATTTATACTTATAATCTCAACCGTGTACCTTTTTATCAAAAAATTCATGCGTAGCTGTACGGTGGCTGTATTTCACTCATTTTAGATAAAAACAGCCACCTCCCAAATCATTGGAAAGTGGCTATATTACGTTGTCAATACGTGACGAAATTGATCACTTGTGTTTTCGACGTATTTCCACGCTTTTCAGCACTTAAGCTGTCATCCTCTTAGTCGATTCTTTTTCTATATTATACTCATGATCAATTTGCAATAGTTTTTTAAAAACTATGGTGTGTTTTCACCGTAGCCAACCTGAACCCCTCTGGATAAGCGGGCTGAAAGATTGTCCCGCGAGGAACTGCTTGAAGCACTGATTCGGACGATGGAACATGACGGTATTGTGACTGACACCTTTGACGGTAAGCTTTGGCTGCTTCTGGTTGAGAAAGCAACCGTGGGTACGGACGGAAAGCTGACCTTCACGCTGCGGAACGGCATGGAGATTGAAGTGTAAATATATATTTTTAGGGGCTGTGGCTGAGATGTGATTTTTTTGTTTTCAAAGCATTGACTTTTGCCATGAAATATGATATAATGCAGTAAAACAGGGTTATTGTATCCTGTTGAAGTACGTGAATATTTTTACGCTCATTATTTACAAAGGAGGTACGATTATGAAACGTTTTTCATCTAAGTTAAGTGCCGTGTTTCTGAGTGCGTGTATGCTGCTTCCTACGCTTTCAATTGGCTTTCCTATTAATTACGAGAGCTCTGCTCTTGCTGCCGAAACAGAAGCAAACAGTATTTTGTTTAATAATGAAGACCAATTCTTCGTCTATGTCGGCACTTACAGCGGAGGCATTCCACAGTTCCGTTATCTGTATCCAACATCAGACGGAAGCTATAATGCGGACAAGGTTATATGGGAAAATGCACCGACAGGCCTTGCCTATGGAGACATTTTCGTTGCTGAGGGAGATGTCCCTATGACACAAGTATATCCGGTCAAAGACGATCCGGCTAATGCTCATGTTTACTATTATACGCTCGATGAAGGTGCAGAGCTGATTAAAGCTGGCAACTGTCCTGACCTTATGGAAAAGAAGGACATGAGCGTAACAAGCAAAACCTATGACGGTTCATCACATTGGAGCATACGTTATATGGATGCTGCCGGCGAAGAATACTATTATGGATTAAGCACATTCGCATCCTCGCTTGGTATTGATCCTCTTGACTGCGAGGTTGGCGATGTTTATACCTATGCGCTATACAATGATCATATGGTAGTACCGCTTGCAAAACAAACCGGAACCATAACAGATACAATGACAGTCGAGGTTGTGGAGGTACACGATAAATATCTGCTTGTGAAACCTACCGACCGCCCGAACTCAAACGAACGCCTCACTTTATCAATGGAATACATTGACACCGGTGTTAACCCCAGCGTTGGCATGAAATATGAAGTGACCTATACAGACGGCATTCTTGAAACATATCCGGAACAGTTCGGAAATGGCGCTGTAAAAAAAGTGAAACCAAAAGTCCGAGTGAGCCATGTAAATGGTCTACTCGGACTTTTTTAAAATGTAAAAAGTGAAAAAGTGCAAAACTGTTGAAAACAGGGTATAACGAACAC
>JAFXDK010000072.1 GCA_017521805.1 Ruminococcus sp. | reverse complement strand
TGCGTTTTCAACTTCTATTTTTGAACGCTTCTGCAAATCAGCAAGTTCGTCTTGTAACAGACTGAGGGATTCTTCAAAAGTAATTGCACAGCCTAAAACGCTTTTGTATTCGGTAAGCAACTGCTGATATTTTTCAATCTCACCACGATAGAGCCATACAATCGCATTGAGATTTTTCAGCTGCCATTCGCTCCACTCATTAAGAGTACGGTCAACAACGGTGTAATAATTTCGTGCGTCAATAAACAGCACCTTGTCCCTGATTTCCTCACTCTTTCCCTTATCAAAGAACCAAAGTGAGCAGGGGAGAGATTTTGTATAGAAGAAGTTATTGCCGACGGAAATCATAACATCAACATCGCCTGTTTTCACAAGCGCTTCACGGATATCCTTGTCCTTGCCCTGACTGTCCGTTGCGGAAGAAGCCATAACAAAGCCGGCACGACCGTTTTCGTTTAAGTAGGAATGGAAATAGGAAATCCAGAGATAGTTTGCATTGCCGATTTCCTTTGCTTTATTTACGCTCGGCAGACCAAATGGCAGACGTCCTGCATTCTGACAGGTTTCAGACTTAACCTTGTCCACATTAAACGGCGGATTTGCCATGACATAATCACAGCAGCCGTCCAGATTATGAGCGTCATGATAGAAGCTGTTTGCTTCATTTCCAGACACAATCTTTGCATTCAGACCGTGTACAGCCATATTCATCATACATAGCTTGGCATTGTAGTCCACTTTTTCCTGTCCGAAGAAGGTCATAGCTGTATTGGCACTTGTACCATAACCCTCAATGAAATCCGCAGAAGAAACGAACATACCGCCGCTTCCGCAGGCAGGATCCAGCACAGTTCCATGACTCGGCTCAAGGATATTTACAATCATTCGCACGAGGGATTTCGGCGTAAAGAACACACCGTCATCCGATGCAACAGCAGGTGCAAATTTATTGAGGAAGTATTCATAAATACGGCCGATGATGTCGTCTTTCATTTCATTGAATGCGCTGTTATTGAAAATACGCAGAAGTTCACGCAGTAGGTCATTCTGGAGAATAGTATAATTCTTCGGCAGAATACCACGAAGCTGTGCGGACTGTCCCTCAATCAGCTCCATTGCTTTATTGATTGCCTTTCCAACATCTGCTTCATCAGGGAGGTTGATTAAGAAATCATAGCGTGCTTCTTCGGGAAGAAAGATAGCACTTTTACTTTTGAAATCGTCAGCTTCGACAGGCAGAACACGTCCGCCTCTTGTAGGACGGTTTTTGAGAATGTCCGCTTCTACGAATTTAAAGCGACTATATGCATAACGCAGAAAAATCAATCCCAACACGGGCATACAATATTCCTGCGATGTTACTTTCGAATCAACACGCAGAAGGTCTGCTGCTTCCCAAAGTTCAGTTTCCAGTTTTCTTATATTTATCATAGGGTTACTCCGTTTCATTTAGTTTTTCATCAATAGATACAACTTTTCAATATATATTATACCATATATTTCTACAAATTGCAACAAAATTATACAGTTCAGATGTTTCCGATATAAGAAAGTGCTACGCACATTTCAGTTTCACCCGACATAATATAAGTTGAGGTGATATAATGGAAAGGAATATACGCAATTATGCGGCAGTACTGATGCATAAGCCCAACACCTACGCAATCATCAAAGGAAGCGAGAAATATCCGAATATAAGCGGTATTGTACGCTTTTATCAACTACGGAACGGTGTGCTTATTGCTGCAGAAATAAGTGGCCTGCCACATTCACACGGTATTTGTCAGCATCCTGTGTTCGGATTTCACATTCATGACGGCAATCAATGCGACGGTGATATGCAAGATCCGTTTTCGGGTACGATGGCACATTACAACCCTGCAAAATGCAATCATCCATTTCATGCAGGTGATTTGCCACCGCTGTTTGGCAGCCGAGGGTATGCGTTTTCTGTATTTTTGACAGATCGGTTTTTACTATCGGAGGTTATTGGAAAAACTGTAATTATCCATGAAAATTCTGATGATTTCACATCACAGCCGTCGGGCAATGCAGGAGAAAAGCTTGCCTGTGGTGTTGTTAAAAGTTGTAATTTACGATGCTGATAAATAAAATCCCACCGTATAGCATAAAAGGTGCTATGCAGTGGGATTTCTTTATATATTCATTTTTAGCATAGGTTTGTGGAGCAGGTTTTCTGCTTATCAGAAGCATCTATTTGAATCTACTTCATTTTAGATTTTACATAATCAAGAACTTCATCAGTTATAAAATAATTTTCGTGATTGATATTTTTGAAAATTCTGATTTCCGAATTATTAAAGCAACCAGCTACTTTTTCTTGTAGTGAAGCGTCTAAGGTTTTATCAGCATCTGAGCCTATAACATATACAGGGCAAGAAACATTTTGTGCATATTTCGATGCTTGAATGTTATTTGAAATGAAAACTTTCAGTGGTCCGTGGAAAATAGGTATAATTTTGTTGTATAAATCAGAGAGATCACGATAACCAGCCGCTATAATCAGGCTATGAGTTTTCCTTACGCTTGAAAGATATGTGGCTATTCCTGCTCCATAGCTATGTCCCATAATTACAATTTTAGCTTTTGGATATTCTTTTTTTGCCCAGTCGTACATATCAGTAGCAGTTTGCTGCATAGATTTCAGATTCATTTTGTCTTTACTGTCCTGCGTTCCATAGTAGTCAGCTGAAATAAAAGGACAATTGAATTTGCCGGAATATGAAGCAACAGAATTATATGCAATATAGTTTGAACCACCAAAGAATAAAATAACGCTGTCAGATGGAATGTCAAGATTGTAACCATAGCCTGTCAGTTTATCGCTGAATTGAATAAATTGCGGTTTGTATGATATATCAGCAATTTTTTTGGCATTTTTATAAAATGAATAGCTGATAGTCTGCATAATAAAGTTACATGAAAATCCTATTATTAAAAACCACATCAGGATTTTTAAGATTAATCTGAATGTTTCCATTGTTTTTTCCCTTTTTATCATTTTATGTTTCCTTTAAGGAGAATTTTTCATTACATATTCACGTTTAAAAGAATTGCAATATCTCAATAATATACTTAATTCTTCACGGATTAGGAATTAATGTGAATTCAGTATAACGCATTTTTATTTGTTTGTCAAGGAATTTTAGAGAACTAATTGAAAAAAGTCAGAGAAATTCATTCTACAGTTGACATTTATAAATTTATTCTGTATAATAGAGATAAATGAAAATTTATTTAATTATCCGAGGTGATACAAATGACGTTAATAAACAGTGGTCGTATAAATTTTTATTATAGCGGAGATGTAACGCTGTATATTCTGAAAGGTAAAGAATCTGACCTTCTGATTGATACAGGATTCATTGGCACATGGAAGAAAATGCAGAATTGGATTAATCAGTATAATGTAAAGCACGTATTATTGACGCACGCTCATGTTGACCACGATTTTAATGCTGCAAGATTGCAGGAAATGGGAGCGAAAGTATTATTAAGTGCTGCTGATAAGAGCTTACGCCGAAATTTTCTTTCCCAGCCTGTTAAACCTACAGCACCGAAATATCGTTTGCGTAATATAACACAGCTTGTAGGCGGTGCATTAGTGAAAAGCAAGCCATATAACCCTGACATTTATCTGAAAGACAGCGACAGAGATTTGCTGAAATCACTTGGCTATGATGCTGAAATAATTCCATTACCAGGGCATACGTATGGTTCAATAGGTGTTTTAAGTAACGGTGTTTTGTATTGCGGTGATGCATTTACAATGCTTTGGAAAAAGCCTGATGTAACACCTCATGCTGTAAGTATTCAGGATATGGAGAAATCCTTGAAAACAATACTTGAATTAAATCCCAAATGGCTTGCCTGCGGTCATGGTGTGCCTGTAAAAATGAGCAAGGCTCGCCCTGTAATTGAGGGATACTTAAAAATGAAAGCAAGGTAATATTGTGAAAAATCTTGATAAATACAGAGGTTGTCTGATTGGCGGAGCGGCTGGAGATGCCCTTGGATATGCTGTTGAATTTCTTTCAGAAGATGCTATTTTTGATAAATATGGAAAAAACGGTATAACAGAATATGAGCTTATTAATGGTGTGGCACAAATATCTGATGATACACAAATGACTTTGTTTACTGCTAATGGTTTGTTGATAGGTACTACTCGTGGAATGACACGAGGAATTATGGGTTCATATCCAAGCTATATTTCATATTGCTATATGGATTGGTTCAGAACACAAACTGAAAAATTTCCGTTAAATACGGAAACTACATACTCATGGCTTGTTAATATTCCAGAATTATTTGCTTTGCGTGCTCCGGGAAATACTTGTCTTTCAGCAATTAATGCTTCGTTAAATAGTGCAGTTGGAACAATCGAGAATCCAATCAATAACAGTAAAGGCTGTGGTGGAGTAATGCGAGTTGCACCAATAGGTCTATATTTCGGAGATAAAAATATTTCAGCGGAAGAAATTGATAGAATAGGAGCTGAAACATTAGCTTTGACTCATGGACATGAATTGGGCTATATTCCGTCAGCTGCATTGGTTCATATAATAAATCTTGTATCCCACAATGATAATGTATCATTATTGGATGCTGTAAATGATTCTCTGATAAGTGTAAAAAAGATGTTCGCAAATGCAAAGCATCTTACAGAGTTTATTGATATAATGGAGAAAGCAATTCGCCTTTCTAAAACAGATATGGACGATGT
>JAFXDK010000071.1 GCA_017521805.1 Ruminococcus sp. | reverse complement strand
ACTAGAATATGATGAATTCGAAGATGCAATAAAATTATTAAAAATATACAACAGAGATCTTTGTGTGGAAAAAATTGCTTGTTGTTGCGGAAATATAGTTTTTTCTGATGTAAGCAGAGTACCATTCGGAGAAATATATGAATGTGAATGTCCGAAATGCAAATCATTGATAAAGAGAAAAAGAGGACAAAATTGAATACCCTATACATAGCCGTTTGTGACTAACAATCACAGACGGCTTTTCTTATACCCAAACGAGAAAGGAGTTTTGAGAATGATAAGATATTTCGAGGCTTTCGCAGGTCTTGGCGCATTCCGTTCGGCTTTTGAGAAAGTCGGCGGTTTTGAATGCGTCGGATGGTGCGAAATCGACCGCTATGCACAGAAGGCTTACAGAGCCTTGTATGACACAGGAGGTGAAAAATTCTATGAGGACATCACAAAAATCGATTACGGAGGTATGCCGGATTTTGATTTGCTCGTTGGAGGACCATGCTGCCAGTCCTTCAGCGTCGCAGGGCAGCGCAGAGCTTTTGAGGATGATCGAGGAACCCTGTTTTTCGACTTTATCCGAATCCTTAAAGTCAAGCGCCCCAAGTACTTTATTGCTGAAAACGTACCCAACCTGCTGGGCATATCGCAGGGGAAATGCTTCCAGGCAATCCTTGAAGCGATTTCAGAACTGGGGTATAGCATGTGCTGGCGTGTGCTTAACTCTGCCGGCTTTGGAATACCGCAGTCCAGAAAAAGGTTATTCCTTGTCGGACATCTTGGAGAAAGATGTCCCGGCGAAGTATTATCTTTCGGACGAAGCTATGCGAAAAATGGAACAGCAGGAAAACCTGAACAGCTGATTGCAGGCAGTCAGGGTTCAAGAGTGTATTCTACAAACGGAACAGCTGTGACGCAGTGCAGCGGTTCAGGTGACAGAGGTAGTAAGACGGGATTGTATCTGATTGACTACAACCCACCTCCTCACATGACGGAGATTGCAAGGTGTATCACAGCAAGACAGGACAGCGGAATCAGTAACCATAAAGGTGAACATTCCGCTGTTTTTGTTGATCTGAATGAGAATCCCCAGATTACGGACAACGCAAGATGCCTGCACACGAGAATGGATATCGGCGTGGGAAAAGGTACTCACAATGGCGAGCGTTCGGGTGTACTGCTTGAAGAACCGAGAGCGATTATCAATCCGTTCAAAGAGGAAGTTTACCAGAATGGACGCAGAATCAAAGAACCCGGGGAGCCAATGTTCACTATCACTGTGACGGACAGGCACGGCATTGTTCACAGAGGAAGAATCAGACGTTTAATCCCTAAGGAATGCTTCCGATTACAGGGATTTACAGCCGAACAGTTTGAAACAGTGAAAGCGGCAGGTATATCCGATTCGCAGCTTTACAAGCTTGCAGGTAATTCTATCACGGTTCCTGTTGTGGAGGCACTTGCAAGGAATCTTTTGAAATTTGATGAGGACATGAACGAAACAAAAGATATAAGAATGTAGGAAAACAAGGGTTACAGATCCATTTTTCTTGAATCTGTAACCTTTTTTCTATTGAAAATTTGGGTGGGATATGGTATAATATAGGAGGTTAACGGATCAACAAATCGGAATTTATATAATAGACTGTGTGGTGAATATTATGCCAATACCCAATTATTTGAAGGCAATAGCTTATAATGAACTTCAAAAAGACAATTTTACATCATTTTGTTTGAAATGCAAATGCGGTTGTACTCATTTTCATATATATGAATCCTATCTTGATAAACACGAAAAAGAACTATGCAAACCTTACTTTGATGCCTTGGATCGTTCGGTCACAGGTGGGTATTTCTCAAATTGTACACAGGATGAGAACGGTGTTATTCATCATTGGATTTACTTTACTCATAGCATAAATGGTCCAAAAGAGGAAGTCATTATTCCTCCTAAACCAACTTGTGCTTGTATAGAGGTAATCAAGGTAAAATGTCCTGACTGCAGAAATGAATATGTTATTTATGACAACAGATTTCATGGGTATAGCGGGAAATTCTGTAAGGATTCAATTGAAGAGAAAGAGTATATTCCGCATTTCAGACTAAAAAGGAGACGTGATAATCTGCCTGTTGAGATTTGCATCAGTGTTGAACATACAGAATCTTATGAAAATTTTGAAAAAAATATTGATATTTCATGTGAATACGATGATTATACTGACGCATTTACGTGGATAACAATTCATTCGATTGACAGCAATAATAAGAAACATAAACTTTTTGATTTTGAAACTGATTGATGATTAATTTCCAATTTGCATAATTGAATACATATACATAGCCATTCGTGAGAAATCACGGATGGCTTTTTTCATACCCGAAAAAGAAAGTAAAGTAGGTGACACCCGTATGATGCATCTTTTCGTAGGAATGCTCCTCGGCATCCTTGTAGGACTTGCCGTAGGTAGTGCCTGTGCGTCCCTTGCATGGGCAAAGGCAGAAATCCGCAGACTCAAGCGTGAACTGAGAAAGGAATATGGCTATGCAGACGAGCAGAAGTAAAACGAAACCCCACTACACCTTCACCGACAGCAGCATTCCCGTGAT
>JAFXDK010000070.1 GCA_017521805.1 Ruminococcus sp. | reverse complement strand
GAACGTAAAGGTTCTCGTATTCTGTAAGGAAGATAAGTACGAGGCTGCTCAGGCTGCAGGCGCTGAGTTCGTTGGCGGTATGGATCTCGTTGATAAGATTCAGAAAGAAAACTGGATGGATTTCGACGTTGTTATCGCTTCACCTGATATGATGGGTCTCGTTGGTCGTCTCGGTAAGGTTCTCGGTCCCCGCGGACTTATGCCTAACCCAAAGGCTGGTACTGTAACTCCTGACGTAGCTAAGGCTGTTGCTGAGGCTAAGGCTGGTAAGATTGAGTACCGTCTTGACAAGACAAACATCATCCACTGCCCCATTGGCAAGGCTTCTTTCGGCTCTGCTAAGCTTGAGGAAAACTTCAACACACTTATGGAAGCTATCGTTAAGGCTAAGCCTGCTGCAGCTAAGGGTACTTACCTCAAGAGCTGTACAGTAACTTCCACAATGGGCCCTGGTGTTCCCGTTGCTACAACAAAGTATGGTGTTTGATTAAATTAATGCTATATATTATCGCCCTTGGTATTCCGAGGGCGATTTTGTATTTTTAAGGAGGATAATATGGATGCGAGAAAACTGATAGATGCCCTCACTGTTGCAGAAAGGCTGAAAGATACTACACGTCACTGTTATACCCGAAAAGGCAGACAGGAAAGCGTGGCGGAACATAGCTGGCTTATGACTTTATTTGCCTTTTTCATAAAGGACGAATTTCCCGAAGCTGATATGAATAAGGTAATCAGAATGTGTATTATCCACGATTTAGGTGAAGCCTTTACAGGAGATATTCCCACATTTGAAAAGACAAAAGAAAATGAAAAAACAGAGGAAAATCTGCTGAATAACTGGCTTGATACCCTGCCCGAAAACTATTCCGCCGAAATGAAATCCCTTTACGCTGAAATGACGGAGCGTAAAACCGCTGAGGCAAAAATTTTCAAGGCTATCGACAGCTTAGAGGCACTTATTCAGCATAATATCTCCGATTTGTCAACATGGACACCAAATGAACTGGAACTTAACAAGACCTATGCTGACGATAAAGTGGCTTTTTCCGAATATTTCACACAGCTGAGAGAGGAAATAAGAAAAGATACAATAGATAAACTATCATGTATTTAAAAGTTATGTTTGTTATAAATAACTAATAAGGTTATTACTCACTAACATCTTTTGTGTTATCCGCCGATTATTTCCGAACCATATTGACAATTTGCTGACAATGGGGTATAATATAGTTAGCAAAGAGTAACAAATACTCTTTCGGGAAATTTCCCAATCTGAAAAAAGGGTGATTTTATGTCGTTAAATCAAATTTCAATTGGTAAGGAATATATCGTTAAGGATATCAACAGCAATGACGCTGAACTCAATTCTTTCCTGCTCACACTTGGCTGCTACAGAGGTGCCGCAGTAACAGTGGTATCACGCAGAAGAAGCAGCTGTGTTGTTGCAATCAAGGACGGCAGATATAACATCGACAGACATCTTGCAAGTGCAATTTCTGTATATTAATCAGATTCATCAGCATAAATATATTCTGTAGGGACACGGCGCGCCGTGTCCGCATATAAAAAATCTACAGATATTACAGGCACAAATCATGTGCCTGTATATTTAAAAAACAATGTTAGTATATAATAACAAATAGTTTCAATAACGAGGGAGAAAATTATGCGAATAGCCATGGCAGGCAACCCAAATTCGGGTAAAACAACAATGTTCAATGCACTTACGGGAAAAAGCGAAAAGGTTGGTAACTGGGCAGGTGTAACCGTTGACAAAAAGGAAAATCCAATAAAAAAAGCCTACTGTAACGGCAAAGAGATTATTGCCGTTGACCTCCCCGGTACGTATTCCATTTCACCATTTACAAGCGAGGAAAGCGTAGCAAGGGATTATATAGTCAACGAAAAGCCCGATGTTCTTATAAATATCGTGGATGCTACAAACCTCAGCCGAAGCCTGTTTTTCACAACTCAGCTTTTGGAACTGGGCGTACCAATGGTTATCGCACTCAACAAAACAGATATCAACGAGAAAAAAGAAACAAAAATAGACAGCGAAAAGCTTTCAACACTTCTTGGCTGTCCTGTTATAAAAACATCTTCCATTTCCGCAGACGGACTTTCGGAGCTTATGAATACAGCAATCAATATTGTCGGTACAGCGCAGAAAGCTCCGTTTAAGAATAAAAATACCAATATCAAGGACAAATCCGCCGCCGAAGCCGCTGACCGCGAAAGATACGAATTTGTAAACGGCATTGTAAAACAGGTGGAGACACGTAAGGTTCTGACAAAGGATAAGACAATAAGCGATAAGATTGACGCTGTAATAACTAATCCATTTATAGGACTTCTTATATTCGCAGGTGTAATGTGGCTTGTATTCCAGATTTCACAGGCATGGCTCGGACCTTATATTGCAGATACCCTTGTAGCACTCCTTGAACAGTTTCAGGGCTGGGTAAGCGGACTTCTTGAAAATGCATCTCCCCTGCTGTCCGCACTTCTTGTTGACGGCATAATCGGCGGAGTAATCGCAGTTCTGGGATTCCTCCCCCTTGTAATGATAATGTATTTCCTCATTGCTATCCTCGAGGACTGCGGATATATGGCAAGAGCCGCAGTAGTTCTTGACCCGATTTTCAAAAAAGTGGGACTTTCAGGAAAATCCGTTATCCCCTTTGTTATGACAATCGGCTGTGCAGTTCCGGGAATCATGGCAAGCCGTACAATCCGCAACGAGCGTGAACGGCGAGCAACGGCAATGCTTGCTCCATTTATGCCATGCGGAGCGAAAATCCCCGTAATCGCCCTTTTTTCAGGTATTTTCTTCAATGAACACAAGGGCATTATAAGCTTTGTCGTGTATCTTTCAGGTATCGCCCTCATATTCCTCGGGGCATTGCTTGTAAATCTTATTACAGGTCACAGAGCAAAAAACTCATTCTTTATCATAGAACTCCCCGAATACAAATTCCCGTCATTATGGGGCGCATTCAAATCCATGTGCAGTCGCGGCTGGGAGTACATCGTAAAGGCGGCAACAATTATCCTCCTCTGCAATACAGCAGTACAGATTATGCAGTCTTTCGACTGGACTTTCCATGTTGCAGAGGAAGCAGACAAATCTATTCTTGCATCAATCGCAGGACCTTTTGCTTATCTTCTTGTTCCAATCGTCGGAGTACTCAGCTGGCAGTTAGCGGCGGCGGCAATCACAGGATTCATCGCCAAGGAAAATGTAGTCGGAACACTTGCAGTCTGCTTTGTAGGACTTGAAAACCTTATTAATGCAGAAGAAATGGCACTTATAGAGGGTGCAGGGGCAGGGGCAGCATCTGTAATGGCTATCTCAAAGGCGGCGGCACTGGCATATCTCATGTTTAATCTGTACTCTCCCCCATGCTTTGCGGCAATCGGCGCAATGAACTCAGAAATGAAGAGTAAAAAATGGTTCTGGGGCGGCATCGGCTTACAGTTTGCAGTGGGATACACTGTTGCATATCTTGTATACACTGTAGGCACACTCATAACAGCTCCCTCAGCACTCAACGTATCTGCGGCATTGTGGGGATTAGCACTTATAGCGGTTATGACGGGATATATCATTTATCTTATCAACCGCGCGAATAAATCAGTAAAGGCAGAATACTCATTGGAGAGATAATATGGAAAATATTATAATTATAGCTGTTGTCGCGATAATAGTAATCAGTATTATCGTATATCTTTACAGAGCGAAAAAACGCGGACAAACCTGCATTGGCTGTCCCTACGCAAAGAAATGCGGCGGCAAATGCGGTGCAAAAAAAGAAGAATAAAATCAAGAATTCATAACTTTTTTAAGGGGATGCTCTCACTTGCAGAGCGTCCCCTTAATGCATACAATAATTGACCTTTTTGATAAAAATAAAAAACCTAAATTTCGTTCCGAAATTGTGGACTGCCAAAGGCAGCCCCTACACAAAACAACATAAAATAACCATTTTGTAGGGACACGGCGTGCCGTGTCCGATATAAAATATGCCTTTTTCTACAGACTGAGGATATTCCGCTCTTGGAATATCCTATTTTTTATATACCTATTTACTTTTCATCGCAAATATGATATAATAATTTTATATCTTAGATTGGAGAAGTGTTGCTATGAATAATTCGCCAAAAGAAATTCTGCGGTTTGTAGAAGAAAACGATGTAAAATTTATACGCCTGACTTTCTGCGATGTTTTCGGCAATCTGAAAAATATTGCAGTTATGACCAACGAGCTTGAACAGGCATTTTCCTGCGGTATTCCTTTTGATTACGTGAAATTTGACAGCAGTTCTCACGAGCTTCTCCTTATGCCCGATATCTCCACCCTTTCCGTTCTTCCATGGAGACCAAAATCAGGCAGAGTAGTCCGTTTTTTCTGTAGCCTGAAAAATCCCGACCGCACAGATTATTCCGCAGATATGCGTACAAACCTTACAAATTATATAAACGAGCTTCGTCTCTGCGGATATTCCTGCGAAATCAGCACACGATGCGAATTCTATCTCTTTGATTTAGACGAAAAAAGCGAGCCTACAAAAATTCCCCACGATAAAGGCGGCTATCTTGATGTTGCTCCCCTTGATAAGTGCGAAAACGTGCGCCGTGAAATATGCCTTTCCTTAGAGGAAATGGGACTGAATCCCAAAAGCTCCTGCCATAAGCACGGACCGGGACAGAATGAAATCGATTTCCGCGCTAACGAACCTGTAAATGCCGCTGACGACATGATGCACTACAAAACCATTGTAAAATCTATCGCCGCACAATGCGGACTTTTCGCTTCATTTATGCCCATGCCCCTTGAAAAAGAGCACGGAAGCGCACTGAATATTTCCTTTATGATTAAGAAAAACGGCGAAAACATTTTCGGTACAGCTCCCGATAGCCTTACAACAGAGGGAAAATGCTTCATATCGGGTATACTTCGCAGAATCGGTGAAATCACGGCGTTTCTCAATCCCACAGTTAATTCATACAGCCGATTCGGCGTAGGCTCAGCACCGAAAAAAATCAATTTTTCTGCTAACAGCCGTTCAGCGCTTGTACGACTTTCCGCAATATGCGGCATATCCCCACGAATTGAGATACGCTCAGCAGATGCCGCCTGCAACCCATATATTGCATTCAAGCTTATACTTGCCGCAGGAATCGAGGGCATAAAAAACGGAGATACCTCTCTGTATGAAAGCTATTCGGAAAACCTCCCTATAAATATGGAAACAGCTCTTGAACTATCGCGAAGCAGTGAATTTGTATATGCTAATCTACCCGAAAAAGTTACTGATATATTTTTCAGAAATCTGGAAAAACAGCTTGATATAATGAAAAATTACAGTGATATCCGCAGTTTTTCCGATGATTATTACTTCCCCTACATATGAGAGGTCCATATGAACAAAGCAATTATTGTTTCCCATGCAGACAATACCGCAGCAGCTATACAGCAGATTCTGCATGATATGGGTTATGACCGTATACACACAACTCCTGTGGGAAGTGAAGCGCGGCGGCTTATGCTGCACACTCCCCCCGATATACTCATAATCAACACACCTCTTAATGATGAATTTGGCACAGAGCTTGCGGAATTTGCTGCTGAAAGGTCAGCAGCAGTTATTCTCCTCTGCGGAAGGGATATTGCCGACGACCTTGCCGACAGACTATCCCCTTATAATATATTAGTGCTGTCAAAACCGATAACAGCCAACGCGCTAAAAGAGGGCATACTTCTGATAGGCTCAGAGCCCGCACTTTTTGCGGATATCAGAGAATCTGAGGAAGTTCTGCGGCGAATTGACGATATCCGTCTTATAAACCGCGCAAAATCCATGCTTATGAAATATCTGGGATTTACAGAACCACAGGCACACCGACACCTTGAAAAAAAGGCAATGAACTGCCGCTGTACACGGCACGATGCTGCAAAAAAAATTATATCAGATCTTACGTAAAGGAGTAAGAATATGATTAATGACAAATTTAAGGAAAAGGCGCAGAAACTCTGTAAACGCCTTGACCTTGACGATAAAATATCCCTGATATGCACTCACCAGCTTCCCCTTTCCAACGCTGACTTAGGGGAATTCTACATCGGCACGGAGGTAGCAAGGGGCTTTGTGGGGCGCAAAAAAGAGCATTATTCCACCGTATTCCCCCAGCCCATAGGACTTGCAGGCACTTTTGACAGAGAGCTTATGACAGAACTGGGAGAAATTGCAGGAAATGAAGCACGCGCCTATTATAATGCCAATCCCCTGCTAAGCCCGTGCCTGTGGGGACCCACTGTAGATATGGAGCGTGACCCGCGCTGGGGACGCACTGAGGAGGGCTACGGCGAGGACGTATGCCTTGCAGGCGAATTATCTATAGCTTATACAAAATCCATGGCGGCTGATAACGGGGAATTTGTAAAAACAATCCCCACTTTAAAGCATTTTGCCGCCAATAACAACGAAAAAGACCGCGATAAATGCAATGCCGATATTCCACTGCGGCTGAAACATGAATATTACTATGCTGCATTTATGTACGCTGTAAAATACGGCGGAGCAAAAAGCGTCATGACATCATATAACGAAATAAACGGAATCCCTGCCCTGTGCAACCCCGACCTTGAAGATATTCTGAAAAAGGACTGGGGATTGTGGTTTGCCGTTACTGACGGTTGTGATTTTTCCCAGACTGTCACATCTCACCAATACTGCGATAATCATGCCGAGGTTCTTGCAGAATCTATAAAATCAGGCTGTGATGTGCTCAACGATTCAATCCCCCTTATCCGCAATGCCGCAAAAAAGGCTATTGCAAGCGGACTTCTCACAATTGATGAGCTTGACCGTGCTGTCTGCAATGTACTGTATGCCCGTCTGAAACTGGGACAGCTATCAACGGAATGTCCATATAACGCAATAACTCTTGATGTTCTTGAGGATAAAAATTCAGCGGAAATCAATCTCAGAGCCGCAAAAGAGCAAATGGTTCTGCTGAAAAATAACGGTATACTTCCGCTGAAAAAGAACACAAAAAAAATCGCAGTACTTGGCGCATTAGCTGATGAAAACTTCCGCGATTGGTACACAGGCTATTTCCGCAATGCCGTATCAGCCGTTGAGGGAATCCGCCGCGAATACCCGGAAAGCGAAATTTTCTGTGACGATTTGTGGGATATCGTAAGCATTAAGGCATCCAACGGAAAATATTTTTCCGTAAACGAGGACGAAACAATTACCGCCTCAGCCGATAAAATTACAGAAGAATCCCTTTTCAAGCTTATAAAATGGGGCGAGGGATGCTTCAACCTTTTCTCTGAAAAATACGGAAAATATGCTGCTTATAAAGACGGAACACTGAAACTCAGCAACGATTATATATATGATTGGTTCACCGCTGAAACGCTGAATTTCCGCAATATAAGCGGAAATGAGTATATCATAGAAGATTATCTCATGCACCGCAGAATTTTATTGAAAGAAAGCGGTAATCTTTCATTTGCTGACAATCTCCCTGTTCTCCCCGAAACAACATTTGCGATAGATGTAGTATCATCGGGAATTGAACGGGGAAAAAAGCTTGCGTCACAGTGCGATGCTGTTATATTCTGCGCAGGGAATGACCCAATTCAGCACATAAAGGAATGTTACGACCGTACAACTCTTGATTTGGGATTTCAGGAGGAAAACGCAAGAGAGATTTATTCTGTAAACCCCAACACAATAATGGCACTTATTTCAAGCTTTCCATATTCTATTAATTATTCTGCTGAAAATCTCCCTGCAATACTCTACAGCACCCATACAGGAGCAACATTGGGCACAGCCATTGCGGAGACAATAAGCGGCAAAAGCGCCCCCGCAGGCAGACTGGCAATGACATGGTACAAATCCGACCTTGACCTGCCCGATATTATGGAATATAACATTGAAAAAAGCGGCATGACCTATATGTATTTCAAGGGCACTCCCCTTTATCCCTTTGGATATGGCCTTTCCTATGCAGATTTTGAATACAAAAGCCTTGAAATTTCTGCAAATGCCGACGGCTCTGTGACGGCTTTTGTGTGTATCGCAAACACATCAGATATTGATTCAGATGAGGTTATACAGCTTTATTTTGCTATGGAAAATTCCGCAGTAAGCCGACCTGCAAAAAAGCTTTGCGGCTTTGAAAGAGCACATATAAAAGCTCATTCGGAAATCACCGTAAGACTTGATGTAAAAGCCGATATATTGCAGATTTACGATGTCCGCCGCGAAAAATTCATTACAGAAACAGGCATATACAAATTCATGGCAGGCGGCTCATCAGCTGAAATTCATTTAACAGCAGAAACGGCAATAAATGGCGAAACTCTCGGAATACGTCCGTGTTTTTTCAGCAGCTGTACACATGACAGACAATGTGGCATAAAAACGAATTGGTCACGTAGCCTTAGACAGCAATACAGCTATGTTGAGGGTTGGTCAGGAACAGTTGTATACGGCGGTATAAACTTCACAGAGAAATCGTGTATAAAACTGAAAATTTCCTCTGTATACGACGACAGAACAGTTGTTCTGCACATTGGAAAAGATACATATAAAGCGGAAATAAAGGCAACTACCGCGGCTGATGATTTTATTGAGTACACAATTCCCATTAAATCCACTGAAGAAAAATGGCTTACAATCACAATGGGCGGCGGTATGGGCTTGCTTGATATTTTTGTGGAATAATCAAATGACCATAAAAAATGGGATTAGTATAAAGGGCGAAGCCCTTTAGCAGAGTCAAGAGACGGAGTCTCTTGCAGGGTGTGGGACAGCGTCCCACACTCTGCAAGGGGTTGCCCGAACGTGAGGCAGGATGCTGTTTAAACGTGAGGGTATATCGCACTTGGATTTGACTGCGATTGAATTGAAAAGAGGGGACGCTCTGCAAGATAGAGTGTCCCCAAAGATTATTACAGCTTTTTCAATACTTTCAGGAGACATTAATTGTCTCCTGAGATTGTCGAAAAACCTGAATTTCGTTCCGAAATTGCGGGCGGATAATATCCGCCCCTACACGAAATGACGTAAAATAGCCGATTCGTAGGGGCCGCCTTTGGCGGTCCGCATTGAAATAACGACTTTTTCTACAGACTGAGGAGACATTAATTGTCTCCTTTTTTGTTCAAAAAATAGGATTATAAAAAATATAATCAATTAAGCGAATATTCATACTTTTCCGTGATATACAACAATTTATGCTGTTGATAATTATGCATGTATCCAAACTTTTAAAAAATTTTTCAATTTGCAACGTTTTTCCGTTGCAAAAACCCTCATTTCAGCCTATATATGGAGGGAGTTTTTATAAAAAACCTTTTTCCGCAAAAGAATTTTCATCACTTTTTTCTGACGGGCACCCAGATTTCTCCATGCTCTTTTTCAATATAGAATTCAAGGTTATAGTTGCCGTCAAGTTCGTATTCCTTACAGTTGGGAAGCCATTCTGTCCAGATTTTAGTATTGACCTCCTGCAAAGCCTTGGGACATTCTCCGTGATAAGGGAAAACCGCCCATAATCCTGCGGAAAACGTGTGTGTTGTACAGCCGTCCGGAATTTCATTCCATGGAAAATATATATCAGCAATG
>JAFXDK010000069.1 GCA_017521805.1 Ruminococcus sp. | reverse complement strand
TGGTTGTTGTTGTGCTTGTTGTAGTTGTGGGTCTTGTTGTGGTGGTAGTGGTTGTTGTTGTGCTTGTTGTAGTTGTGGGTCTTGTTGTGGTGGTAGTGGTTGTTGTGCTTGTTGTAGTTGTGGGTCTTGTTGTGGTGGTAGTGGTTGTTGTGCTTGTTGTAGTTGTGGGTCTTGTTGTGGTGGTAGTGGTTGTTGTTGTGCTTGTTGTAGTTGTGGGTCTTGTTGTGGTGGTAGTGGTTGTCGTTGTGCTTGTTGTAGTTGTCGTAGTAGTGACTATGGGAATTGATTTATTCACTATATCAACAGAATCAACACGCTCTCCATTCAACGTTACTATACCGTTTTCAACCTCAATAATTATCTCATCAGGTAATAAATATCCTTCAGGGACAACCTGTTCTTTAAGAACATATATTCCATCTGTTACTTTTACCTTAGCTGAATTCATACCGCTGAACCACAATATGTTTTCACCTACACCGTTCACCAGTTTTGCATCATCATCAATTAAAATATCACCTTTATTAAATATTATTATATTACCTTCCTTATCTTTTCCGCTCAGGCTTAATAACGTTCCGGTAATGTAAACTCCCTTTTCATTAACATTATTTATATTTATAACAATTGTACTTACAGGTGGCGCAGCAGTGGTGGTTACAACTGTTGTAGTAGTTGTGGTGGTTGTAGTAGTTGTCGTTGTTGTGGTGGTAGTAGTTGTCGTTGTTGTGGTGGTAGTAGTTGTCGTTGTTGTGGTGGTTGTAGTAGTGGTAGTAGTTGTGGTGGTGGTTGTGGTAGTGGTAGTCGTTGTTGTAGTAGTGGTAGTAGTTGTTGTCGTTGTTGTGGTGGTAGTAGTTGTGGTGGTTGTGGTAGTCGTTGTAGTAGTAGTGGTAGTAGTTGTTGTCGTTGTTGTGGAGGTAGTAGTTGTCGTTGTTGTGGTGGTAGTAGTGGTAGTAGTGGTTGTTGTGCTTGTTGTAGTTGTAGGCTTGGTTGTGGTAGTTGTTGTCGTTGTGCTTGTTGTAGTTGTAGGCTTGGTTGTGGTAGTTGTTGTCGTTGTGCTTGTTGTAGTTGTAGGCTTGGTTGTGGTAGTTGTTGTACTTGTTTGTGTCGTTGTAGTATTTATATTACTTGTTGTTGAAGTTGTGATAATTGGCTGTTCACTAATATTATTTTCATATACAATGGAGTATTCAACGTCTTCTATGCGACTGTCACATATATCATCAATTCGGCCTGTACAGAAAAAATCATATTCACTGTCTACTACAGGAAAAACATAAGTGAAAAACGTCTTTTCTTCTGTTATATTATTACCTCCGCTACCCAGAAGTGAATAACGTATTACTTTTTTAGCTTCATTATATGAACCTAACGCTTCACTGCTATTAAATGTTTGTTTCGGCTCGCCCAAGCCCGTGATATCAAGGTTTATTACGACATCCGCTGCGTAAAATCTTACATTTCCCTTTACAGAAAACGAAAGTTCAACACCCTCATCACATTTATTTGCAGATAATACGAAATTGTTTTCATCTGTATCAGCAGAATAATTGTAATCCCATATATTATTTTTTTCTTCAGTTGCTGAAACAGGAATACCACATATTGTGGATATACAAAAGAACATTGCCGTCATGACGGATATTACTTTTTTTAACATATTATTTTTCCTTTCTAATAATCCCCGTGCATTGCACAGGGATTATTAAAATTATCTTACATAAACTTTCAAACTGCAATATGCTTGCCAGCTTGAAAAATTCAATCATTCTTCTACCATTAATGTCATACCAACTATAACAGAATGGAGTACGTCACTATAAACGTCTCTGTAGAAGTGATAGATTGTTGATTCCTTTGTTCTTTCTCTGTAACGATAGATATCAACATCCGCCTGATGTTCTCTGTAACGGTAGTAATCAACAGTTTCTGTCTTGGTTTCAATAGTATCGATAAGTTTGCCTTCGCGCAGCAATTTGCACATGGTTACATTGGTATCTTTAAATAAATCTGGATACAATTTATAATTATAAAGCTCTGGTTTCTCTATTAATCCATTCAAGACAGCAATCCTTGCTCTATTGGAAGTTGAACTATCGGCATCTATAGCTTTCAATGTATCAACAATAGATTGGTTCACAGTTGCATGAGCAGGGAAGTATATGATTTCTTCAGAAGTGTGAGTTTCCTGTTTAGTTTCAACTTCAATATTACCCTCAGCAATAACTTCTTCGGTTGACCATTCACTCCAATCGCTGTATACAGCCTTAACATCAGTTTCAACTTCCAAGAGGTCACTTGAAGTAATTTTAACTTCTGTCCAATCGCTCCATTCGCCCCACTCACTATATACTTCTTTTGTAAGAGTAGGATCAAGAATCCAGCCTTCCATAGTATCTTCCGTACTTACAGCTGTTTCTCTTCCTTCGTATATAGTTTCACCATTAGGAACTGTCTCATATTTTGCCTGAATTGAAGCATTGAAGTTTACAGGTGTCTTTGGTTGAGTATTGCTGTCGTCTTTTCTGTAGTAAAGATTCTTGATATATATTTCGAAATTGATTTTTTTCTGCTGATCTATTTTTTCGAAATCATCATATTCCTCTGTAAAGAAAAGCTTTCCGTCTTCAACATAGTAATAAATATTTTCTTTAATATCCCATTCTATATCGTAGCCGTTAAGTTCAGACTGAAGCACATAACCTGCTTTAAGAGCCTCTGAAATATCAGTACCGCCCTCGCCGAAATCAATATCATTCTTTATTTTCTGTGCCTCGAGATTTGCGTCCATAAGACCGGGAATATATCCCTCAGGTGCATCATCTCTGTAAAGGATAATCGCAACTTTCTGCTCTGGCTTGCTAACGAAATCATAGAACATTTCAAGATTCTTTGCTGTGAAAAGCTCAGGATTTTCTGCTACATCAAGATATTTAAGGTTATCATATTTATTTATGGAATTAATATATCCGTCTTCTTCATAGTATGGTCCGTTAAAATCACTGATATTTGTATTTCTCAATCCAAGGTATACTATACTGTCCGTAACAGGCAGTTTATCCATTGAACCGAGATTAATATTTGCAAGCGACACATATTTCAGATTCTGGTTATCTGTATAGTTGCCGATATTAACTCCCTTAGTATTTGTTGTTGAATCAAGGAAAAGTCCCTCAAGATTATCACAGCCTGAAAGGGAATCAAAATCAAAGGATTCAAGGTTATGTCCGGAAAGATTAAGATACTCAAGAGACTCAAGTGTATGCAGAAAATCTGCATTTGTCAGTCCGGAATTCTGCATTGACAAATACTGGAGTTTTTCCATTGTGCCAATAGCTTCAGCAGAATCAAGCTTAACGTTGTTAATATATAATACACTAAGTTTTGTAAGTCCTGACAGCTTTGATATATTAGTTATTCCTGAATTGTTATCGTCGGTTGCTGTGTTATCGCTAACAGCTGCCTCAGTTGTAGCCTCGGTTGCAGCCTCAGTTGCAGCCTCAGTTGCAGCCTCGGTTGCAGCCTCAGTTGCAGCCTCAGTTGTTGCCTCAGTTGCTGCTTCTGTTGCTTCACCCACAGCTGCCTCGGTTGCTTCGCTAACGGTTGCTTCTGTTGTTTCTATAATGTTCTCTGTAGTTTCGTTAATGTCAATTCTGCCATTATCGCTGAGGTCAAGAACAGTAAGATTTGTTTTGTTGGAAAGATAACTTAAATTGTCAATTTCTTCTTCTTTAATTTCACCTGTTGTTTCATTCTTATGTGTAACTTTAATTGTCTGATTAATGCTGCATCCTGCAAGTTCGAGATGACGTAATGATACAAGGTCTTCAAGGAACGACAAATCTTCAACTGTATTACCTGAAAGTGATAAGTATTCAAGTCCCTTGAGATTGCCAATACTCTGTATTGATGGAGCATTAAGCATATTGTTATTAAGACGAAGTTCAACAATATTTGTCGCCTTGTCAAGATTAAGCACCTGTATCAAAGTTTTGTTGTATTTCTTTTCATCTACACTATAGCTTTTCTGATTTTCAAGGAAAAGTCTGCTCAGGTTTTTAAAGGGTTCTGCATCGAACGATGAAAGTTTGTTTCCGTCAAGATCAAGATAGACAAGATTTTTTAAGGCTGAAAGATCAGTTACTTTTGATATTGAGTTATTGCTCAGTGAAAGTATTTTAAGATAAATAAGACGTTCTAATGATTTTACTGTATGAATATCATTTCCGTCCAGTTTCAGACATACAAGCGACTGTAATTTACTCAGAGGTTCAAGTCCGTTTGAAGTAGCATTTGCAGTTATGCAGTTGCCTGAAAGGTCAAGGGTTGTAAGAAGCTTACAGTTGGCAACAGGAGTTATATCCTCAATAAAGTTATTTCCGAGCCAGAGTGTTGTAAGGCTTTCCATTAAACCGATAGGAGTAATATCCATAGATGTTGTGATATCATACTCATAGTCAGCAGCATTTTTAAATACCTTACCAAGCTTTTCGTCTGTTGTATACTCGAAATAGCTTAAGTCTCTTGAAAGTGTAAGTACTTTTACATTAGGGATACGCGATACATTTTTACCGCTGTCATCAGTAAATGACAAACTGCTTATATCTGAAATGTAGTTGCCCTGGAGGAAAAGTTCTTTCAGTTCTGTAAACTGCTGCATGGTCTGAGTTCTGCTGTCTGTAAGTTTGAGGAAGTTTACATCTTTAAGTCTGTTGTAGGAAAGATCGATACCTTCAATAAGGAACTTTGATGAAAAAACAGAATCAGGAATCTCTGAGATACCACAGTTTGAAAGTGAAAGCTGCTCTAAATGATTGAGACTTGCAAGCTCGCCAAGTGAAGCGTTTGTACCGGAAAGGTCATTATTGGAAAGATCAAGCTTTTTGTAATTCTTCAGATACTTTATACCACTGAGACAAGTAATTTTCTTATTGGAAAGATCAAGTTTATAGCCAAGTTTTTCCATAGCTTCTGTGCTGTAAATTTCTTCTTCAGTAAGTGTATCGTTGTCGTTTCCGTATTTTTTGTCGAAGATATTGCAGAGTTCATTATAAAGATTAATATCAGGTATTTCATCCATTGTGATTTCTGTGCTGTTGCCTGCAAGCTGAACATCAAATTCAACACCTGTAGACTTAAAGCTTTCATCACCGTTTCTTTCAAGCCTTGATGAAACCTTAGCCCATTCCATATATCCGGCTTTTTCGCCAATATCGATAACCTTGTATGTTGTACCATTGATAGTTTTATTTTCTCCGATAACAACCTTACCGGATTCAATGTCAGGGAGCCATGATATTGTGAGATCATAAAGCGGAATAGTGGTTGGGAAATATGTCTCGCCAGAGATTACAGAAGGAACAAAATTCTTGATATATTCCTGTGCATATTCAATCTGTCCTTCTATTGATTTTGCAGGAATTGTTCTTTCGATTCTGCCGTTGTGTATGCTGTGACCGTTGAAAATAAAATCATATTGTAAAGTAAGCTCTGTTTCATCCTTGAGGTAAATTATTTCATTTGTCGCAGTATCAAGCACTCTGAAATCAGCAGTTTTGCCATCGGCATTCTTTACAATTGTCCACTGAATGTCAACATTCTGAACCTTTTCAACATCTGAGCCAACACGCTTGTTTTCAAGTGATACATAACCGGGAAGTCTGTAATGTTCAGGGAGATCGATTGGAATCTGATTGATTATCTCATCAAATTGAGAGGAATCAGGCATATCAATTTTGCCCTTGATTTCTCTTGAAATTGTATACTCACCACAGCTTACACTATTGAAATGGATATCTGCTTTAAAATCGACCCATGTTGTGTATGGAATCTGATCGTCACCGGTAGGTACATTAACAACATAATCTTTGCTGATGTTGACGCTTTGAGCAAGTACTCCGCTGTCAATAGACCATATAATATCCAGACCTTCATACTCACTGGTAGAGAGCATATTGAATGAACCAAAATTACTCTTGTAGGGAAGCTGGAAATCATCAGTGATGTATTTGTTCTCTTGGGGGAATCCCGCTTCAAGTATTTTTTTTACATTTTCTACCTTTTCAGAATATGGGTCAGGTTCGCCATACCATGCATAAATTTCAATATCAGACGGAATCTCAGTGAAAGTCACTTCAACATATGTATCGGGATCCAAAGACCAGTTATATTCTTTGAAACCTGTAAGTTTAGGAATATCCGGTACATTTTTCAAATCAGAGCCAGCTTTTATTGATCTTTCAGCATATATTTCGCCCTCGTTGTCGTAAAATGTTACATTAACTCTGTTTCCAAGAACCAGTCCATCTATTTCAACAACTTTCTGAAAAATCAATCCTGCGTCCCTTGCATTGATTTTAGGAGTTATTTCATCTTCCTCAAAATCCATGTGAGCATTAGCGTATTTTTTTGATAAATCCTTGAGCTCTTTGTTTGGTAACTGAATAATGTGCTGTCTTACCCGAGTTACATCCGTTGCTCCTATGTCACCATTCAGATTAGCATCACCGTATTTATATATCGATAAACTTTCAAAGTCTGCGGAAATATTATACTCTTTAATCTCTCCGTTTTCATTTTCACTTGAAACGGTAGCTTCTTTTATTGAAGATAACGAAATAATATCATACGAACCTGCTGCAAGTTCATCATCTACACGGAATGTAAGGTCAACAACATTAATCTTATCATTCTGGTTTTCTGTTGCGCTGTATCCTATAATAATTCTGCCATTTTCTTCATTTACCTGAGCACAATCATATGCTTTTGCGCTTACAAAAGAAACTGCTGAAGAATCATAATCAAGAGATGCTTCAAGAGTAATTACATTTGAATTTTCAGGCAAATAAATAGTTGTTGTAAATTCCTGACCTTGTTCAGCCTGTATTTCAGTATTTGTCAAAACCGTATTCACTTCAACAGCAGAAGCAGATATTGCAGGTATTGACAAAAATGCGGTCATACCTCCCAAGAGGGAACAGATATATTTAATTTTCATATTTAGTTACCCTCCTTCTGAATTTTTGATTCCTGCTGTTTTTTGGCAATATCAACAAGTTCAGTTGCTGTAATAAATCCTTCAAAGAAATCAGCGTATGTTACAAGTTCTCCTGTATACCAGTGTTCAATATATCCATTTGCAAACACTCTTGATACACCATTAAGAAGATTATAATTTACATACTGACCATATAGTACATTTTCTTCACCAGAAGAATCCTTCTTTACTGCTTCAATATAGTAAGGAACCTTTACTATATATTCACAAAGCTTCCAACCAACATGTTTTACTTCATCGTCTTCTCTTCTGTTAAATACACGTGTTACACCAACAGAAAGAGAATGTTCATTGCCATACTGATAATCAACACCATAACCTAAGTTAACGGCAGTATCCAGAACATGCGCCTGACCTGATGCGGAACTGGAACCATTTGTCATAGAATCTTCAATACTTGATGATTCGGATTGCGACATTTCTAAATTGTTGGAGATTGATTGTTCTGCTGTTGCGGCATATGACTGTCCTACTTCTCTGATTTCCTCGCCGGATTCACTTATTGATAATGAATCTGAAACTGACACTCTATTTTCATAAGTGTCTTCATAATAACTTTCAGCATTAATTTGCTCAGCGAATGCCGCCTCGGCAGAAACACCTACAGAAGCTGACATGCTACAAGTAAGTTCTGCTACTTTTTCTATACCGATTCCACCGCCAATTTCTTCGCCATATTCAGCATTCATACCAATACGTTGTTCTGCCCCAATACTTGCTCCAACATTTACACCATTAGTTGATGAATGAGCAGTTTCGTTAGTTGTTGATTTTTCAGCTATAATTTCATAACCGATTGCATTAGCAACAGATTCACTGATTTCTTTTGTTTCTGATATACCATTTGAAATTGCAAAGCCATTTGTAACAGAACCTTCCTTAGCCTGTGATTTTGCTGATCCAACTTCCTTGTAGTTTGAATAATCCTTGGAAGATGAATAAGATTCCGACAAAGAATAGTCAGAGTTTACAGCAATAGTCTTACAAGCTGAAACTGTTTCGGTTTCAACAATTTCAATTTCCAATATATCCTGATCAAAAAAACCTTCATTGGATACACCTGTATATTTATTGTCTCCGGGAATGCCAAGGAATTTTGATGAAGAATAATATTTGCTGTTATCCATAACATCGCTTATACTATTCATAGTCTGAGCAATACCTGTAGCTATATTAAGTCCTGCAAAGTCCTTTGAAATATTGCCGCCCTGAGCTGCAATATTGAATATTCCTTGCAGTTCATCGCCGATATTCATTGATTGTCCTTTACCAAGTTCTTCCTTGGGATTATAGTCGGTGATTGCCATAATTGATGCCGCACTGTAATCAGTAGGCTGATAAATGCGGTAAACCATGTCACCGTCTTCGACTTCGGCATAGTATTTATACTCAATGTACTCATACCAGTCCTTTTCCGTAAATTCAGGGTCAGAAAGCTTAAGCTTTGAATCTGTTAATCCTGGGAAAAGCGAAGTGTAGTCATCAACGCTGTATTTTACTTCTGTAGTTTTTTCAGCAAATGTATTGACCACTGTAGCAGTAGCAACAATTACAAATGCCGAAACAAAAGCAATAGAACGTTTCAGACTTCTTCTGAATTTGTTTTTCATTTAATGAAACCCCCTTTAAAATTCCGGTAGTTATGTTCTCCGGGACAAAGCCTTTCAGCAGAACATACATACCATGTTTATATGAATGACCATAAGGTCACCTCTAGAAATCTCCCTCGCGGCTTGATTGCTTTACCAATTAAAGACAGCTGTCAAATACTTGACGAAAAGTCAAACTGTCTGCGTCTTTTCCTTCGTCTATAGTTGGTGAAGCAATAATTTCTATTACGAACATTATTTGCTGCGTTGCCAAACCTTGCAATACATCAAGTATTACTGCGGTTTGTCGCATTGCAACTAATACTTGTCATGTACGAAATTCCGCTCGTGTTCCGGTTTTTAGAGATGTCCATAAGATGATCAATACATAACAATTTTACTATTAACTATACTGTAATTGACTTGCCTGTAATCCGATTCATCTTCAGACCATGCAGCAATATCTGTTACATTATAACTTAAAGCTGTAACATTCTTGTTGTTTGGCAATACTTTAAATTTAAGATTGCATAGATTTACATCAGCATTTACATTCTCAATGCTGACAAAATTGATAAGTATTTTATCTTCTTCCTTAATATGATTATACATAACATCACTGTCATCAGAGGTAACCTCTATTAATTCCAGCATTTCCGAATCATAGCTTATTTCAAGATCCATAACTGCAAAATCTGTAATCCCCCCGATAACAACAGGAAGAACAAACTCGCAGGATCCCTTATTGCTTACATACACGGAATTGTTATATATGACATTTTCCACAGATGAAATATCCATACTTTCAGCTGTTAGCACCAGTTCATCTGCGGTGAATTTACTATCAGCAATTTCTGATATAAGTACATCTTCTTTCCAACCTATAAAAACTTCTCTTTCACTAAGAAACGAAGGTTTTTTGAGGCTTATATCGGAAATTTCCCCAATCTCATTAAAAAGACTATCACCGTTGCTGTTTTTATATTCAACAACTATTTTATCAGAAGAAACAACAGTTGTTGATTCTTCTTTTTCTGCTTTCACTTCATCATCAACGCCTTCATGACTTTCAATTAAAATATTACTTTCTGATGTAGGATTTGTTTCAGTTCCGTTTAAATTATCTTTGGAAACTTTATCTGAACTGCAACCACATAACAAAAAGGAAAAAAGCAGAATCGGAATTATTCTTTTATTCACCCTTTTACTCCTCTCCAGATAATTAATTCCATGAAGGCTCTTTACCGGTAGATACAGCTGCATAATACGCAAGAATCTTTGAAGCGTCTGAAGCGTCAATTACTTCGTCATTGTTTACATCGGCAATTTTAGTTTGTTCATCTGTAAACGTAGAATCATTGCCCGTCTGAATTTTTGCATATTCAACAAGAACAAGTGAGGCATCAGAAGAATCAATAACGCTGTCTTTGTTGAGATCTCCAAGAACATATGACAATGGTGCATCTCCCTCATTTTCAAGGCTGTCCCATTTTTCAGATACTGAGAATTCTACCATTTTGCAGTCATAGTTTTCTTGTATTTCATATACATCTGACATCTCAAAATTGAAATCTGATTTATCCGGTTCTTCTTTGCAGCTGAATTCAACAATTGCTAAATCCGCGTCATCATTTTGATTTTTCATTGCAGAAGCCATTGCGATATTGACTTTTCCTTTTGAAGCTAAGTTGTTCAACATAATATCACTATGCTGAGTTTCCGTTGTCTTCACCTCATATTTATTTTTATCATACTTCAGGCAAGCCTCAAATCCACCAACATAAACATTGCCTTCGACAGATAATACTGCTCTTAGTATACCGTCAGAATAATTGTAACTCATTATAAATGAATTATCCTTTACTTCCTCAGCAGCAGCTGAAAACGTATTGTTAAACGAAACTGCAAGCACAGCGGCAGCTGCGCATATTATTTTTTTTACCATATCCTTAATCCTTTCTTATATTATTCTTACATCAGCACCGCACAAGCTCTGTGCAGTGCTGCCGTAACCCTGTTGACTATAGAGAACCTCTGAAGAATCTCCCTCACAGCGAACTTTCTATGACAATATCATTTACGGCGTTGACAAATCTTGCAATACATCAAGTATTACTGCGGTTTGTCGCCTTGTAATTTATATTTGTCATATACGAAATTCCGTTTGTGTTCAGTTTTTTAAAGAACCCCTATAATTTGTTTTCTTCGGCATATTCAACAAACAAAGATAAAATACACAGAATTACAAATGTTTTCATCTATTTCGTTATTCTGCACATTTATTACGTTAATGGCATATGCGTTTTTGTGTAAATTAAATTTTATAAACATTATATGTTCATATATATATTACCACATATGTTTAATATTGTCAAGCCATACTATTGCTCCCCCAACTAACTCTTGAATTTTCTATTTTGCTTGGAAAGCAAAATTTCACGTCAGAACACCTTGCAATACGACAGTATTACTGCGGTATTCTTCCTTGCCTTTTGCTCCCCAAGCTTCATATAATTCTTCAAGAGTTAATTGGTAGAGCAATAACATTTTAGGGATTAATACAAGAGATGATTTCAGAAGCAATAATATAAAACTCCCGATTTCACTTGAAATCGGGAGTTTTGGGAGATTCTCTTATTTCTTTAAAGCCGCATTATATTCTTCCTGTGTCATAGGGAATGATTTTATATCAATAAGCTTTGCATCAACAATCTGTACAGCAATAGCGTCAGCAACTGAAATTCCGCCGCCGTTGTCGATAATATCTGCATTTGCTTCGCCTTGTTCGGAAAGTGCATACTTATCGGGATTACCAAGCGCCTGAAGTATTGCTGTAGAATCTGCTATTGTTACCTTGCCGTCGCAGTTAGCGTCGCCGTAATTAACATCAGTCATTACAGGAGGATCTACAGGAGCATCGGGAGCATCTGATGCCTCATCCTGCAGGAATGATACTACCCATGCAAGAGAAGCATTCCAGTCGGGCTGAACATTATTCGATGACCATGCTTCAACGGAGTCTACGTAGCATCTCTGTGAAGGATTATCCGGAAGACCTGCAACAAATCCGAATGAACGTATATATTCATCTGTGAGTTCGGCACTTGGACCACCTGCAAGAACACCGTCGGGAGCCTTAGGGAATGACTGGTCAGCTTCGTATGCCCAGTATCTGTGGTGTGGATACTGCACACTGTATGTACCGTAGCCTGTAATATATGAGAATGAAAGGGGATTGTTTCCAAGCATATAGTCCATAGTCTGTGCAACGCCGTTGATATAATCCTTGTCGGCTGTGAGGTCATAAGCGTAAGCCATAATAACAGCATTGCTTACAGCCGCTGCATTTGAACCGGCTCTGTAGCCATCGATGCGAATATGCGGCGCAAGACCAATGGGGTCGTTATAACCGGAGCTTATGTGAAGGTAAGGAATACCGTAACCCTGTTCGTTTTCTATTTCAACGTACTTGTCGGCAGCTTCAAGTATGGAGGTCTTTACTGCTTCAGATTCGGTTTCAGAAAGCAGGTCAGAGTGAAGTGCAAGTGTAAGCGTACCTGCCGCAGCGGTAGTACCCCAGTTTAATGAAGTTGTTATTTCTCCGTTGTATTCGCCGCATGAAACAACTGTGGGAACTTTGTATGCCTCTGTATAATCGGCAATCTGCTTTTTGTACTCAGCTGCAAGTTCGGTGTTGCCCATTTCAGAAGCTGTTACAAAGATTTCACAAGCTGCCCAGTATGCGTCATCTCTTACCTCGCTGTCTCCAAATGCTGCACCACTCTTTGTCTGGTACATAGGAGCGTAGAGTGAAGTCTCGTTGATTTCCTCTGCGCAGCATTGCATGTCAAATGTAGGATGCTGAACTTGCGTTGTATCATACTCGTACCAGTTTTTCAGATAAGCGTCGTAAGCTTCAACAGCTGCTTCAAGATAGGACTGTGCTTTTTCTGCGTTATAGGGTTTCCAAAGTCTTGCCGCCTGTGCCGCACAAGCAGCAAAATTCAGTGTAGCTGCAAACGTGGGTGGCTTTACAATACGATGTGTTTCCCATTCTTCAATATAGATATAGGGCTTAGTAGCAATTCCTGTCCATTTGTGGTCCTGCAGCTTGTGATAGTAAAGGCCGCCTGCAATTTTGCCCCATTCAGGCTCGTCTGAGTCAACCTTCATCTTTGCCATCCAGTCAAGTTCATAAGCGGCTTCATCAAGAATATCAGGAATTTTATTTTCCACTTCGGGAACTACGCAGATACCTGAATTATCATCAAATTTCGTTCCATTATTGCTGTTGAGAAGGGTTCTTTCATACATATTCTGGAGAGTCCATACAGACATACCACCCTGTACCATGTATTTGCCATGGTCACCTGAATCGTACCAACCACCGCTTGCTGTGATTTCGGATGAGGCATATGTTTCAGTTTCTCCTGTTGTGTATTCGTTCTTCCAGATTTTCTGAACTAAAGCCGTGTCTGTCTTATGACCGCCATTATGGGCAAGCTCAGCCGTTACACCTGATGTAATATATTTTTCTTCAATGTTAATGCCTGAACGGTTCTGATAAAAATAGTTCAGAGCGTTTGTAAGCATATTGTGAGAGGTTTCGGAATAAATGTCATCACCTATCTTAAAGTTGAATGAACGCCATTTTGTATCTTTAATGCGGAGGTAATACTCACCGGGGGTATTGAATTCGGAGAAATCAAGCTTGCATACATTATCGTCTGAATCTTCATCTGCAAACTTTTTACCTGAAACGCCTTCGTAAACAACTTCGCCTGTTTTTGCATCAACAAGCTCAAATTTATATGTATCCTTAGTCAGCTTAATTTTTGATGCATTATGAAGTATATCACCGTCATTATCGGAAAATGTTGCAATTTTAGCAAGATTTGTAAAATATCCAACCTGATTTACTGAGATATAGTTGAGAATTTCACCGTCTTCAACCATAATGTCAGCATTCTGCTTTGAAGCATAATCACGGCTTACACCACCTAATGTGGGGTTTACGCCTTTATATCCGCAAGGATTTTCTATTTCGTCGCAGTCTGTACAGATAATCGACATTTCTTCAAACCAGATTTCGTCTCCATTTTGGGCGTTGCCCTCCCATTGAGTGCCGTCGGCATATTCAAATTCCCACGTAGCACCTTCAATATCCTCAGTAGGTTTGAAAGTACCGCTGAATGTCTGAGATTTTGAAGAAAGTATTGCTGCCTTGCCCCACTGACCGCTCATAGCGGGTCCCATGGTCATTTCTGTACCATTCAGAACAAAGTATTCTAAATCACCTTTTTTGTTGCAGATTTTTGAACAAAGCTCCAGCCCACTTCTGTTTGATTTGGCTGTAAAGCTCACTTCATAAGTATGACCTTTTTTGAAGGTGAGATTATCATGTTGGAATCGGAGATCCCATTTCTCGTGGTCGCCGCCGACAGCATTAATAATGTCAATGTGCACAGCACCGTCCTCAATAGCAAAATTCTGTTTTGCAGGACTGTTTGTAACTGTATGCCAAGGAAGTGATTTGTAATCAAAAGATGTTTCGCCAAGAACCTGAACGTCATTACTTACTGCGGGGTCATCCGTAGGTGGTGTCTGTGGTTCATCATCATCAGGGTAATCTACAATACCGTCGCTGCTTCCTTTGTATCCGCAAACAGGCATATAATCATCACCGCAGGTTGTACAGATAATTGACATATCGTCAAACCAGATTTCATCACCTGTCTTAGCATTACCCTCATAATCAGTACCCTTAGCATAGTGGAATCCCCACTCCGCGCCCTCGATATCCTTGGTGGGAGTAAATGTTCCTTTAAAGGTCTGATATTCTGTGGTAAGTTTGGCAGCCTTTCCCCACGTACCGTCCATAGCAGCTCCCATAGACATTTCATCGCCATCAAGTACAAAGTAATATTGGTCTCCTTTAATAGTAGCAATCTGAGAGCAAAGCTCCATACCATTTCTATTTGATTTGGCCTTGAAACTTACTTCATAGGTATGGCCTGCCTTGAAATTAAGATTTCTATGTCTTAACTGAAGATCCCATTTTTCCTTGTCTTCGCCCTGCCCATTAAGAATTTCAATGTGTAAAGCGCCGTCCTTAAGTTCAAAATACTGACTTGCAGGACTTGATTCCACTGTCTGCCAAGGAATCATCTTTTCATCAAAAGTAGTTTCCCCCAGAAGTTGTGATGCTGAAACATTCATTGTCACAACATTAGCAACAGTTGGCGCGATCATTGTCGCAGCCATAAGACTTGCAACAATAGCTTTTGGTAATTTTTTGTTCATTTTAAAAACCCCTCTCAAAATATATAAATATAATCTATAATCACAGTATACATACTGCAATTCTTGAAACTTAGGGAACCTCTCATCCCCATAATTATATCAATTCGTATAATTTTCTATTATAATTGTACCACAATATATTATAAAAGTAAATAGATATATATAATTTTGTAATACTATCCAAACAAGATGTATAAAATTTGTAATATTTGTCATAGAAATTTTTGTGAGTCGTTTTCAGAGATTTCCATAATATGTTTTTTCTGACAGTGATTTTAAATACATATTGCAAAATCCATAACCCAATATACTAATAGAAAATTAAAAAAATGAGGCTATTAATTGACTATCTTGCAAAATGCACAAAAATAAACGACACAATATACATTTTACACAAATTTTGTAACAAGTGTGAGTATTTACTATAACTTATTGACTTTCAAAAATTAATATGATATAATATAATAAAAGAATAAATACTAAATTTACAAGGAGATTATTTCCAGATGATTCAAAATAAAAAAGAAAAAGCATCTCATTCCAACAAGATATTAACTATAATCGGCATTGTTCTCTGCATAATTCTGATACCGATACTTGTTATAAATGTCACATTAATTGTAAAAAGCTATACAAATAAAGATGAAGTACCGAAAATCGGCGGTTTTTGTCCTCTTATAGTTCTCACTGGTTCTATGGAGCCCGAAATCAGCAGCGGTGATTTGATAATAGTCAAGCAGATTGACGGTGCTGATGTCAAGGAAAATGACATAATAGCGTTTTTTGACCCCGACGGAAACGGACAGAGCATCTTAACTCACCGCGTTGTAGGTATCACCGAAAAAGACGGTCAGACAGCCTTTTATACAAAGGGTGACGCTAACAATACCGATGACCGCCTCCCTGTAACTGCTGACAAGCTGGTGGGAAGCTACAAATTCAAGATTCGCGGAATGGGTAATGTTGCAATGTTTATGCAGACAACAACAGGTCTTATAGTATGCGTTGTACTTCCTTTGATTCTCCTTGTAGGATACGATATTATCCGACGCAGACGATTCGAAAAACGTAATCAGCAAGACACAGCTGCACTTCTTGCAGAATTGGAAGCTCTTAAAGCTGAAAAGGCTTCTAAGGAAAGCAGTGAAAATGAATGAGTTTATTCTTCCCTCGGTGCCACACGGGGAATGGATATAATATCTCCCCTGTCAGATATTGGCTGAAAAGGGAGGAATAATTAAACCCCTTATGAAAGGAGTATTTAGTATGAAAAAAAATAAATCCATGAGAGCGGCTGGCGGTCTTCTTATCGCTACCATGCTCACTTCCAGTATTGTAAGCGGTACTTATGCAAAGTATGTTACTTCTGATGAAGCAGAAGATACAGCAAGAGTTGCTAAATTCGGCGTAACTGTTACAGCTTCGGGTTCACTGTTTGATACTACATATAAAGCAGCTACTGATAATACCCCTGGTGGTGAAAACGCAACTGATACAGATGGCACAACACTCACAGTTGAATCCTTTGCAGAAGCAGGACAAGAAACTGACAATGTTGTTGCTCCGGGTACAAAGAATGACAAAGGTCTCACATTTGCAATAGCAGGTACTCCAGAGGTTGATGTAAAGCTTGACGTTGTTGTTGATGATTCTCTTGAAGAAATTTTCCTAAAAGCCGGTACATATCCAGATATGACAACGGGTAACGAAGAAGGCGATGATGATGTAGACAGCTTTACAATTACTGATCCTTACTACCCTGTAAAGTTTACACTTACACAGACAAAAGGCGGAACTACAACAACTCTTGTAAATGGTTTAAAGCTTAAAGATGTAGCAAGTGCACTCGAAGCTCTTACTGTTGCTTCAATTGATGCTAATACAAACCTTGCCGATACGGTCGGCACACTTAATCTCACTTGGGAATGGGCTTTCGAGGGTAACGATCAAGCTGACACTCTCCTTGGTGACCTCGCTGCAGGAACAACACTCGTTCCAGCAACATCACTTACCGAAGGAATGGAAAAAGATTATAATCTTGAAGAAAAAATTAAAATTGCTGTAACTGTAACACAGGTTGACTAATTATTTGATTTTTATTACTTTTAACAGATAAATAATTAGACCTATTGAAGTTGTGCAGGCATATGTGGCAATGCCTGCACATACTTCGGTTTTTACAGCCGCCCGAGTTTTCGGACTGCGGTAAATGCCGAAGAAAAGGAGGGACAGCTGTGGATGTAAAACATGGTAGAAAAAGCAAACTGCTCGGTATATCGCTCATTCTGCTTATTCTTTGCGAAATGGCTTCATTAGCTGTTCTTTTCGACAGAATAAGCTTATATTCCGAAACCGAAGTATTCAATATCATTCCTTTGACAAAATCCGACGGTAATACGCGAATTACAGTTATTTCACCTGATAAAACAGATTTTGCTGATGCCCCACGAAATTCTGAGGCAATACAGCTTGATTCTCCCTTTTTCCGTGCATATGATAAGGATACGGTGTGGCAGGCTGAAACAAATGTTGATATATTTCGTATTTCATACGATAATACAACAGGAGAAATGACCGTAAACGGTGCCTCTGAAAACACTGATAAGCTTATTGCTCCGGGTACTTCGGGGGAATACACTTTTTATCTGGAGAATACAGGCGGAACATCTCTTGATTACACCATGAATATGGAGGCGTGGATTTCAGGCACAGAGCTGAATATACCCGTAAAAGCAAGGGTTCAGGATTACAACAATAATTATCTCCTTGGTGATAATTCCAATAAAGCACATGTGCTTGAACTGAATAAAGTAACTGACAGCGGCGCTCTCGGTATCGGCAGATTTGCTTCTTACACACTGGAATGGGAATGGCCTTACGAACAGGGCAATGATGAATATGACACAATGCTCGGGGATCTTGCTGTTGGCAACGACCTTGCATTGACTATCAGAATCAATACAACAGCGGCTTATAATGATAATTCTGCGGACGAGGACGCCGGTCTTGAAAGTCCGAAAACAGGCGATATTATGCCAATACATCTGATAGTTAATATTTTTGGCTTTATGCTGATTATCGCGGCTGTATGCCTCTTTACAGGACATTGCCGCAAAAACGAGGAATCAAATGAGTAAATTTAAAAAAACAATCGGAACACTTTCAAGAGCAGTTCTTCTGTTTATTATCAGTCTTTTCCTTGGAATAGCGCTGTATTCATGGAATGCGGAAACACTGGTAGGAAATGCTATGCCAATGCCTTTCGGATTCGGCATATCTGCTGTACTTTCGGGCAGTATGGAGCCTGCGTATTCTGTAGATGATTTAGTAATTGTAAAAAAATCCGATGATTATAAAGTCGGTGATGTAGTTGTTTATCAATCGGATAACTCACTGATTATGCACAGAATAATCTCAATAGACGGCAATGAAATAGTCACAAAGGGCGATGCAAACAATATTGAAGATTCACCCGTAAAAAAAGAGTATATCAAGGGCAAAGGAATTGCAAGAATCCACAAAGCAGGTGCTGTTGTGATGTTTCTTAAATCTCCCGCAGGCTTTCTGATTATGCTCATTGGTGCAATTGTTCTGTTTGAATTGCCATACTATAAAGAACGTCGGAAAGCCATTGATGAACAGGAGAAGATAAAGGAAGAAATCAGGAAAATCAAAAATCAATGAAAAGAAAGGGTGTGATTTTGTGAAGAAAGCGGTTTCCGACAAAGCAAAATCGCACCTTTTGACATATAATGGAATTCTAAGAGCAGCAGGGATTCTTCTCATGTTGACGATGATTTCAACGCGTATGGTATGCGGTCTTTATGCGAAATACACTTTTTCCGACAGTACACAGGAATCCTCAAGAATTTCTGCAATGGCGGGAATCGAACTGAAAGAGACTTCAGTTGATATCATTTCCGATATCAACGAAAAGATGTCTGCAAACAGTATATACAAATTCGGCAGCGGTACGGAAAACGGGATTGAATACGAATATGTTGTTCCCGGAGTGGATATTCCGAAAAATCCTTATGTTGTCACTGACGGAAAAAATGAAGTTCCCTGTTATCTGTATATCGAAGTTTCAAAAGATAATGTGCCTGATACAGTCACATTTGAATTACGCGATGAATGGAGAAAAATTGAGAATATCACAGGCAAAAACGGCGGAGAAGTGTACTTTTATAAAGATATAGTAAAAGCCAATGAGAAAAAAGATAAAATCGAGATAGTAAAAAATAATAAAATTTATGTAAGTCAGAATTATACAATAAAAAACAATTCAGAAAACAAATTCAGCATAAGTTTCCGCGGATATATGATACAAGCAGCTGAGGGTTATACAGCGGAAGAATTATTCCTAAATCACATTAAAGAGGGTGAATAAGTGTGAATATAAAAATAAAGAAAGCCGTAGTTATTCTGTTTGCAATGATAGCCTTGGTTGTAGCTGCCGGGATATCTGCAACCGTAAGTTTTGCAGATACATACTATACCATTTCGGTTGAATACAAATTTACTGACGGCTCCCCTGCTTATGACCCTTACAAAGCAGTTTATGCAAAGGGTTCAGATATAGATGTGCAAATAACAAACCCTATTATTCCGGGATATAAGGCTGTTATGTCTCTTGATGATAACGCTGAAAATGCGCTTAAAACTACTATAAATTACACAAATCTCAATGAAGATAAAACAATTGTGATATATTACGTTCCTGCGGAAGTAAAATACCGCGTCCGTTATTATTTCCAGAATATCGAAAACGACCTCTATACAGAGAGATTGAACCTTGATTCAAGTTATACTGATAAAAGCGGTATTACAGGTACATATCCTGCAGAGCTTGAAAATATCGAATTCGAGGGATTTACTACACTTTTTCACGAGCCTGATGTTATAGCGGCTGACGGTTCAACAGTATTTCAGATTTACTATGACAGAAACTATGTACTTATGAATTTCGAGCTTGACGGCGGTTATGGTGTTGAGCCAATATATGCAAAATATGATACCCATTTTAATATAGCCGAACCTCATAAAAGCGGATATATATTCGAGGGTTGGAGGGACGAAAATGGCAACGTAAGCAAATTCACAAGTGGTGAAGTACCTGCCCAAGATACAACATATACGGCTGTCTGGAAAGCGGTAGATACAAATTTTACGGTTATTTTCTGGACGGAAAATGCAAATAATGACGGTTACAGTTACAACTCAAGTATTCAGAAACAGGCTTTATCAGGTACTACTGTCAACAGCGATGACTACTATACAGAATGGGATTACGATGATAAGGATTATTTCGTATACGACGATTTAAAAGTTCAAGAGAAAGTTGTCGAGGGTGACGGTTCTACCATTCTTAATGTTTATTTTAAGCGGAGAGTTTATACTTTAAAGTTTTATTATGCGAGATATAAAACAAATGAAAAAGCAAATGTACCAATAAATATTACTTCAATAACATCGGGTGAATCTTATTATCTTTATTCTAAAACAGCAAGCAAATATCTTACAAGCTATGACTATAATAATCAGAATCGTCTTGCATTTGGTAATTATGATTACATGGAAAAATTTACTTTTGAGGCTGTTGACGGCGGTTATTATGTGAAAAATTCAGCTGGGCAATATCTTACTATAGGAAACGGTTCTTCCGGTTTTACTTCTACCCCTACAATAATCAACATAACTAAAAATGATGATGACGGATGCTGGTCATTATCAGAGAATCGACAGTATCTCAACGACTATCAAGGTTCACATAATTGTCTTGCAGGCTGGACAGGTAATGATAATGGAAGCAGGTGGTATATAGGAGATATACACAATATAGCACTTAATTCTCAGATTTGTACAAGAACAAATAATTTTGCTACAAATGAAGTATATGGTGATGATGTACCTACTATATATCTTGCTGACACTATTTGGAGTAATGTAAACAGTCATGATTTGCCCGTTCTGAGCGAAAGATATCAGGAAACACAAGGCGAAGAAGTTGTCGGAGCATATACCTACTGCTATTTTACTATAACGGGAAAATATGAAGAAAGCCTTGCAGGAAAATGGCCTATTAATGATATGGAGCCAATTCAAGCAAACGGACGTATGAATTTCTTCGGAGCATGGAATCCAACAACTGACAGTTATTATAATTCAGTTAAAGCTGAATTGTTTAAAGATAATAACACGATTAAAGGTGAATACCAGAAACTTGATAAGTTTATTTTGATTAAAGATAAGCCAGACAGAACAATCATTCCGTTTCTGGGATTCTGGACAAACTCTCTTTCTCTTGATTGGAACTGGTCAAGACAGTGGATTTATCACGTTTATGTTCCTGTTCTCGAGGGTGAAACTGCTGATGAATCTCATGTTTACAACGGCGTAACTTACAAAAAACACGCTGTATACAATACTTTTGATACAAATGAAGCGTATAATGAGCAGACACCGACAGCATTGGACGGTTTTTCTCACGTAAGTACATCATGGACACAGAATGATGATAATTTTGTTCTGGAACATGAAGGTGGCACTACAGAAATGCCATCGTACAATGCAAATTTCTACTATTCCAGAAATTCATACGACCTTGTGTTCAATAATAATGACGAGTTAAAATACAGCGTTCCTTACGAAACTTTGTTAAATAAATATAATTATATTCCTGTTTATCCCGACTCCACCCAAAAGGATTTTTACAAATTTTCGGGTTGGTATACAACGTCCGAATGTTACGAGGGAACTGAATTTGATTTTTCTGCAACAGCAAGAATGCCTGCTGACAATGTAGCTCTCTTTCCGAAATGGGAAAAGATAAAACACAATGTAACATTCTATGGCAACTACAACGACTACATCAACAAAGAAAACGTATTCGCTTCAAATCAGACGCTTCATAACGAATTGATGTTCACAACGGATATTCCCAACAGTGAAAATCTTGTCCGTCCCGTTGAAGATGCACAGTTCACGGGCTGGTATTACTACGACAACAAAAATAATAAAGTTCGTTTTGACCCGTATAGCATTCCTGTAACAAAAGAACTTTCACTCTTTGCAGAATGGTCATCAAAAGTTACTGCAAAGTATCATGTAAAATATGTGGAACAGGGAACCGATATCACCGTTGCTGACGATACCGACGGAACTGCTTTTATCGGTAAAACAAAAACATTTCAGGCTAAAGGCGATAATGCTCTCAACGCCTCTCACGTATGGCAGGAGGGTGGTGAAAATTGGTGGCCCATTGTACCCAGCCATTCAATTCTTATTGAGCAGAATACAGAGGATTCCGAGCCGAATACATATGTCTTTGAATACATCAAAAAAGCATCTGTAGGCTATACAGTAAGATACGTAAATTCTCAGACAGGCGAAGAAGTACACCAATCAAAACAAGTAGCTTCAAAATATTCTATTGTTTCCGAACATTTCGAATACGTTAAGGACATGATAGCTGACGCTGTATCAAAAACCCTTGTTCTTGCGGCATATGATACAATCGAGGCAGAATATCAGAATAATGTTATCACATTCTATTATACTTCAAATACTACAGAAGCACTGTATCAGGTCAATCACCATATTCAGAATACTGACGGAAATGGTTATACGCTGTATACAACCGAAACAGAAATTGTAAATCTTAACACAGAGATAAATCCGACGGATTCTGTAATTACAATTCCGGGCTTCGAATTCGTTTCCAATTTGACAACTATAAATGGCAATGTTGAAACAGGAAAAGGTGTTGCAGACGGAAACATTCTGATAATCGACCTTTATTATAACAGACTTACATACGGTTATGTTATATATTATCGCGAATACGGAAATGAAAACACCATACTTGAAACAATAGATAAAACATCTGATTTACACATTCTTGGTACGATTGTCACCCATTCCGCTCCTGATACACTTACAATAGACAATAATTTATACACAAGAATTGGCGAAGCTGAACGTACTGTTGAAATCCGTGCGGAATCAGGAGAAAATCTGAAGTTGAATATTATAAATGTGTATTATCAGAAAAAAACGTTCTACACCCTAAATTACAAGGCTATATGCAAACCGGAAACAGATAAAAATTTCGGACAATTATCTCTTGCCTATGAAATTGTAGGCGAAAATAATGGTGCGCAGGGTTCAACAGCTATGTTGTTTGATGATGTACGATATGAGTTCAAGGGCTGGTATCGCGATGAACAAGGTACACAAAAGGTAGCGGATACTATGAAATTTGACCCTGATGATATTAATTTCAAGCCGACGAACAATGAGGATACAACATTTTATGCTATTTTCGGCATTAAAACTGCTGATATCACCATAACCCAGAGCGGAGGCTCAGAAAATGATAATTTCATTTATCGTATTACTGATGAAAACAGCAATGAACTGATTGTTACGGTCAAGGGCGGCGGAAGTATTACAATCAAGGATTTACCCTGCGGCAATTATACAATAACCGAAATCACTGATTGGGACTGGCGATATGAACTCGATTCCAGCAGTTCGGAAAAATCTGTAACTGTAAAAGATACAGAGATAAACCAAGTAACTTTCACTAATAACCGAAACGATAAAAATTGGCTTGGCGGCGAATCAAACAAAGATAATTTGTTCAATCAGGATTCTTAAACGAAAGGAGGCGGCAGTGTGAAAAATAATCATATGAAAAAAATCGGAATATTATTAATTGCAGCATTGATTACATCAGTTGCAGCGGCATCAGTTCTTGCGCTTTTTCTGAAAAGTACAGACAAGGTTGAAAATATATTTACCCCTGCCGTTTCCGCCAATCCACTAATAAACGAAACATTCAGGAATAATTTAAAGGAAGATGTGTCTATTGAAATCACAGACAAAGGGTATCCCGTTTACGTCAGATGTGCTATTGTAGTAAACTGGAAAGATAAAAACGGAAATGTCCGCATTGAAAATCCGATTGAAGATACAGATTATATCCTTGAAATCGGCGGAGACTGGACAAAAAAAGATGACGGATTCTATTATTACAATTCTCCGATACAAACGGGCAACACATCTCCGTTTATTGTAAAATGCGAGCCTGCGAACGAATCACCGTATACAGAATACTTTCTGAGCGTAAATATCATTTCCCAGACTATACAGGCAGTAGGCACTACAGATGAGGGCGATATTCCCGCCCACATGGACGGCTGGAAAGCAGATCTGCAACATTGCTCCCAAAACTAAACCTTGCCATCAAATACTCAGCAGAAAGAAAACCTCTCTGCGTCAGAAAAACTTGAAATGCGACAGCATTTCTTCGTTTTTCTTCCTTGATAAATTTCCTTTCTGCATTCGTCTTTTCGGCAAGGCATAATTGGTGGAGCAATAATCATAATTCAACAGTAAAAAGGAAGCTGCCGATTCCGACAGCTTCCTTTCTGTTATAATGCTCCACCAATTAACTCTGTTCACTTACGAGAATTTCAGCACGTTTCTGAATTCTTTCTGCTGCCGCCTCAGCAGTCTGAGCGTCGGCAAAAAATACTTCGGCTTCTTCGTAAATTATGTCATTAAGTGCAGTCTGCTCACTTGGAAGAAGTGCTGTAGTATTGCGGATATATTCCTCAATATTTTCTCTTTCTTCCTGCGTCAGAGGATATACTTTCAATCCGTCGTCCTCGTAGTAGCCGTTTTCTGCTCCCATTGCAAATACACCTGGCAATGTTGTCCAACTGTCAAGTGTAGCTTCAAAGTTTTCTTCAAGAACAGAAATATATGCATAATCTGCCTTTATATATTCCTTTATATATTCCTTTATAAATTCCCATGCAGCTTCTTTATACTCACAATTGGCGGTTATAGCAAAATTATTGTAGGGCATGAATTTACTTCCCTGCCCATTAGTAGAGGGATAACCGACGAGGGTAACATCTTCGTTAAACAATGCTTTTGGATATGAATAACCACCGCCTATACTGTGGCTGCTTGCTAATTGCAGTGGGTAAATAAGATTTTCATCTCGCTGGTGGCTATGGAACTGATCGATATTGAATTGATTATATGCCTCTGATTGTTCGGGGCTGTCATAATTCTTTGCAGGTCGGTCCAGTTCCACAGGAAATCTCTTGCAGAAGTTAAGAAGCTCAATAAATTCGGGAGAATTAAAACCGCAAGTGCCGTTATTCTCGTCTACAAAATCAGTTCCTATCAGAAGAAGATGCATCATTCTGTCACGTTCAATCCATTTGTAAACGTCCTTTTCAGCACTGTCATATACAGAAATCATATCATCCATTGTCCAGTTTTCCTTGTTATAGAACTTTGATTTTACTATGAGCGTATTTACGCTGAATGATGAGGGCAGGCAATAAAGTGCACCGTTTTCAGATTCAAGAGCTTCAATGACATTAGGCAAAAATGCAGATTTGTTCATTTCGCTGTCATTTTCCATAAGAGTATAAAGGTCAGTAAAAGCTCCTTTATTGCATAAATTGCGTATAGATTCGTAGTCAGGGGAAATTACAATATCAGGAGCATCATCAGTAAGCAGTTTCATCGTAAACTCTTTGTTAGCTTCCTCAAAAGCTTCCTCATAGTTTTCGTCCTCGTAGTCCAGGTTGTATGCAGGATTTTTTAAAACATTAATACGATAATCATCGTTATTTCGGTTAAAGTCGTTTACTGCATTTGTAAGATTATAGTCGTCCCAACCAAGATTCATAAGTTCCAGAACTACTTTTTCGTTTATTTCAGACTGACGCTTTCTTGTAAGGCGCTTAAATGATATTCCCGTTTCTTCCCAGCCGTGTAATACGAAAAAGTTATCTCCAAGCATCTGAACCATATCCTGTTGTATATCTGATGCCGACCAGTTT